>CAMDHJ010000098.1 GCA_945897865.1 Tepidiphilus sp. J10
CGGGCGATGTAGTCGCGATAGGCCGGACGCCGATCGGCCATGTTTTTCTCCATCATCGCAACGCCGGAAACGCGCAATAACAGGAAGGTGATCAGCAACGGCGAAATCACCGTCCAGGCCGCGCCGCTGGCCAGCGCGATCAGCCAGAAACCCCACCAGACACAGGCTTCGCCGAAGTAATTGGGATGCCGGCTGTAATGCCACAAACCGCTCGCCATCACCTTGCCGCGATTCGCCGGATTGGCGCGGAAACGAACCAGTTGACGGTCGGCAATCGACTCGAATACCAGTCCGAACAGCATCAGGCCAGCGCCAAGCAAATCAAACATGCCAAGCGGATAGTCGGTCAGGTTGTTTGAACTGATCGCGGCGAACAGCGGCAACGCAATCAGCCAGGCCAGCACCGCCTGCAAACCGAACACGATGTACAGACTCTTCCAGCCGAAACCGGGCGAATTGTTGGCGCGGATGGCCTGGTATCGATGATCCTCCAGCTTCCCCCAGTTGCGCCGCGCCAGATGCAGGCTCAGCCGGAGCGACCAGAGCGCCAGCAAAGCAAGCACGAACAACGCGCGCGGACCCTGTTCGTTCTCCGCCAGGCTGGCAAAGTAGGCCAGTGCGCCGGTGAGAAAGAAGATCGACCAGAGACTGTCCACCAGATTGACATTCCGGCGCGGCGCAGTCACCGCCCAGCCGATCAACGCCAAGACCAGCATGACCAGCAAGGCAGAACCTGCGGATTGCCAGTCGATCATGTTTTGCGCACCAGTTTCTTGCGCGCGTCGAGCATCTTGTGCAGCGACTCAAGCAAGCGCTTGTCGTCCGGCGCAACGGCGGATTCGAAGCTTTCCACCTGTTTGCCGGCATGGTCGATCAGATATTTGTGAAAATTCCAGGCCGGCTTCTGCTGCGTGCGCCGCTCCAGCTCGGCGTAGAAGGCGTTGCGCTGTTTTCCGACAACATGCGATTTCTCCAGCATCGGGAATTCGACGTTGTAAGTCAGCCGGCAGAAAGTGGCGATCTTCTTGCTGTCGCCTGGCTCTTGGTTGCCGAAGTCGTTCGACGGAAAACCAAGTACCACCAGCCCCTGATTCTTGTATTTGCGATTCAGCGCCTCCAGCCCGCCGTACTGGTCGGTGAAGCCGCAATAGCTGGCGGTGTTCACCACCAGAATCACCTTGCCCTGGTACTGGCAAAGATTCTGCGGCTTGCCGTCCTGCAGGCTCGGGAAGCTGTGACGCAACAGCGGTGGACAATCTTTGGCAAACTCTTTGGCAAACTCTTTGGCAAATACCGGCGCACTCAGGATTGCCGCAATGAGCATGACAAAAGGCAACATCCAGAAATGGGGATGCAAGCTTAAGATGGACAAACGTTGTAACCTCATGATGATGTCCTGGACAATTAACGAGTTAAACGTAAGATAGATGGACAAAAATAGCTTGTCAATCTATTTGTCCAGGACAATTAATGAACGAAACGCTGAACTCCGTGTTGTCAATCAGTGCCGTGGAACGCGAAACTGGGCTCTCGAAAGACGTCCTGCGGAAATGGGAAACCCGCTACGGCTTTCCCAGCCCATTGCGCGACAACCTGGGAGAACGCGCTTACCCGTTGGCTCAAGTGGACCGTTTGCGCCTGATCAAACGGCTGATGGATATGGGAATGCGCCCATCCCGTCTGGTCAACGAGAGTGATGAAAACCTGAATGCGCTGGCCCTGGCCAGCCAGACACCCCAGGCCAAAGTCAATGACGGCGACGTCGAAAAGCTGACTCTGGACAAACTGCGCCGGCAAGACCCGAGCGGCTTGCGACAACTGCTGTATCGCGAATTAATGCGCCAAGGCATTCAACGTTTTGTCCAGGACACACTCACCCCCCTCAACCATGCCATTGGTGAAGCCTGGGCCTGTGGCGAACTCAGTATTCACGAAGAACATGTTTATTCCGAGGCGGTGCAGGGGCTGTTGCGAGACACCATCGCGAAACTCTCCGACTATCAGGGCACACCGCGAGTCTTGTTGACCACGCTGCCGGATGAACAACACGGCCTCGGCCTGCTGATGCTGGCAGCGGTGTTGTCATTGCGCGGCGCCTATTGCATCTCGCTCGGCACCCAGACGCCGGTGCAGGATATTGTCGAAGCCGCCGAGGCACATCGCGCCGACGTGGTCGCGCTGTCGTTCAGCAACGCCTATCCGCAACGCCGTATCCTGCCGGCGCTGGAAGAACTGCGGCAGCGACTCGATGGCGAGGTGGAAGTCTGGGCCGGCGGCGCTGGCTGCGCCCGCCTGCATTCCGCTCCCAGCACCAACTTTCAGTTGATGCCTGATATCGATCAAACGCTGGTGGCGCTGACCCGTTGGCAAAGCGCACATCAGGACCAGGCCGAGGTGAATTGAAGTGGGCAGGGGTGGCCGCATTGCTGACCCAGCCTGCCACAATCTTCAACAACAAGCGTTGTTCTGACTTGTAATGGCGCTGTCAAACGGCAAATCGCCACCGCAGCCGGCGAAGATGCCGAAGTGGCGGCTGAAATCGCCGATGAACTCGAAGTGCTCGCGGAAGCGGCTGTCGTGCAGCATGCGCCAGGTGTTGCCGCAGACCGGGAAGACGCGGCCGGCTTCGATGGCATGGTGTTTATCCAGCTTGAACATGCGTTCGTGGTTCGGGATGCCGCCACGATAGATCACTGCCTGGCCGTAGTCCTCGCAATCCCGCTCCAGCTCGTCCAGCTTGAACAGCCGGTAGGTGGCGGAATGGAACTGGATGCCGTTGGTGCGGGCGGCCAGCGCCGGATCGGTGATGGCGATCGGGCGATCCTCCACCAGACGCGGATCGCCGAAGCCCTGTCGCCGCGCCAGATGCTGGAAATCGTTCCAGTACAGCGCCCCGCCCAGACATTCGCCATACAGCACCGGGTCGTTGCGCAACGTCGAGGGCACCCGGCGGTCGGCGTAGACATCGGAAAAGTAGAACTCGCCGCCCGGCTTCAATAAACGATGCACCTGGCGCAACACCGCATCCTTGTCGGGTGACAGGTTGACCACACAGTTCGAAACCACGACATCGAAACTTCCTTCTTCCAGAGCCAGCGCATCCAGGCGCTCGATGTAACCGAGGCGGAAATCGACGTTGTCGCGCTTATAACTGAAGGCTTCACGATGAAAATCGCGATGTTTGGCAGCAACTTCCAGTTGTTCCTCGGTCATATCGACACCCACAACCCGCCCAGTCTCGCCGACCATCTGCGCCAGTGCGTAGACATCGCGCCCGGAGCCGCATCCCAGATCGAGCACGCGGCAACCATCCAGCAGCGCCGGCGCGACCAGGCCGCAGCCGTAGTAGCGCGCCATCACTTCCGGGTGGATGCGCGCCAACAGCGGTTTCAGCCATTCCGGCATCTGGCTGGCGTCGCAGCAGGCGGAAGTGCGCAGGTCGGCCGTGCTCTGCAACTGGCGGCCGTAATAGTCTTTGACGAGTTCATGCATGGCGGTTTTCTAGGGTGCGTTGAGGGAATGCGCCGGGCGGAATGCCTCCGGCAGGTGAATCAGGTCTTCCGGTCGGTCGATGTCGGGCAGCGGCTCCAGCACGGAGACGCGCCAGCCCAGCGCCGTCATGCGCTGCAACGTCAGTTCGGCGACCTGCGCGGTGCTCCAAGGCATGTCTTCAAACAAGCTGGCGGCATGGGTTTTCAGACCGAGCAGCAGATAACCGCCATCCTGTGCCGGCAGCAGCACGGCGTCGTACGGGTTTTCGTGGTCAAGTAATGCGGCGGCTGCGGCGCGTAAATGTTGCGCGCCCAGCGCCGGGCAATCAGCCCCGATCAGTAACACGTTTTGGCCGCCGGCCAGCCCGCGTTGCGCGGCGCGGGCCATGCGCACGCCCAGATCACCGTCGCCCTGATCGCTGGTTTCGATGCCGGCGGGAAGCGAAATGCCTTGCCAGTCCGGATGTGTCGGCAACGGGCTGGCGCAGAGTTCCAGACTGCCGACAGCCGCCGCGCCGGCGATGTTCAACGCGTGATCGAGCATGCGCCGTGCCAGTAGCGCCGCTCCTTCGTGGCCCAACGCCGGAATCAAGCGCGTCTTCACCCGGCCGGCGATCGGCGCTTTGGCGAACAGGATGATGCGGGTGGTTGTCATGGCTTGCCGCCGCGCGGTGCGTGATAGCGCGCCGCCAATCGTTCAGCCGGCACGCCACGCCAGTAGTCGAAGCGCAACCGCCACATCAGCAGGATGGTGCGCCAGACGCCATGCTGTTCCCAGCGCCGGCCGGAAGTGACCACCTGCTGGCGCAAACAGGCCGGCGGGCCAAGTCGCTTAAGGCGTTTCGAGAGTTCAATGTCTTCCATCAGCGGCTGCTCGGGATAGCCACCTACGGCATCAAAGGCGGCGCGGGTCATGAACATCGCCTGATCGCCGGTGGCGATGCCGGTCAACCGCGAGCGTCGGTTCATCATGCCGGCGACCATCCGCAACAGCGCCGGTCGGCCGCTGATCTCGACATCGAACCGGCCCCAAAGCCGATGCTGCAACGCGTGCTCGATCAGGCTGTCGGCCTGCGTCGGCAGACGCGTATCGGCATGCAGAAACAACAACGCATCGCCGCTCGCCACCGCCGCACCGGCATTCATCTGGCGCGCTCGGCCGCGCGCGCTGTTGATTACCTGATCCGCATCGACGCTGGTCAGCAATGCGGTGGCATCAACGCTGCCGCCATCGACCACGATCAACTCGTGGCCGGCAGCGCGCAGCGGTTGCAATGCGGTCAAGGTGGCGACGATGCCGGCGGCTTCGTTCAGCGCCGGCAGGATGATCGACAGTTTCATCGAGCGCGGTTCACCTTGTTCAATGTCCCGAGATACTCCATGGCAGTGCGGCCTTCACGCAGGGCTGGGCGCGTAGGATGGGCCAAGCGCAGCGGGCCCATCAACCGTCGCCAATCGATGGGCGCACTGCGCCAGTTCTTGGTACGCCGGATGCCTAAGCGGCAAAACCCGCCGCCAAGGCATCCGCTGCGCTTCGCCCATCCTACGGAACACCAGCGTGGCTGCGGGTTCATCCACGTCTCCAGGCATGCAATCGCTGCAGCCAGACCAGTGCTGCTTTCGGCGCGTGCGCCCGCTTCCATTCCCCGGCGGCGTATTTGGCGGCTTCGCTCCAGGTCGGGTAAGGGTGGATGGTGCCGAGAATCTTGTTCAGGCCGAGACCGTGTTTCATTGCCAGCGTGAATTCCGCCAGCAGTTCGCCTGCATGTTCACCGACGATGGTCGCACCCAGGATCGTGTCCTTGCCCGGCGGCGTCAGCACTTTGACGTAGCCGTGCGCGGCGCTTTCGGCGATGGCGCGGTCGAGGTCGTCGAGGTTGTAACGAGTGACTTCATAGGCGATGCCCTGCGCCTTCGCCTCATTTTCCGACAGCCCGACACGCGCCACTTCCGGGCTGGTGAAGGTGACCCAGGGGATGACGCGGTAATCCGCCTTGAATGACTTGATGCCGGCGAACAGCGCGTTGACTGCTGCGTACCAGGCCTGATGCGCGGCGGTGTGGGTGAACTGGAACGGCCCGGCGACGTCACCGCAGGCGTAGATGTTGGGGTAGCGGGTTTGCAGATAGTCGTTGACCTCAAGGGTGCCGGCTTTGGCGAGCGGAATGCCGAGTTCCTCCAGGCCAAAGCCGCTAACCCGCGCCTTGCGGCCCGTCGCGCAGAGCAGCACGTCGAACGGCAGCTCCTGTTCTCCCTCCTCCCCTGCCACGATCAATCTTTGTTCGCCATCGACGATCTCGCAGCGAACCGTTTCCAGGCCCTTCAACAGCCGCACGCCATCGTCGGCGAGACCGTCTTCGACCAGCGCCACCGCATCGGCGTCTTCCTTGCCCATGATGCCGGAACGCGCCAGCAGAGTGACCTGGCAGCCGATGCCGGCGAAAGCCTGCGCCAGTTCGCAGCCAATCGGCCCGCCGCCGAGCACCAACAAGCGTTCGGGTTTCTCGGTCAGTGACCAGATCGTGTCCGAGGTGACATGGCGTACCAATTCGATGCCGGGAATCTTCGGAATGACCGGCGCCGCGCCGGTGGCGATGACGATGGCGCGGGTGCTCAGACTCTGCGTACCAGATTCGGTTGCCACCTCCACCGTCCACGGCGAGGTGATGCGGGCATGGCCCTGGATCACTTCAACGCCCAGCTTGCTGTAGCGCTCGACCGAATCGTGCGGTTCGACCTGATGCACGACGTTCCGCACGCGCGCCATGATCTGGCCGAAGTCGGCGTCGGCGCGGGCGTTCGCGATGCCCAGCGCTTCCGCCTCGCGCACCGTCTTCATGAAGCGCGCGCTGCGGATCAGCGCTTTCGACGGCACGCAGCCATAGTTGAGGCAATCACCGCCCATCTTGTGGCCTTCGATCAGTGTGACTTTGGCCTTCACGGCGGCAGCGATGTACGACGTGACCAGACCGCCGGCACCGGCGCCGATGACCACCAGATTGCGCTCGAAACGCGCCGGTTTTATCCAACCGGCATACACCTTGCGCGCCTGCATCAGGCCAATCACCTTCTTTGCCAGCAAGGGGAAGATACCGAGCAACGCAAACGAGCCGAGCAGCCCCGGCGACAGGATGCCGGACAGCCCTTCCAGCTGCGCCAGTTGCGTACCCGCATTCACATACACCGCCGTACCGGCCAACATGCCGACCTGGCTGACCCAGTAGAAGGTGCGCGTCTTGATCGGGGTCAGGCCCATGACCAGATTGATGATGAAAAATGGAAACACCGGCACCAGACGCAAGGTGAACAGATAGAACGCGCCATCCTTCGCCATGCCGGCATTGATGGTGGTAAGGCGGTTGCCGAAACGGCTTTGCACCCAGTCGCGCAGCAGGAAACGCGAAGCCAGAAAGGCCAACGTGGCGCCGATGCTGGACGCGAACGACACCAACAGCAGACCGGTCCACAACCCGAACAGCGCGCCGCCGGCCAACGTCATGATCACCGCACCAGGCAGCGAAAGCGCGGTGACCGCGATGTAGATCAGGAAGTACGCGCCGGCCACCAGCCAGGGCGATTCGGCATACCAGGCGGCAAAGGTAAGCTGGCTGGCTTTCAGCGCGTCCAGAGTCAAAAAGCGGACCAGGTCGAAGGCGAAAAATGCGACCAGCAATGCCGCGATGACGCCGACCACGAAGAAGCGTTTCATGCCGCCTGCTCCAGGACGACTTCACTCAGCGCGCCACCGCAACTGCTGCCCTGTCCGGCGGTGCAGCCGTAGCAATGGTCGGCCACCTGGATCGGGGCTTCAGCAAAATCGGTATTAAGCAGATCGGCCAGATGCGGACGCGCTTTTGCTTCACCCTGCAACGTCAATCCCAGCATCTGATTGAAATCACAATCGAACAGTTGCCCTTGCCAATCGACGCTGATCAACGAACGGCACATCACCTTGTCCAGATTGGCGAAACTGAAGTTCTGCTTCAGCAGGTCCATGTATTCCGCGAACTGTCCCTTCGACACCAGCGTGCTGCCGAATCGCAGAATCGGCATGTTGGTCAGCGTGAACAACTGGTTGAACACAATACCGTGCCGCTCGAACAGTTCGCGCTTGTAAGCGGCTTCCAGACCAAGCTGATCCGGCGGCAGGAATGCACCGGTCGGGTTGTAGACCAGGGTCAGATCGAGGCCGCTGCCGGCTTGGCCATAGCCAAGCAAGTTCAATTGCTTCAGGCCGGCGATGCTGCGCGCATAGACACCCTCACCGCGCTGGCCATCGACGTTGTCTTCCAGATAACACGGCAGCGAAGCCACCACATCGACCCGCTGCGCCGCAAGAAAATCAGCCAGATCCGCGTAGCCCGGCTCAGACAGGATGGTCAGATTGCAGCGGTCGATCACCCGCACGCCCAATGCCCTCGCGGCGACCACCAGGTCACGGAAACGCGGATGCAGTTCCGGCGCACCACCCGTCAAATCCAGCGTTTCCAGCTTGCGCGCCGCCAGCACGGCGGGAATCAGATCGATATTCGCGTCATCCATCATCTCTGTCCGCGTCGGCCCGGCGTTGACGTGGCAATGCAGGCAACGTTGATTGCAGCGATAGCCCAGATTCACCTGCAACGTGGTCAGTCGCTGCCGTCGCGGCACGGGGAAATCGGTCTTCCGCAATAGCGGCAGGGTGTCGTGCATGCTTGGTTTCCTTGCTGAATCAGAGGTATATGACTTGGTCGAAGCGGAAGGATATTCCTGACAGCGAATTTTCCGTCAGGAACCCGGCGGTTGGCTTGCACAGTCAAACGGGCTGGGGAAAGATGTCGCCAACCACACTGACTTTTAGAGGCATACATGATCGGTTTTCTCATCAAACTCGCCGTTTTCGCCATCATCGCCATCCTGGGCTACAACTACTTCTTTGGCACCAGCGAGGAAAAAGCGCAATCGAGCAAAGTCTTCAGCCAGGTCAAGGAAGTCGCAGTCTCGGTCGGTGAACTGGCCAAATCGGAAAAGGAAAAATTCAACGCCGGCAAATACGACGCCGCCCTCGACAAACTCGCCAGCGCCTACAAGACAGCGCGCGAAGGGGCCCAAAAACTCGACGCCAGCCTGCTGAAAGACATCGGCGAACTGGAAAAACGCCGTGCCACCCTGGAAAAGGAAATCGCCAGCATCGAGGAAGCCGAACAGGCCGAACTCTCCGATGCAGAGGCAAAGAAACAGGCGAAGCGGAAGGAAAAACTGCAACAGGAACTGGACAAGCTGATCACCGATTCCGACGCCGTGCTGAAACAGGCCGAGTTGTAGGAGACACCGCTTGCGGGCCGATCCCTAAACGCTCGCGCCGCAAGCGGACGCTCCTACAACGCGTTCAACCGCCGGATTCTGGATGAATTGGCATCAGCAAGTAGCGCACGCATCCACCGGCAAGCCGCGTTTCAGCCAGCCCGGCCCCGCTACGCTGCCTTTCATGCCTTCCTTGACGTTGTAAACCTGAGTGAAACCAATGCTTTGCAGGTATTTCTGGGCATGCGTGGTGCGGTTGCCGGTGCGGCAGATCAAACCGATCGGCGCGTTCTTGTCGCCCTTGACCTGATCCAGAATGTAGCGCGTCAAGACCTCCGGACCGCGATAGAAATCTACGCGTCCAGCGCCCGGCACGGTTCCGGTCTCGCGCCATTCAGTGGGAGTGCGAATGTCGATCAGATGCATTTTTCCGGCCTGCTTCGCCGCCAAAGCCTCAGGCGCGCTGAGGTCAGGTGCGGCCCAGACGAGTGAAGACAAAGACCAGGCCAACAGCAAGACGAGTGATCGGTGCGATTTCATGTTTTCCTTTCTACGTTGATAACAATCTCGGTCAATTGATTGACCTGGCTTTGTGCCAATCCGGCTGCCAGGGTTCCCAACCAAGATACAAGTTCAGTTTTCACACGGTCAATTTCCACACCCCCACCAAGCTTGCCGATCAAGTCGCAGGATGGGCCACACAGGCGTCCGGAAATCTCACCCCTGAAATTTATGGCGCAAGGCTAAGTTTGGAATAGGAATTTTCCAACGAGCGGCGAAATTATTCATACGCGCTACTGAGCAGAACCAATATGGGTCGCAGAGGAATTCTCCGCCTCCACCAATCCCCGATAGGCATGCCAGGTGGCGTGTCCCAGCAGCGGGAAGATGACGACCAGACCGATGAAGGCGGTGAGGTAACCGATGCCGACCGCCACGGCGATTGTGGCTGCCCAGATCAGCATCGGCAGCGGATTGCGCCACACGGCGGTCAGGCTGGTGAGCAGGGCGGTGATCGGGTCGGAATTGCGATCGACGATCATCGGCAGGGAAACAGCGGTCATGGCGAATGCGGCCAGCGCAAACAGTGCGCCGACGACAATGAAACCGATCACCACCGGCAAATGGTTGGGGTCGTTCAGGATGCTGGCGGTGAAGGAAACCATCCCCTCATGCCCGTAGCCATAGACGTCGGCTTTCAGTGTCAAACCGACGGCGATGGCGGTGACGCGCTCCCACATGCTGAAGGTCATCGCCAACATGATGATGAACAGCCCGAGCGACCAGGCGTTGTCGCGCAGCAAGCGGAAGGGTCGGGTCAACGAGACCAGCGGTTCGCCGCGCTCGCGTGAACGCGACAGCGCGTAAAAACAGGTAGCCAGCACTGGGGCGACGATAACAAAGCCAGAGGTGAAGGTCAGCGCCCAATGCACATCACCCCAGGCATGGGTCACCAACATCCAGCCCAGCCCGGCGAACAGCACGCCGTAAGCCAGGGAAACCATCCAGGCGCTGCGCAAATCGTCCCAACCCAGGCGCAGCCACTTCAGGCAGGCAAACAGCGAAACCTTGCAAATCCTGGGCAGGATGGTGGGTAGATATTCAACTTGAGGCACTTCCTGCGGGGCGGTTTGAGACATCGCTATTCTTCCTTCATCTTTACATTGGCCTCTTTACCCGGATCGGGCCAGCCGGCCATTGGCTTATTTCAATGCTTCGACGATTTCCGCTGTTTTAGGTTCTATGAATTTGCCGCTCGGTCAAAGAGCATATAAATCCCACAACAACCGTCATCCCGGCCCAGGCAGGGGTCCAGGTGAATCAACTGGATGCGGCTGGCCCGTCGACATGAAACTTTGATGTGATTTTAAGCAACACAGGAAAGGCCAAGCGCACATGTAAGTAATCAATTACTATTTTTCCCTCATTGCCCATGCAGACCACCATGTCCCGTTCCGTCGAAGTCCTGCCTCATCCCGCTAGCCGCCGTTCCACCGAGGTCCGCCAACAGGAGATCGTGCTCACCGTGCTGGCGCTGGCGGCAGAGCGTGGCGTCGAAGCCATCACCACCCAAGCCATAGCCGATTTCATGGGACTGACCCAGGGCGCGGTGTTTCGCCACTTCCCCAACAAGGAAGCGATCTGGGCTGCGGTGCTGGACTGGCTCCAGGGCCAACTGGGCGAAGTGTTCCAACCCGCTCCGGGGGCGTCACCACTGGCCGAGGTGACACGCATCTACGAGGCCTATCTGGCCCTCTTCGCCGCCTACCCGTCGGCGCCCCGGCTGCTCTTCTCCGATACCTTCCACCATCCCTACCCCCGCTTGCACGCGCGCTTACAAGCCATGGTGCAAAGCTGCGAAGGTCGCTTGGCGCAATGGCTGGCCGAGGCCGCCGAGTCAGGTGAAGTGCGCGTCGATCTGCCGCCGCCGGTTGCCGCCAAACTGCTGCTGACCACCATCCAGGGGTTGGCTTTTCAGTCCTGCGTGTTGGGCATCGTCGCCGACCCAGTGGCGGCGGGCCGGCAACTGTTTCCCCTTTATCTCGCCGCCATCGGCGCGGCCAAGGAAAAACCGTGATCGCCCTCAACGCAGGCATGCGCAGCATCCGGCGTTTCGGTGCGCGCGGCGCACCCTACCTGCTGGCCTTGGTCAGCGTCAGCGCTCAGGCCGGCAACCTCGCCGATCCTCAGCCCGCATCGCTGGAAGCGGAGAGCGCTAGCGGCTTGCTGGTCGGCACCGTACTTTCCCTTTTCGATCTGCCCATGTTCAATTTCTGGGTGAAAGGTAATCAATGACATTCCGCCATCTGTTCCAACGCACACTCCTCGTGCTGGCCATCTTGCTTGCGCCGCCGGCCCTCGCCGGGAAGGCGATCGACTTCCAGTTCACCGATGTCACCGGTAAAACATTGCGCCTGTCCGATTACAAGGGCCAATGGGTACTTGTGAACTTCTGGGCACCCTGGTGCCCTTTGTGCTGGGCCGAAACGCAGACCCTCAACTCACTCAACCAACGCAAGGATTTCGTGGTGATCGGCGTCGGCCTCGACTACGGCCCGGATGAAAATTCGGTGCGCGACACCGCCAAACGCCACGATTTCGAGGTCACCATCGTCGCCGGTGGCGCCCGCCGCGACCCCAACAGCGTTTACCGCCAGGTCGGTCCAGTGGACTTCTTCCCCACCTCCTACCTCTATGACCCCACCGGCGAGATTGTCATGTTCGTTCCCGGTCAGGTGCGCGAGGGAAAATTGCTGGCTTTCATGGAAGACTGGAAGAAGGAACGGAGCAGAAATCGAGGGCGCTGATTACTTGTGCCGGCACGGCAACCTCTGCATGGCATCGCCGCCCTTGATCAGCCCGTAGTGGCGCAGATGGGCAAAGGCGCTTTGATCAAGACTGTCGATGGTGACTTGCAGTTCAACCATCTCGTCCACGGCACTGCGCATGTGATCAACCAGTAGCTGCAGGTAATCGTGGGTCTCGCGCCGAGCCTTTTCGAGGTCGCACACTTCACCATGGCCGGGCACGACGAGGGCAGGGTCGAGCTGTTCCATGGTGGCGAAGGATTCCAGCGTACGGCCGGCATGGCTGAACGGCAGCACCCCGAGCAAGCGGTCGACGAACACCAGATCGCCAGAGAACACGACCCGCTCCTTCGGCAGCGGACGTGGTGGCTCTGCTGGACGAACTTGGCGGGGCGAATCGGTAATGAAATCAAACTGATGTTGACTGGATTTCTCCGCTTTTCGCTTATTCCCGTCTGCATCGGCTTTGCCGCTATTGCGCAGGCCGATACCGCCAGCGCGGGGCGCAGCGCGTTGTCTTCCGGCCAACCAGCATTGATCGAGTTCGGCGCCGAAACCTGCAGCCAGTGCAAGCGCATGAAGGTGGTGCCGGACATTCTTCTCGGCGGCGGCCACCCGGCGAAGCTCACCCTCAAGCTTGGCGGCAAGACCATCCACGTCGTCGATACCGGCAAGCACCATTCGCATGGCGACCTCATCGTGCTCGGTGTGCTGCTCGGCATTGCCGCAAGGAAATCTGCGTCGAAGAATAAAAACTTTGAAATCGGCAAACGGAGGCACTGACAGTCAACTTTGTGTCGCTTTTCCTTAGCGGCCATTGGCGAGGCTCTGAGCGTCGCCTTACTGAGTCGAGCAGACATACGAACCGACTACCCTGTACCGGCTAATCGGCCACAAGAGCCATTTGAGGTAGTGCTGCAAAATTGTGTGAAGGGCCGCTTTGGGGAAGGTGGGCATCAGATCGGACCCGGCTATCAAAGGTCTTCATAGACGCCGATTTGTAACCACACTGATCAGATGCTTCCGGGCGGCCAGCCGTCATTCAACTTGCAAGGGACGCTGAGTTCAGCGCCAATCCTCGACCTGTAATCCGCCAACTCGCTTGAACTCATCGACATTTGACGTAACCACCATCAACCCCCGTGCCAGACCCGCACCGGCGATCAGAACGTCATAGGCTCCAATGGGCTGCCCCATGATCTTTAATGCAGCACGGATTGCCGCCGCCGCCTTGGCATCGGCTTCGTCGAACGGCAAGGTGGCGATGGTTGAAAAGAAGGCATCCAGCATGGGAGACAACTTTCTTGCCCGCTCGACGTTGAGCGCGAGTCCGTAATCAACCTCCATGCGCGTCAGCACTGATACAGCGATAAGGTTCGGAGGCGTAGCCTTGACGCGCGCCAGGACATTCGGGTAACCCTTGACGAAATCAGAGACCGTACACGTGTCGAGAAGATATTTCATGCCAGTGGATCGGCTACTGGCGGCTTGATGCTGTCTCTGCCGACCTCAAACGGGGGCATGTCGGCCATACCCCGGAAGGCGAGCACTTCATCAGGCCATTGTGGTTTGCCATGTCGGTTCAACCACTCGCTCACCGCCCGGCGAACCAGGGCATTGCGGTTCTCACCCACCTGCTTGGCTACATGATTGAGCTGCTGACCGGTTTCATCGTCGAGGTAGATATTGAAATTCATGGCTGCAACCTCCTTATAACTGCTCAATAGGTTATGCATTTTGGAGCCGAATTTCAATGGATACTCAAACGAATATTGCCGGCCAACCTGAGTTGTTCTTCTCGTCGCGGTCCTGGCGGCCGCCGCCGGTGTAGAAGCTCCACGCGAGGCCGCCAATTGGCGCGTACTCCGTGTCGGGCCAGTACACGTGGGACTGATGGTTCTGGAAGGGGCCGGCGTTGGTCACGCCATAACCAGATTGGCCGGTGCCAGATGCGTTGAAGACAGCCTTGTTGCCAAGTTCGTTGAAGAACAGGTAGGCCATCTCGCTGCCCATGATGCCGGCGTAGGCTGTGCCCGGGGCGCTGACGTTGTAGCCATAATCCTTGAATCCTCTGTTGAGCGCTTCTTAGCCTTCGAGAAGTGGCAAGAATGCAAGCGTTCGCGCCTCCGGTCACACTCACCAATTAGGCGACCCCGCTACGAGTCCGATTGCGGGCCTGCCATGCCGTCTGGCCGCGTTGCTCCTCCTTG
>CAMDHJ010000099.1 GCA_945897865.1 Tepidiphilus sp. J10
AATGTGGGTCGCTAATCCTTCATTGCAATGGACTTTCACCATCTACTCCTTGCCGGTCTTTACCGGCGCACACCTAAAAAACGCAGTTGACCGGACTGTAGGTGCGAATTTATTCGCAAAATCAACCGCTTGTGTGCGACTGAATTCGCACCTACATCAGTAACGCAACTGCTTGAAATTTCACAATATTCAATCCCAACTGAGGATTCCAGGATAAAGGTTTAGACAACTAGCCCAGACGAAAAAAAGCCGGACCAGGTCCGGCTTTTTGATCAGCGCAAGCTGAATCGATCCAGATCAGCCGATGGCGGCTTCAGCAGAGTTCTTGTCGCCGGTGTTGTCAACCCAGTTGACAACAACCTTGTCGCCCGTCTTGGCGCCCTTGACCTTGAATGCCAGGTAGGGGTTCTTGGAAATACCACCGCCCCACTGCGCATCCAGTACGGGCTTGCCGTTCACCGTCGCGGTGACGTGGGTGATGTGGTGCGCCGGCACCAAGGCACCGGTCTTGGCGTCTTTGCGCAGGCCAGTTTCCATTGGGTGGTTCATCAGGCACTTCACTTCGGCGGTGTCACCTTTTGCGGATGCACGGATTTTCATCGGTTCTGCCATTTTCTTGCTCCTAAGTTTCTTTAACGGGTTCGCTTCGGTCAGTCAGTAAACCAATCAGCCGCCGCAGCCGCCGATGGTGACTTTCACTTCCTTCGCCGCCGTGTACATCTTGCCGCCGGCTTTCACCAAGGCGCGCACGTTGGAGGTCGCACCCATCTTGATGCGGGTGGAGATGAAGCCTTGGGCGCCGTTGCTCAGATTGAACTCGGCCAGCATCGGCTGGGTGTTCTTTTCGCCGATGATGATGATCGATTCAGTGCCGGCGATGTTGGAGGTGATTTCAACCGGGACGACAGCGCCGTTTTCGGCGATGTCCGGCGCTTTCACGCTGATGTCACCCGCAGCGGCACCCGCGCCACCCACAGCACCCATCACCGAACCCAGGTCTTTGCTTTCAAACACGGCTTTGTTCCAGTCCGCTGCAAAGGCCATGCCCGGTTTCAGCAGGCCAGCGGCCATCGCTACGCTCACCGCGCCGGCAGCGCCAGCACCCTTCAGTACGTTTCTGCGCAAAATGTTCATGCAGTTGTCTCCAATATATAAAAAACGATTCAGTTTATGCCCGCTCCGGTTGCACCATCTTGCGACGATCCACCGATACGATGACATCACAACGAGCGCTTATAAAAACGCCGTTCAATCCATCACGGTGCACATCTCAGCCTGATATTTTCGGCCTAGTGGACACCATGACAAATGGACGATTGGGCGAATCGAACATTGCATCAAAAGCAGGTATTTGTCACCGGGCTTTCTCAGTCAAAAGTAGTAAAAATACAGTTATTTACTTAAGGAAATGCTTATATAAGCACCGGATCGATACATACCCCGTCATTCCGGGTTTCTACAAATAGGCCTGGCAAAAGTTCAAGTCAGAACCGACTCAATTCAATTGAATACGATCCCCAAAGGGCGTGGGCGCCTTGCCCTTGACCAACCAGGCAACTGGAAATGAGGGTTCTCGGGCCGGAAACTGGCCTTCGGCATCGGTGAAATAGACCAGCAGATCCGGGCTCAGATGTTCGTGTTCTATCCAGTCGAACAACGGCCGGAAATCGGTGCCGCCGCCACCACTGATTTCAGGGGGCAGTTGGATGGCCTCCCACATCGCGTAATACCAGGGGCCGGCCTGATCCAGCTTGTCGTCACAGGCATGCAGCGTGACTTCAGCGCGCACCTGCGCCTTGAGTGCGTCAATTTCAGTCAGAAACGCCTGTAACTCGTCCTTGGTCACCGAGCCGCTGGTATCCAACGCAACAATCACTTTGACGCTCTGGCTATATAGACGCGGCATCAGTGCCTCACCCTCGCGGCGCGACGTGCGCTGGAAGCTGTAGTCATCGCGTGCGGCATTCATCATGTATCGCGCCAGCAGCGCTCGCCAGGGCAATTGTGGCGCCAGCAGGTTATCCACCAGGCGCATCATCGACTGGCTCAACTTGCCGGCCTGACGCGCAGCCTGCGCCGCAGCGGCAAGCCGGCTTTTCCATTGTTCATCCAACTGGTCCGGATCGGCCGGCGGTGGTGGTGGGGTTTCGGCTTCACTCGCGGACTGCGCCTCGCTGGTCTGCTCCGACTCCTTCCCCTGGCCTTGGTCGTCCTGCTGCTGATCCTTCTGTTTATCCTGCTTGCCGCCGCTTTCGCCCTGCGACGGCTCCGACTTCTCGCCCTGCCCCTGGCCCTGCTCGGCGTCGTTCTGTTCCTGCTGCTCGCCCTCGCTACCGCCTTCGCTTGGCTCGTTGTCGAACAGATGCATGTCCTGCGTTTCTTCCGGCGGGTCTTCGTGCAGTACCGGATAGATTTCTTCCGCCGTCAGACCGCGGTAGGCCGCATTCATCAACGCGTTGTCCGGCCCGCGCATGCGTTCTTCGTCGAGGATCATGTTGACCGCGTAATCGCAGGCGACATCCCAGCGATGCTTCTGGCGATGGTTGCGTCGATTGAAATGTGACAACGCGCAATGCATCGCCTCATGCGCCAGCACGAACTGGGTCTGCTCCAGCGTCAGGCGGCCGATGTAGTCCGGGTTGAAATAGAAATTGCGCGCGTCGGTGGCGGTGGTCTTGCACCACTTCGGGTCCGCTGCCTTCAAGGGCAAATGCATCACCAGGGCGCCGAGAAACGGCTTCTCCAGGATCAGCCGCGTGCGCGCAGCAGAGAGTTTTGTTTCGAGCGCATGAAGGTCTTGCATGGATAGCCACCAACCAGAATTAAGCGGAAGGTTTGAAGTCGTACAACATCAGTTCGGCAACGCTGTTCGCCCACTCGACGAACTCCGGCACCTTGAACAATGGTTGCCCGACGGCACGATGCAAATCAGTCACCAACATGACGCCCATCTCACGTTGCGGGTAATTGCGCGCGTATTTGAGGATATTGGAAAGTTTCTTCACGCCCTTTTCACCCTCACCGGCACTTTCCTTCGCCCGCCGCACCAGCGCCGCCGCGACACCGTATTGCAGGTCGATGCCCTTCGGCACATCCATCACGCTGCCATCCAGAATGCCATCGATATCCGGCAGGTTTTCCAGATTGTCGATGAACGCTTTCAATTCAACGCCGCACGACTGGCCGACACAGGCTTGCAGAACCGCGGACAGCAAATCCGGCCGTTCACCGAATTTTTGCAGCGCGCGATGCGCGTATTCCCACGAACGCGGGCTCGGGAACGCCACCGGGTTGTGTGCCGCATCGTAGTGAAACAGCAGGTCCGGCCGGAAGCGCAGGAAGCCAAGAATACGTGCATCAATCCCCGTGTTGAGCGCCCAGTTGATCCAGTCATCCAGATTGGCCTCGACCTCGTAATGCGTGAAGCGATTCGCCAGCGGCGCCGGCATGGCGTAGGTGACACCACGATCGCCCTGACGATTGCCGGCGGCGAAGATCGCCCAGCCATCGGGTATGACGTATTCACCCAGGCGGCGATCAAGAATCAGCTGATAGGCGGCGGCAGAAACCGTCGGTGGCGCTGCGTTGATCTCATCCAGAAACAGGATGCCGGCCGGGCCATGCCGATGTGCGTCGGGCAACATCGACGGAATCGACCATTCAACGTTGTCATTGTTGCGAAACGGAATGCCGCGCAAGTCGGTGGGTTCCATTTGCGAAAGGCGCAGGTCAATCAACGGCACGCCATGCATGCGGGCAATACCGGCAATGATCTGAGACTTGCCGACGCCGGGCGGCCCCCACAACATCACCGGCGTGTGCTGGCCGGCGTTGCAACTGGTGAATTCGCGGTCGAGGATGGTTTCTATATGAGAGGGGCGCATGATTTGTTTTATGCCTTAAAAGCTATTAACCGAGTTTCGTAAAGTCATCTTGAATGCTGCCGACTTGCGCCATTTCAATCCGCGCTGCCACCAGCCCAGCCTGGATTTGCGCCGGGTTCACCATGGTCGGCAACAGGCGATGTACGCGCGCCAACCATTGTGGTTTTTCGCAGGCTTCCAGCTCCAGTCGGGTGCGCGTGGCATTGCTCAAACGTGGCCAGAGCAGCAGCAGCGGCGCCAGCCAGCGATGATAATCGCTAATAACCGACTGTTCCAGTCGGCTATTCCACTCACTGCGCACAAGCATCTCCGGAAAATCCGCCGCCGCGACTTTTCGCACACGCCATTCATAGGGCAAGCGCAGGCCTGCCATGCCTTGGCCGAGGCCATCCTGGCCTCGCTGAAACCATTGCGTCATCGGATGCGGCCGAGCCACCTGATTCACCATGCTGGCGAGAAAATCGCGGTGCGCATCGCTGGCGTTGTGAATCAGTGCGTCGCGCCGGGCCAGAATCGGCGAATGAAAGCCGGTGTAACTCAGCGCAAACGGATGCCACTCGCTGTCCGTTTTTTCGGCACCTTCGATGCCGCCGCGCCGGGTTGCCAACAACGCCAGCGGCAAACCGGTTTCCCGATCCAGCAGCCAGAGTTCGAAGGTATCGAAAATTGGAAACGGCAGTGCCGGGCGAGTTTCCAGCGCCGCGAGGATGTCGTCCAGGCCGGTCGGTTGCCCCAGTTTCAGTCCGACGCCCTCTTCCCAAACCCCCACCGGCCGCACCCAGCCGTAGCCATCGTCAGCACGCAAATGCCAGGTGATGCCATCGAAGGTATGCGCGCTGGCATCGCCGATATCGACGTAATGCACCACGCCGCGATACGGATTGACGCGACGCAGCGCGTAATAGCTTGGGTACATGGTCAGATCAGGCGCCGAGTTCGGCCAACATCTGAGCCAGACGCCGGCGGGCCGACTGGAGCAACTGCTCGACCCACTCTTCGCCCGGCCCCGAAAACGCATCATATTGGTCTTCGATCCGCTCGATGATGTCGCGCACCTGCGCCGGATTGCGCGACCGACGAAGCGCTTCGCTCAAGTCGGCCAACCATTTGTCATCTGCCATGCTTTGCCTCGTCATCCAGTTGCTGCAAACTTCGCCCAGGTTCTTCACCACGTCAATTACGACGAGCGCATCACCCATGAATTATTGCTCCCACTGCGGCACCCCGGTCCGCATCGAAGTTCCCGCTGGCGA
The DNA here is from genome assembly GCA_945897865.1 of Tepidiphilus sp. J10. Lineage (GTDB taxonomy): Bacteria > Pseudomonadota > Gammaproteobacteria > Burkholderiales > Thiobacillaceae > PFJX01. The sequence goes on from CAMDHJ010000099.1 coordinate 5,138, forward strand.
TAACCGCCCGCGCCATGTCTGCCCAGGTTGCGGCACCATCCACTATCACAATCCCAAAATGGTGGTCGGCTGCATTCCGGAATGGGAAGACAAAATACTTCTCTGCCGCCGCGCCATCGAACCCAAACACGGCCTCTGGACCCTACCCGCCGGCTTCATGGAAAACGGCGAAACTACTGCCGAGGGCGCCGCCCGGGAAACACTGGAAGAAGCCGGCGCTCGCGTCGATGTATTAAACCTTTACAGCATGATCAGCCTGCCGGACATCAATCAGGTCTATCTGGTATTCCGAGCCAAACTGCTGCATCTGGATTTCGCGCCAGGCGAAGAAAGCCTGGAAGCCGGCTTGTTCACCGAAGCCGAAATCCCCTGGGACAAACTGGCCTTCCGCACCATCGAACGGACCTTGAAGTTGTATTACGAAGATCGCCGCAGCGGCGAGTACCCCTTGCACGTCGGCAACATCTTCCACAAACCCCGCTGAACATGTCCATCAAGCGCCCCGAGCTGCTCGCCCCGGCAGGCTCGCAAACCATGCTGGAGACCGCCCTCGCCTTCGGCGCCGACGCCGTTTATGCCGGCCAGCCACGCTACAGTCTGCGTGCCCGCAACAACAGCTTTCGCGATGAAATCGCACTCGGCATCGGCATCGACTACGCGCACCAGCGAGGCAAACAGTTCTACGTGGTCAGCAACATCTTCCCGCACAACGCCAAGCTGAAGACCTATCTGGCCGACATGGCGCCAGTGGTCGCCCTGAAGCCGGATGCGCTGATCATGGCCGACCCCGGCTTGATCGACATGATCCGCAACACCTGGCCGGAGATACCTGTGCATCTTTCGGTGCAGGCCAACACAGTGAATTACGCCGCCGTAAAGTTCTGGCAGAAGCTGGGCATATCGCGAGTCATCCTGTCGCGCGAACTCTCGCTTGATCAGGTTGCCGAGATTCGCCAGGAATGCCCGGACATGGAGCTCGAAGTCTTCGTCCACGGCGCGTTGTGCATCGCCTATTCCGGCCGCTGCCTGCTCTCCGGCTACTTCAATCACCGCGACCCCAACCAGGGCACCTGCACCAATTCCTGCCGTTGGGAGTTCAACACCAAGCCTGGCAAGGTCGGACCCGATGGCGATGTATTTCTGCTTGAAGAACCGGAAAAACGCGCCGGCAGCTACATGCCGATCGAAGAAGACGAACACGGCACCTACATCCTCAATTCGAAAGACCTGCGCGCCATCGAACATGTGCAACGATTGACCGAAATTGGCGTCGATTCATTGAAGATCGAAGGCCGCACCAAATCGCCCTATTACGTCGCGCGCACCGCACAAGCCTATCGCCAGGCGATCGACGACGCCGTCGCCGGCCGGCCACTCGATCCTAGCCTGCTGCGCGAACTCGATGGTCTCGCCAATCGCGGCTATACCGGCGGCTTCTTTGAACGTCACCCAGATCGCGAATACCAGAACTACCTGCGCGGCCATTCCGAATCCGATCGCAGCCTGTATGTCGGCGACGTGCTGAATTACGACATCGACGGCATGGCCGAAATCGAGGTGAAGAACAAATTCTCGGTTGGCGACCGCATCGAACTGATCCACCCGAAAGGCAATCAGACGCTAGCGATCACCGCCATGCGCAACAAGCACGGCGCCGATATCGAAGTCGCACCGGGCAACGGCCACTTTGTCCGCATCCCGCTGCCATTGGGTTACGCAGGCGCCTTCATGGCGCGGTTTGTCGCCAATAACGAGGAAGTAGCCGAGACGGACTGAGCTCGCAAATCAATCCATCGCGAGGAACTCACGATACGGCTTTTCGTAACGGGCCAGAATGTCGAAGTAAATCCGCACGTTCTCGGTCATCGCCCGCGCCTCGCCGCCCCGCGCAAAACCATATTTCAACTTGCCGGCATACTCGCGCCGCGCAAGCAGCGGCAAAACCGACTTCATATCGGCCCAGCTATCCGGGTTTTTGCCCAATGAACGGGCCAATCGACGCGCATCATGCAAATGTCCGCTGCCGATGTTGTATGCCGCCAATGCCATCCAGGTCCGGTCCGGTTCGGGAATTTCTGGCGGCAGACTATCCCGCAAATCAATGATGTAGCGCGCGCCACCCAGGATGCTCTCGCGCGGATCAAGCCGATCCTTGACGCCAAGATGGTCGGCGGTTTGCTCGGTCAGCATCATCAAACCTCGTACGCCGGTAAACGACACCGCATGCGCATCCCACTGCGACTCCTGATACGCCACCGCCGCCAACAGGCGCCAATCGAGACCGGTTTCAACCTGCGCCGCCTGCAGATGCGGCCTGAACTCATGCAGCAGCGTGCCGCGTTTTTCCAGAATGCCGCGCACATCCGCCTCCTTCAGGCGCGTCACATGGCCGAAGTAACGCTCGCGCAGCGTCACCAAAGCACGATCCTTCTCCAACTCTTTGAAAAACGCCGCCAACTGGCGGGAAAACCGCGTCGGCATATCGTTCCCAACCAGCCAGGCTTGCGGTTGCGCACTCGACAAAACAAACGCCTGGCGCAGCTGAGGATGGAAGTTGCGCGCCACATCCAGGCTATCGGAATCGCTCACCGTGCAGTCCGCCAGACCGATTTCCACCCGCTCCAGCAACTCCTCCGAACTCGCCAAATCCAGCGCCACCCATTGCAAGGAGGGAACCCTTCGCTGATAAAGCTTGAGATGCTCGGCATGACTGCTACCAGCCACCACTTCGACACGCAACCCGACCAGACTTTCCACATCACGCGGCAACTTGACGTTCGGTCCGCACACCAGCCATTCCTTGACCTGCCCATAGGTCGGACCAAATTGCAGCGTCCGCCGGCGTGACTCGCTCGCGGTAAGACCCGCCGCCGCGATATGGGCTTGCCCGTTGGCAACGACCTCCAGCAATTCATCCAGCGTATCCGCCACCACAAAACGGACTTTCCAGCCCTGCTCAGCGGCGAAGCGACTCGCCAGATCAAATTCAAAACCAGAAGGTTTGCCTTCGACATCGAGAAAATAGGTGGTCGGACTATTCCGCGTCGCCACCACCAACTCCCCGGATTGTTCCGGCGGCGGCAACGGCGACGGTGCGCAGCCCGCCAACAAAAACACCCCCACAAGCCCGGCGAAAGCCCCGCAGGAACGCAAAATCCGCATCAACCGAATCATCTTTTCTAGTGCCGGCATATTGGGAATGCAGTTAGAATGCCGCCCTTTCCTGGATATGACCAGTCTTTACAGGAAATGCGGGTCAGCCAAGCGCTGAAAATAAACCGCAATTGAAGTGGAGAGATGGCTGAGTGGTCGAAAGCACCGGATTCGAAATCCGGCGTACGGTTTTACCGTACCAAGGGTTCGAATCCCTTTCTCTCCGCCAGGAATCAAAGACTTAGGCCACTTACCCCAAGTGGCCTTTTTCATTCCGGCGTTTCGTTTTTTCGACCATGCAAGCGATATGTAAGCGTTTTTGAAAATGCCGGGGCATGTTCGCATCCCTTTTTTCGCTGCCCATCGGTTACGCTGTAAACGGCTCGCCAAGGTAAACCCGATAAGCATCGCCTTCCAGGGTGTCGGTTACGCGCTTTTGCTCATCCATCGCCAGGCGTTCAATCAGCGCGGCCTGAGTAATGCCGTAATGCCGCGCCAAGCGTTCAATGGCTAACTTGGCGTGCAGGCTGATAACGGCTTGAAGCCTCTCTCCATCACCTTCTTTGATTTTCCGTTGTCGGTAGTTGGCTTGTTTTTCCGCGTTGGTCATTGCCATTTTGCGCCCCTTCTTTGGTTACACTGTAACCAAATGATAGAGCAAGAACAGTTACAGCGTAACCAAGCTGGCCGCCTTGGCCTATTCGACAGCGTCCTCTTGTCGGCAATCATCAACCAGCTCGCGCAACGTAGGCTTAAGTAAAAATACTATGGTATGAATGTGACTCAACGTCCTTATACATTCACCAAGGGGATTTCATGAGCTACAAGGTTTCGAACGTTCGCATGTTGGCAACAGCAATATCTGCCACGCTGCTTGTGTGTCTGTCCATCTCACCTGCCCAGGCGGCACGTTACACCATCACTGACCTAGGCACTCTGGGCGGTGATTTCAGTGAGGCATACGCTGTCAATAACCTAGGCCAAGTGGTTGGGAGAGCGCGAACCGACGACGGTGTAAACCATGCCTTTCTCTATACCAATGGGGTCATGACAGACTTGGGCACCATGGGTGGCAATGTAAGCCATGCCTATGGCATCAACGATGCTGGTCAGGTCGTTGGATGGTCGATGACGGAAACAAGCCAAGAGGGCCATGCCTTTCTGTACCGCAATGGCCAGATGACCGACCTTGGCACCTTGGGTGGAGCTTACAGTGCCGCATCTGATATTAACGAGTCTGGGCAGGTCGTTGGTGGTGCATGGAATGACTATAACTGGGTGCATGCCTTCCAGTATCAGGATGGCGCGATGCATGACCTTGGCGCCTTGGGTGGCAAGAAAGGAACATTCAGTGGCGCCCATGCCGTCAACAACTTAGGTCAAATCGTTGGTAGCAGCAGCACATCCACAGGCGACACTCACGCCTTCATATACGAGGGTAACGCCATGTCTATCCTTGGCGGGCAAAGCAATACCTTCAGTACCGCCTACGACATCAATGACTCAGGTCAAATTGTCGGTGTGGCGAACATCGGCAATGACTGGAATTGGCACCACGCCTTCCTGTATAGCGAAGGGGTCATGAATGACATGGGAAGTACGGCCTACCCATGGAGCCGAGCGTATGGCATCAACAATGCTGGCCAGGTGGTAGGGTATTTTTCTTCTGGTAAGAGTCGTGCTTTCCTGTATAGCGACGGGGAATTGCATGACCTGAACAGCCTTGTCGACCCAACATCAGGCTGGACACTTTTTGAGGCGAGGGACATCAACGACAATGGCCAGATTGTTGGATGGGGCTGGACCTTGGAAGGTGAAACACGTGGATTCCTGCTAACGCCTGTCCCCGAACCCCAGACCTACGCTTTAATGCTGGCCGGCCTCGGTCTTGTCGGATTCGCAGCGCGTCGGCGGCATGGCTTTACTCAATCACACGCCATCGAAGCCAACGCAGCCTGAATTCGTGGCGCCCCCGCAATCCGTCAACGGCAAACTGATTCCTCGTCCACCTTCTGGCAAGAGAATTCTGGACGAGCCTAAGAAGAACACAGAGGTTCAGGAGTGATGGAAAAAGCTGGCAAATGGATCGGCATCATCATCGTCATCTGCCTTGCAGCGATGTGGGCATGGCAAGAATGGATCAACAAGCCCACGAAGCGCCAAGCCCGTGAGTCCGTTGAGAAGGCGCAGCTTGCTACGGAAACACAGCATGCCAAACAGCGCTTCAACGACTGGGCTTACATTGCCAAAGAGAAAGAGATTTCACCTGGCGAAACCATCAAGCTTGTCATCATCCCCAGTGCGGATGACGACGATTTCGGCGATACCAAGTGCTTCATCTATACGCACAAGGAATATCGAACAAGTTCGATGCTTTGCCCGGATGCCAAGCAGGACAACATTGATGAGAGATTTCAGGGGGAATTCGAATGAACAGTTCTCAACGTATCACCCTGATAGTTGTGATGGCGGCCATCATCATCACGTTATTGTTCCCGCCGTTTCTATTCGAGTATGAAAGTGGCGGCCGCATCGGCAGCGCATACGGTTTTCTGTTTGGCGCCCCTAAGCTCCGCACAGCATTCGGGTTTGTCAATGTGCCATTGTTGCTGACGCAATGGCTGGGCATCCTCATCTGTGGCGTGATTACTTGGCGGCTTCAGCGAAAGCCAGACAGGAAAGGAACCGTGGATACCGTCATTCAGTTGCTTCGCGACTATCTCAAAGAGCGTACCGAACTGCGACTTATTGAAGCCGATGCTCGCATTCAAGTTGTAGATTCGAGCAAGTCGAGACCCCGAATGCAACCCGCCATCATCCCCGTCCTTGCCATTTCCTTGCTGGTTGCGTTCTCAACTACAACGGCCTGGGCCAATACCGCCACCGGAGTGTTTGAGCACGCCGCCCAAAGCATCGTCGTGGTGCAGGCCAACAACGCCAAGGGGAAAAAGCAAGGCATGGGCAGCGGCGTAGTCATCGGCAAGGAAGAAATCGTCACCAACTGCCACGTCATCGAGGACGCCCACAGCTACACCGTCAAGCATGACGAGCGCCAGTACACCGCGCGACTCAAGCATGCCGACTGGACGCGCGATGTATGCAGCCTCACGGTCAAAGGCTTGAACGCGCGCGTGGCTCCCCTCGGCAGCACCAAGCGGCTCAAGGTAGGCCAGAAGGTATTCGCCATCGGCGCGCCCCAGGGCCTGGAACGCACCTTGTCGGAAGGCATACTTTCCAGCCTGCGCGAACTGGACGGCGGGCGTTACCTGCAAATCAGCGCGCCCATTTCGCCAGGATCGAGTGGAGGCGGGCTGTTCGATGACGCCGGAAAGCTGATTGGCCTGCCGACCTTCTACCTCAGCGAAGGCCAGCAACTCAATTTCGCCGTGCCGGTGGAATGGGTGCAGGCTCTGCCGCAGCGGGTCGCCATGCTGAAACTTCGGACACGTGACGAGTGGGTGGAGATAACGAAAGTGCCATATGAAGGGATGGATTGGCCGGAACTGATCAAACACTCGCGGGATTGGGCGCAGGCACAACCGGGAGAAATTATTGCCTGGCTCCAACTTGGTTACGCCTACAGCCTCTCCGACGAACAAGTGAAAGCCATCGAAGCCTTTCGAGAGGCCCTGCGTATTGATCCAGAGAATGAACATGCATGGTCCTACATCGCTATTGCCTACCACAAATCAAACCAGCGCGCAAAAGCAATTGAAGCCATTCAGCAATTAAAGCGAATCGATCCATCGAGAGGAAATGGGACCGAACTCTTGCTTGGGTACTAGCACTCAAACACCTCCTCTCCTTAATTATCGCAACGCCTCATGGGCCTTCGCCCCCTAGTCATCTCCAGTGGGCGTAACCGCCATGCCATCAGCGCCGACTTCCAATATTACGAAACAGCTGAATCCATCCCGGCCCTAGTCATGCCGCCCATAACCGCGCAGATAGTCATCACGGAAATATCGAATCAAACCAATCATCCGAGCATCATTGACACCGCCACTAGGCTGCTCAACATCAAAGCCCGTCGCCTTCCGGGCTGCGATTTCCTCGCGCACCCGCGCCAGAATTGCCAACTTCATGTCGTAGGGCATCTTCTCGATTTCCGCCTCAACCGTGGTGCCGGATTTCTGTTCCAGCCGTTCCAGCCTTTTAGTAGTGGCGCTGCTCATGATTGCTTCCCGCCATCCTGTAATTCGAGCTTTACCAGCCTGGTCATGTCCCTGGCTCCCAAGGTCGATTTGGGTTGGTGGTTCAACTCGTAGACCACAACCGGAATCTGCTGTACGGCGCCAACCGATTCACCTGGTCGCCTCATCGGGACCAACTCAATTCGAGTTACCTCAGTGCGGCCATTCTCTTGCGCGCGCTCGCCCTCAAGACGGCATATTCGTTTCTCAATGCTCAACATGGCGTTTCCTCCCTTTTCCGCAAGTCATCCTCGATCGCGGTTGCGTCCGTGTCGATTCGTTTTGAAATAACGCTCATAGCCTGACCTCCGGCTTGTGGTCGACAATGACGCGACAGATTACGAAAGCGCCGCGTGACTTGGCCTCGTTTATCAAGGCCTGCTCGCTTGCCGATGGCGTTGCGCCAGTACAGACAATCCGAAAAACCTCTTGCGCGCTCTGCGCCGCCGATGCCTCGATTCGCTCGATGCGTTGTTCAAGTTTTCGCATTGCGTTCCTCCAGTGCGGCAATACGCTGTTCCAGTTCCTGAGTTTCCAAAGCCTTGCGGCGGGTTTCCAAGATGCCAGCCAGAGTGGCGGCTTCTCCGGGTAGCAGCTCGCCAGAAGCGACGGCCTGCACGATGGCTTGTTGCGCGGCGCTGATGCCTTCAGCGGTGGCGGTGGCGGGCAAGGCCAGCGATAGCGGGCGTTCCTTGGCGGGCGGTGCCAGGCGTTCCAGGCACAAACGCAGGCAAACTGCATCCCCTTCCAAAGCGCCGTCGATGACCTTGCGAACAATCCGCTCGGCCTCGTCGTTCATCATGCCGATTGCAAGCTGAGTCGCCTTGTGCCGAGTGCCTTTGGGCTTCCCGCGCGGATTACCAGACTGTCCCGGCTTCCACTTGCTGCCTGTTTTGGTACCTGTATTTTCAGGTGCGCTCATCATCCGCCTCCCGGATTCCATTCAAGAAGGTATCGAGGTCATGGAAAGCCACAACCGGCAGGTTTTCCGCCCATTCCTCGTAATCGCCGGCAGTCATGTGCACCATCACATCATCCAGCGACACTTGCTTGCTGACGCGGGCTTCCAGGTGATGCAGACGGGATTCAAGTCGATTCATGTTGGGTTCCTTTTCAAAATCAGGTGAGCGCATCAATAACGTCGCGCCAATTGCGTGGCCATGTCGCCGTCACCGCATTCCGGGCCATTAGTGATGTCGATCAGCTCGCGGCGGGCGTAATGCTGCTGCTGTTCTGGTACGTCCATGCTGATGTTGATCGACACCTTGACGCCGTTGTTGGTGTCGGGTTCGTCCAGCCCACGAATCCGACGAATGCCCTCCACAGCAAGCCGATACAACTTGTCACTGCCGGATGTAATTTGATACAGCATGCCGATTGAAAACTGATACACCGAACGAGGACGATCAGGGCTTTTTCGGAGCCTTGATGATCAGTGACGAGGTGTATGTGGAAATCAAAGTTTTGAGAAAGCAGGGACTGAGCCTG
>CAMDHJ010000100.1 GCA_945897865.1 Tepidiphilus sp. J10
CTGTTCGCCGACGATCATCACGATGGCAGCCTCGAACATATGGTGCTATCCCCCGAGCCGACGGTATTGCTGGTGCTGGGCAAATCGATTGCGCATTGGTTGATCTACGGTATTCCGGTGCTGCTGATCGCGCCGGTGCTGGGCATTCAGTTCAATTTAAGCTGGGACGCGATACTTGTGCTGGAACTGTCTTTGTTGCTCGGTACGCCGATCCTTTCCTTGCTCGGCAGCGTTGGCGCCGCGTTGACACTCGGCCTGCGCGGCGGCGGCGTGTTGCTGACTTTGTTGATCTTGCCGTTGTATGTGCCGGCCCTTATTTTTGGTGCCGGCGCGGTAGATGGCGTCATGATGGGAACTGGAGCCGAGGCACACTTGTCACTGCTGGGCGCGTTCATGATGCTGTCGCTTATGATCTCTCCCTGGATTGCCGCTGCGGCACTCCGTGTGTCTCTCGAATGAACGTTGACCAAGCGTTGAACACTGACGAATGAATCTCTATACCTACGCCTCTCCCGCCAATTTTTATCATCTCGCCGGCAAGCTGATTCCCTGGTTTGCCTGGAGCGCCGGTCTGCTCACCATTTGGGGGCTGTACATCAGCTTTTTCCTGGCACCGACCGATTTTCAGCAAAGCGAGGCGTATCGCATCATCTTCATTCATGTGCCGGCGGCCTGGATGTCGATGTTCATCTATCTGGTGATGGCGTTCTGGGGCGCGATCGGCCTCGCCTTCAATACCCGTCTTTCATTCATGATGGCACGCGCGTTGGCGCCGACCGGGGCGATGTTTACCTTCATCGCGCTATGGACTGGCGCCTTCTGGGGCAAGCCGATGTGGGGTGCCTGGTGGGTGTGGGATGCGCGGCTGACCTCCGAACTGATCCTGCTCTTCCTTTATGTCGGCATCATTGCCTTGTGGGCGGCGATCGACGATGTCAAACGCGGTGATCGCGCCGGTTCGCTGTTGACGCTGATCGGCGCAATCAATGTGCCGATCATTTATTTTTCTGTGAAATGGTGGAACACATTGCATCAGGGATCGTCCATCAACCTGACCAAAGCGCCCAGCATGGCGGCGATCATGTTGCAAGGTATGCTGGTAATGGCACTTGCTGCCTGGATGTACACCATCGCGGTGGCGTTGATACGGGTACGCAGGATCATCCTGGAGCGGGAACGCCATACCGATTGGGCAAAAGCGATTCTGGAGACCGAATAATGGAATGGGCTAGCTGGTCAGAGTTCTGGCACATGGCGGGATACGGGCTGTATGTCTGGGGCTCTTATGCCGTCACACTGGCAGCAATCTTGATTGAAGTCATACTTTTGAAACGCGCCGGCACGGATACTCGCCGCCGCTTGAAGCGCATGCAGCAGTGGGAAGAGCAATGAAATCACGTCACAAGAAACTCCTGGTCATTCTTCTTGGCCTGACCGGCCTGGGCATCGCAGCCGCGCTGATCCTGAACGCCTTTCAGAGCAATCTGGTGTTTTTCTATTCGCCGACTGAAGTGGCGGCAGGCAAGGCGCCGTCGGATCGGGCTTTCCGTATCGGCGGTCTGGTGGAAGAAGGCAGCGTTAAACGCGACCCGGATGGGCTCACTGTGCGTTTCGTCGTAACCGATACTTCAAAATCGATGCCGGTTGTTTACAAGGGCATCCTTCCTGACTTGTTCAAGGAAGGCAAAGGCGTTGTCGCGGAAGGCAAGATTGGGGCCGATGGTTTGTTCAACTCGACCCAGGTGCTGGCCAAACACGATGAAAACTACATGCCGCCAGAAGCGGCGCAAGCCCTGGAACAAGCCGCCAAGGCCCAACAGACGCTCGTTCAATAACATAAGGGCGTCATTCATCGACGCCCTTGCCGCATGATTCCGGCATCCCCAAGGAGACTACATTGATTCCAGAACTAGGCCATTTCGCCCTGATCGTTGCGCTGCTGTTGGCGCTCACCCAGGCCATCCTGCCGCTGATCGGCGCGCAGCGTGGCAATCTCACGCTGATGTCGGTGGCGCGGCCGGCAGCGCAGGGGCAATTCGTGTTCTCCCTGCTGGCCTTCGGCTGTCTTGCCTATTCCTTCATGGTCAATGACTTTTCGGTCGAAAACGTGGCGAGCAATTCGTTTTCGCAACTCCCCGAGATTTATCGTCTCACCGCGACCTGGGGCTCGCATGAAGGCTCCTTGTTGCTCTGGGTGCTGATTCTCGGCTTCTGGACCACCGCCGTTTCGGTGTTCTCGCGGCATCTGCCGGATGACATGGTGGCGCGCGTGCTCGGCGTGATGGGCCTGATTTCGGTCGGCTTTCTCGCTTTCCTGCTGACCACATCCAACCCGTTCGATCGCCTGCTGCCCGCCGCCGCCGATGGCCGCGACATGAATCCGCTGTTGCAGGACTGGGGCATGATCATCCATCCGCCCATGTTGTATATGGGTTATGTCGGTTTCGCGGTGGCCTTCGCTTTCGCCATCGCGGCGCTGCTTTCAGGGCGTCTCGACGCCGCCTGGGCGCGCTGGTCGCGACCATGGACCACGGTGGCCTGGGCGTTCCTGACCCTCGGCATCGCGCTGGGCAGCTGGTGGGCATACCGTGAACTGGGCTGGGGTGGTTGGTGGTTCTGGGATCCGACCGAAAACGCCTCGTTCATGCCCTGGATCGCCGGCACGGCGTTGATCCACTCGCTGGCCGTCACCGAAAAGCGCGGTGCTTTCAAAGCCTGGACTGTGCTGCTGGCGTTGGTTGCGTTCTCTTTGTCGCTGCTGGGTACCTTCCTGGTGCGTTCCGGCGTGCTGTCGTCGGTGCATGCGTTCGCCACCGACCCGGCGCGCGGCGCATTCATTCTCGGTTTCCTGGTGCTGGTGATTGGTGGTTCGCTGGTGCTGTACGCCTGGCGGGCCCCGAAGATGCTGAGTGGCGGCGGCTTCACATGGTTTTCCCGCGAAGCGCTGTTGCTGGGCAATAACGTCGTCCTGCTTGCAGCGCTCGGCGCAGTGCTGCTGGGTACCTTGTATCCGTTGCTGATCGACGCGCTCGGCATGGGCAAGATTTCCGTCGGCCCGCCTTACTTCAATGCCGTCTTCGTGCCGCTGATGGCGCCGGCACTGTTCCTGATGGGGGTTGGCCCGCTGGCGCGCTGGAAGGAAGCCAGTCTGCCCGATATGCTGTCGCGCCTGAAATGGGCACTGGCGATTTCAGTGGCCACCGGCATCCTGTTGCCGTTGACGCTGGATGGCTTCAAGCCTTGGGCGGTGTTCGGTTTTGCGATGGCGATGTGGATTCTGTTGACGGTGTTGATCGGTTTCCGCGAGCGCCTGAAGAATGGCGCCCGTCTGTCCTCGCTGACCCGTTCTTTCTGGGGCATGCAACTGGCTCACCTCGGCATGGCAGTGGGCGTCGCCGGCATTACCGTGGTCGCCAACTATCAGGTAGAGCGTGATGTACGGATGAACATTGGTGACCATACCGAACTGGCCGGCTACACCTTCACCTTCCGCGGCACCACGGAACATCAGGGGCCGAATTACCGCGCCGCCAGAGGCAGCGTGGATGTCAGCAAGAACGGCAAGGTGTTGTATGAGTTGCATCCGGAAAAACGCATCTATAACGCTTCCGGCATGCCGATGACGGAAGCCTCGATTCAGATCGCCATGTTCGACGATATCTACGTTGCGCTTGGCGAGCCGCTGGATGAAGCCGCGCAGACCTGGGCGGTGCGCGTGTTCCACAAGCCGTTCATCAACTGGCTCTGGATAGGCGCTTTGATGATGGTGATCGGCGGTTTCCTGGCCGCGTCGGATCGGCGCTATCGCATCGCGGTGAAAGCAACAGCGCCGACAGGCGCGGCAACGCAGGGGGCTTGAACATGAAGCGCTGGCTACCTCTCGTTGTCTTCCTCGTTCTCGTCGGCTTCTTCGCCAAGGGACTGTTCCTCAATCCGCGCGAAGTGCCGTCACCGTTCATTGGCAAGGCCGCGCCGGCCTTCACTACCACTGAGGTCTGTCAGCCGTCGAAGCTTTTTTCTGCTGCAGACATGAAGGGCAAGGTATGGCTACTCAACGTTTGGTCGACCTGGTGTCCGTCCTGCGAATCCGAACACGAGATTCTGCTGGAGCTCTCACAGAAGACCTCTGCGCCAATAGTCGGCCTTGTCTACAAGGAACTCCGAGGTGACTCCAACATTGACAAGCGGAAGGTCAAGGAACTGGCGTCAAATGAGGAGAGTGCCCTCGTCTGCCAACGGGTTACGGACAGACTCCAGCAACTCGGCAATCCCTACGCACTCTCTATCCTGGACAACGAAGGCAAGATCGGCATTGATTACGGCGTCTACGGCGTCCCTGAAACCTTCATCATCGACAAGGAAGGCGTCATTCGCTACAAGCAGCCAGGCGTGATCACCGACAAAAGCATGCAGGAAGTCATCCTGCCGAAACTGAAGGAGTTGGGCGCATGAAATCCCTGCTGTTCTCCCTATTGCTTGCCCTGACGACGCCGGTTTTTGCCGGTGAAGCGTTGCCGGTCGGCGAAGACCCTGCGATCGAACAACGCATGATCAAGTTGTCGGAAGAACTGCGCTGCCTGGTCTGCCAGAACGAATCGCTGGCCGGTTCCCATGCCGAACTGGCGGAAGATCTGCGCGAGGAAATTCGCGTCCAGATGAAGGCCGGCAAGGACGACAAGGAAGTCATCAACTACCTCACCACTCGCTATGGTGACTTCGTGCTTTACCGGCCGCCATTCAAACCACTGACCTTGCTGCTCTGGTTAGGCCCCGCGCTGTTCCTCGTTCTGGGGGCAGGCATCTGGTACTTCACACTGAACAAGCGCAGCAAACTCAAAGAAACGCCGGTTGACGAAAAGCAACTTGCCGCCGCCGCTCACTTACTGGAAGACAACAAATGAATCCTTTCTGGTCCGTCACCCTGTTCTGGGGCGCTGCCGTGGCATGCGTCGCCATCGCCCTGGCTTTTGTCCTGCCGCCGTTGTTGCGCAGGAAAGAGGTTGCCGCGAAAGCCGCGCGGCGTGATATCAACATTGCCGTCTACCGCGATCAGATGAAGGAAATGGAGGCCGACCGCGCCAACAGCCTGCTGTCGGAGGAACAGTATCAAGTCAGCAAGTTGGAACTTGAAACCCGCCTCGCCGAGGACGCGCTCAGCAAGGCCGACCTGACGATGGCACCCGTTGCCAGCCGTCGCCTTGGCTTTACGCTCGCAGGTGTACTGCCGATAGCCGCTTTCGGCCTGTATTTCGTGCTGGGCAACCCGATGTCGTTGATCGCCATCGCTGAAGCGCAGGCGAATCCGCCGATTGCTCAAGGTGCGCAGGGTGAACACGACATCATGAAAATGATCCAGAAGGTTGAGGAGAAAACCAAGGCGGATCCGAACAACGTCGAAGCCTGGGTCATTCTCGGCAAGACGTATGCCGCCGTCGGCCATTGGCCGGAGGCGCTGCAAGCCTATGAAAAGGCGATCAAGCTGCAGCCGGATGCACCGGCCATCATGACCGGTTATGCCGAAGCGCTGGCGATCAGCAATGATCGCGTGCTGAAAGGCAAGCCAATCGAGTTGATCCTGCAAGCGCTGGAAAAAGACCCGAATGATCTGAAGGGCTTGGAGCTGGCCGGCATCTACAACTTTCAGGAAAAGAATTTTGCCCAGGCGGCGTATTACATGAAGCATCTGTACAAGCTGCTGCCGCCGGAATCGCCTTATGCACAGGACATTCTGGAAGCCCAGAAGGAAGCCAATCGTCTGGCGCGTGGCGCCACCACCGGTCTCGACAATCTGGCCGATCAGCCGGCTGACAAGGTGACCAGCCCGGGCGCTACGCTGCATGGCGTGTTGGATATCGCACCTGCCTTGAAAGCCAAGGTTTCCGCTACGGATGTCGTATTCCTGTTTGCACGCGCTGGCAATGGCGGCGCGCCGGTGGCCGCGCTTCGCTCCACTGCGGGCTCGTTCCCGCTCGAATTCGAACTCTCCGACGCCATGGCGATGAATCCGGACAACAAGCTGTCCAATTTCAAGGAGGTCACGCTGACAGCACGAATTTCCAAGTCGGGTGATCCGATGGGGGCTGCGGGCGATCTGGAAGGTACGCTGATGAAAGTCAAAGTCGGCTCCAAGGGCCTCAAGCTGATGATCGACAAGGTCAAATCGTGATCGAATCAATCTCCTGATCCAAACAAGCCCGCCATGAGCGGGCTTGTTTTTTGGTGCCTGCCAGCCTGTTTTGACATGTCTTGGGCACTTGACTTGTCGGTACGTTAAAATCACCGAAAATTGCTTTCAACCAAATTCACACTACACCAGTGATCGAAATCGCAGCGTTGAACAAAAGCAAGCAGTCTCGTCTCTTCCGATTTATTCAAACTTGAGTTGAATTCCGCCATGAAAAATACTGTACCGACCCTCGCCATTCTGACTTTTCTCCTCGCCGGTTCGGCAACAGCAGCTTGCGTAAAAGTACCGGAAGCCAATCTGCGCAAGAGCCCTGGCACGCAGCATGAAAAAAGCTGGGAAGTCTTTAAATACATGCCATTGAAGCCGATTGGCCAGAATGGTGATTGGTATCAGGTGGAAGATGTCGATGGCGACACACATTGGGTTTTAAGCAGGCTTTTGACGACAAGCTTCAAATGTGCGGTGGCTAAGGTGGATAAATTGAATGTGCGTTCCGGTCCCGGTACCAGCCATGCGAGAACCACGCTGGGCCAAGTGGACAAATACTATTCGTTCAAGATCATTTCAGAGAAAGACGCCTGGATTGAAGTTGAAGATGAAGTGCAGAATCGGGGCTGGGTCAGTAAATCCTTGATCTGGCAGCAATAAATCAACGAATCAATGTGTCTGACAGTCGCCTGCATGCCTGGCGTTTCCTCCCATCGCAATCTCTAAAGATCCTTCAATGCGTACATTGATCTGCGGTTCCATGGCTTTCGACACCATCATGGTGTTCCACGACCATTTCAAGAATCACATCCTGCCCGAGCAGATTCATATTCTGAATGTCGCCTTTCTGGTGCCCGACATGCGCCGTGAATACGGGGGGTGCGCCGGCAATATTGCCTACAACATGAAGCTGCTGGGCGGCGATCCGGTGATCATGGCCACAGTGGGCGATGACTTCGCGCCCTATGCGGAACGGCTGAAAAGCCTGGGCCTCGACGCCAGCCATATTCAATCTGTTGCCAATACTTTTACCGCCCAGGCATTCATCACCACCGATCTGGCGGATAACCAGATCACCGCATTCCATCCCGGCGCGATGAATGCCTCGCATCAAAACAATGTCAACAGCGCGTCGGGTATTCAACTTGGCATCCTGTCTCCGGATGGTCGTCAGGGCATGATTGACCACGCCTGCCAGTTCAACGAAGCCGGCATTCCGTTCATCTTCGATCCTGGTCAAGGCTTGCCGATGTTCAATGGCGATGAGTTGCTCGAATTCATTCGGCAGGCCGAGTATCTGACCTGCAATGACTATGAAGCGAAACTTCTGCAGGAACGTACTGGTCAGACGCTTGAGCAGTTGGCAAAACAGGTGCAGGCGCTGGTCGTCACGCTGGGTGGCGACGGATCACGAATCTATGCGGCTGGGCAAGTGCATGACATCCCGGTTGCCAAGCCGCGTGAAGTCGTGGATCCGACAGGTTGTGGCGATGCCTATCGTGCGGGTCTGATGGCCGGCATGCTGAAAAATATGGATTGGCCGACGGTTGGTCGCTTGGCTGGATTGCTGGGCACAATCAAGATTGCCGAGCGGGGTGGTCAGAATCATCGCTTTACCTGGGATGAAATAGTCGACCGCTTCAAAGAGGAATATGGCTACTCGATTTAAGGAGCTGGACATGAAGGTTCTCTGGATCGCATTGATTCCCGCGCTGCTCGTTGGTTGCGCGAGTGGTCGCGGTGGCGATGACTATGAACGCACCGAAGCGCGTCGCGTTTATGAAGTCAAAATGGGAACCATTGAAAGTATCCGATCGGTCAAGCTCGAAGGTACCGATTCCGGTGTTGGCGCAGTGGCGGGTGGTGCGGTCGGCGGCATCGCAGGCAGCACGGTGGGGAAGGGAAAGGGCTCGGCGATTGGCGCGGTGTTGGGCGCAGTCGTTGGCGGCTTGGCTGGGGCGGCGGGGGAAGAAGCCGTCACTCGCAAGCAAGGCCTGGAGATCATCGTCAGGATCGATTACGGCCGCACGATTGCCATCGTGCAGGAAGATAAAGGCGAGCAGTTTGCCGTTGGCGACCGCGTTCGCATCCTTGAGTCGGGCGGTCAGGCGCGGGTTACTCGTTGAACACAGCGGTTGAACACAGCGGCTGAAGACTGCGGCTGAACTCTCCGGCTGAACTCTCCGTTCAGCAAGTCGTTGACTGACATCGTCATCATTTCTTCATATGTTGGTCATGTATCGGCAATGACATTTCCTTACCTTTGCCATATCAACGCAAAGGAAAGGAAATGTCATGTTGCAGGAACGTGTTGGACAGGGCAGCCGGGTCAAAAAGAATTTCAATGTCAGCTTCGCTCGCCATCAGGATGAAGTGCGTGAGGCGCAGCGTCTGCGCTGGAAAGTCTTCGCCGAAGAAATGGGCGCTCGTCTGAGCACCCCGGAACATGGGCTCGATATCGATCTTTACGATGCCCATTGCGAACATCTGCTGGTGCGCGATCAAGACACCGGTGAAGTGGTTGGCACTTATCGCATCCTGAGCCCGAGTGCGGCCAAGCGGGTCGGCAACTATTACTCTGAAAGCGAATTCGACTTGACCCGTCTGCAGCATCTGCGCGGCCGTATGGTTGAACTTGGCCGCTCCTGTGTGCATGCCGATTACCGCAGCGGCAGCGTGATTACGCTGCTCTGGGCCGGTTTGGCGGAATACATGTTGCGCAATCAGCATGACTACCTGATTGGTTGCGCCAGCATTGGCATGGCCGATGGCGGCCACAACGCCGCCGGTATCTGGCACGCGGTCCGCGAAAAACATCTGGCGCCAATTGAGTTGCATGTGTTTCCGCGTTGTCCGTTGCCGCTCGACAAACTCGAAAGCGCCGCCGCGCCGGTGTTGCCGCCGCTGGTCAAGGGCTATCTGCGCCTCGGCGCTTATGTCTGTGGTGAGCCGGCCTGGGATCCCGATTTCAATACCGCCGACCTGCCGATTCTGCTGCCGCTGAACCGTCTCAACCCGAGCTATGCGCGCCACTTCATGAAGGCCGCCTGAAGTCAGTCTTGTTTAGCCGGAGCGAGTAGTTCTCGCCCGTTTGCGCCTGTAAGCTCTTGACTGTGTTTTTACCAGTCTCGAGTTTTCCGCATGCTCTACGCTCCACCGCCACCGGTTGGCGATACTCCCTTTGATTTGATCTACGCCGATGCGCACCTGTTGGTGCTGGACAAGCCCAGCGGCTTGTTGTCGGTGCCCGGGCGCGGCCCGGACAAACAGGATTGCCTCAGCGCGCGCGTCCAAAGCCATTATCCCGAAGCGTTGATCGTGCACCGGCTGGATTTGCAGACATCCGGTTTGCTCGCCATGGCGCGGGGTATCGAGGCGCAACGTGCGCTCAACCGGGCGTTTGAAATGCGCCAGGTGCACAAACGTTATCAGGCTGTGGTGGATGGCGTCGTGGCTGTGCCGGGCGCGGCGGAGTGGGGTGTGATCGATTTGCCGCTGGAACTGGATTGGCCGAACCGACCGAAACATATCGTTGATCATGTCAACGGCAGGCCGAGCGTGACGCGCTGGCGGGTGCTGGCAGCTGACCCGCAATTGGCCGGTACGCGCCTGGAATTGGAACCGGTGACCGGGCGGTCGCATCAATTGCGGGTGCATCTGCAAGCCATCGGCCACCCGATCCTGGGCGATGATCTGTACGCCAGCCCGGATGCGGTTGCACGTGTCAGCCGCTTGTTGTTGCATGCCTGCGAACTGATCCTGCCGCATCCAATGAGCGGGCAAGCCATGTCATTTGCCAGCCCACCGCCGTTCTGAAGTTAGCCAGCCTTCCGTCTATGCTGAAAGCGTCATCTTCGACCGGGTAATCACGTCGATGCCTCGCTTGCACAAATTGATCGGTTTGCTGGTTGTCCTTGTGCTGTTGCCGTTCAGCGCGCTGGCGCAAGCACCTTATGTCTGGACAGAATCCAGTGACGAAGGTGCATCACGGGTGCATCTCTACTTCTTCTGGTCGCAGCAGTGCTCGCATTGCCTGGAGGCGCGGCCGGAACTGGAAGCGCTGGCGCGTTCGCAGCCCTGGATTGTTTTGCATTCACTTGAGCTGACCCAAAGCCAGGTGAATGTCGAGCGTTACATGGCCATGGCGGCGGAACTGGGGCAGCAAGCGCAATCGGTGCCGGCGTTGTTCTTTTGCCGTCAGATGCAGGTTGGTTGGGAGCGTGGCGGGCAGAGTCGAACGCTGTTGCTGGAGCGGCTGCTGCAATGCCGCGCCAAGGCAGCGGCGGGGGAAACAATCGGGCCGGATAAGACTGCGGGTTCGCAGCAAGACGCCACCCTGTTACTGCCGCTGATCGGAGCATTCGATGCGCGTTCGCACTCCTTGCCGGTGATGACCGTGTTAATTGCCGGCATGGATGCCTTCAATCCATGTGCCTTCTTTGTTCTGCTGTTCCTGCTTTCATTGCTGGTGCATCAGCAGGATCGACGCCGCATGGCCTTGATTGGCGGCGTTTTCGTGCTGTTTTCCGGTTTGATGTACTTTTCCTTCATGGCGGCCTGGCTGGGACTGTTTCGCATCATGGGCAGCCTGCCCTGGGTAACCGGTGCGGCAGGGGCGTTGGCGGTGGTGATCGGCGCGGTGAACACGAAGGACTTCTTCGCCTTCAAGGCGGGTGTGTCGCTCTCGATCCCGGAATCGCGCAAGGCGGATATTTTCCGCCGCAGCCGCGCCATCCTCGCCGCCGGCAACCTGCCGGCCATGCTGGTGGCCACCGTCCTGCTGGCGATTGCCGCGAATTTCTATGAGTTGTTGTGCACGGCGGGATTTCCCATGGTCTACACCCGCCTGCTCACCATGCAGGTCAACGACTCGACACAGCATTTGCTCTATCTCGCCTTGTACAACCTGATCTATGTCTTGCCGATGTTGTTGATCGTGGTCGCATTCGTCCGCACCTTGGGCGCGCGCAAGCTGAGTGAGCGCGAGGGGCGGCTGCTGAAACTGTTGTCCGGCGTGATGATGCTGGAACTCGGCCTCCTGCTGCTGCTGGCGCCGGAGTGGCTGAACAACATGGCTGCCACCTTCGGCCTGGTGCTGCTCGCCATCAGCCTGACCTGGCTCGCGGCCCGCATGACACGAAGCTGAGGCGGGCCGTTGGGATTGGATGTTGTGAAATATCAGTCGGTTGCGTTACTGATGTAGGTGCGAATTCATTCGCACACAAGCGGTTGAATATGCGAATAAATTCGCACCTACAGTCTGGTCAACTGGTTTTTTTAGATTCAACGCGGTTTCAAGTACAGTTGACGCAAAAGTGTCATACGAGGAGACGCGATGGCCGGTCAAAGCTGGTGGGGTGCGACGCAATGGGTGGCTTACCTGGCCTATCAGGAACAGCCGATCAATCTGGCAAGCAAACTCGCGCTACGCGAAATGGAAGCGGCTTCGGGTGATTCGTTGACCGGCCAGGCCTATGCCAGTCTGATGTTGAATGATCCGATGCTGGCGCTACGTCTGATCAAGGCCGCCAACCTACGTTTACCCCGCCGTATGGCGCGCGATATCACGACAGCGCTGGGTGTGGTGATGGCACTGGGAACGGTTGCGTTCCGGGAGCAGATTGAATCCGCGCCGGAAATCTCGACTGCCAATTCCGGTTTCATGGCCTGCGAAGCGCGCGCTTCACTGGCAGCTCACATCGCGCATGCCTGGGGCACTTTGCATTACGACATGGATGCGGCCGAGTTGGCGATGGCGGCACTGCTGGCCAATGCCGGTGAACTGGAAATGTGGGCGATAGCGCCGGATTTGCCGCAAAAAGCGTTGGATGAACTGCAGAGCGGCCGCGCGACCCGCAGTGAAGTGGCGCAACGGCAAGCCTGTGGCTTTGCCTTTCATGACATCACCTTGCTGCTGAGCGAAACCTGGAACCTGCCGCAACTGATCCGGCAACTGATCCGCGGCGATGAGAGTTTGCGCGCCCGGATCGCGCGTCTGGCGGTCAATACCGCGCGCCATTTAAGCAATGGCATTGATGACCCGGCGTTGCCGGATGATATGCGTGAAGCCGCCAAACTGACTGGTGCAACCCTCAGCCAGGTGGTTGCGGTGTTGCCGGATGTCAGTCCGGAGGGGAAGGCATTTTTGTTGCAATTGGTCGAGCCTGAGGAAGGATTTTCAACCGCTTCCGAAACGTAGCCGGCTGGTATTCAGTCTCAGCGATACAACAACAGGTCTTCGCGATGTTCGCACCAGGCCGCTTCATCGGGCTGCGCCAAGGCATCGAGATCGGCGGCTGAGGCGGTCGCGTCATCCACCCAGCGGCGCAGTCCTTCACCGCCATTGATCAGGTCGATGGCCAGGCGGTCATGTTCGTATTCATAGGCGAAGTCGCGCCACAGCGGGTAATCCGGCTGCAGCAGGCGGATCGCCTTGAATGCCAGCGCCTGCACGCGCCAGGGTTTGAACGCGGCATGGTCGTAAGTGCCGTCTTCAACGTGAATCTGGATGCCGGCGCAGAGTTTGCCGGCGTGTTTGTGGAAGGTCGGTTCAAACCAGCATTCGCGCAAGCTGCAGCCGGCCAGCCAGTCGGGCGCGAGCTGTCGCATCCTGGCGATGATCTGGCGCGGTGCAATATCCGGCGCACCGAACAGTTCCAGCGGCCGCGTGGTGCCGCGCCCCTCCGACAGCGTCGTGCCTTCCAGCATCACCGTGCCGGCGTAGCAGCGCGCCATCGACAGGTTGGGCGCGTTCGGGCTGGGGTTGATCCAGCTTCGTTCACCCAGCGGCCAGCCGTAACCAGGCGCGGCGTCGGGTTGCCAGCCTTGCATGGTGATGACCTGGTAATCGACATCCAGCTTGAACTGGCGTACGAACCAGTGGCCCATTTCGCCCAGGGTCAGGCCATGTCGCATCGGCATCGGCCCGGCGCCGACGAAGCTTTCCCAGCCGGGCAGCAGCGTCGTGCCTTCGACCGGGCGGCCGGCGGGGTTGGGGCGGTCGAGCACGATCACGGTTTTGCCGAAGCGGGCGGCTTCTTCCAGTACATAAAGCAAGGTGGTGATGAAGGTGTAGATGCGGCAGCCGAGGTCTTGCAGATCAACCAGCAGCACGTCGAAGCTGTCCATCATCGCTGCTGTCGGGCGGCGGACTTCGCCATACAGGCTGAACACCGGGATGCCCAGTTGCGGGTCGAGGAAGTTCGGCGACTCCATCATGTTGTCCTGCTTGTCGCCGCGCAGGCCGTGTTGCGGGCCGAAAGCGGCCGTGATTCGAACATCCGGCAACGCGGCCAGCGCGTCGAGCGCATGCGTCAGGTCAGCGGTGACCGAGGCGGGATGCGCCAGCAGCGCAACGCGGCGACCGGCGAGCGGGCGACGTAGTTCGGGTTCGGAAAGCAGTCGATCGAGTCCGAATTTCATGTGCGTTCAATTTCCAAAGCAAAAGTGTCGGGATGATGGAAGTCGGGCTTGCCGAGGGCGTGATGCAAAGCCCAGTAAGCAAGGTCGCCGCCGGCGCTTTCCACCACGGCGGTGAGGCCGATGTGAAACGTGTTTCCCGGCGGCAAGTCGCCAGCTTGAATCGTGGCGGTCAGCTTCAACCAGCCAGACTCGGTGCTGCAGTCGATCTGTGGGTCGGCTGCCGGCTCCAGCAAGCCACCAACGCGGCGATCAGTGAAGTCATACGCCTGCCAGAGGCTGGCTGGTGAGAAGTTGAACTCACGGTA
>CAMDHJ010000101.1 GCA_945897865.1 Tepidiphilus sp. J10
GAGCCCGCTACGCGTTCGATTGCGGGCCTGCCGAGCCGCCTGGCCGCGTTGCTCCTCCTTGCAGGGAACGACCATGCGCGTCGTCGCGCCTTGCCAGACAACCCGGCAGACCCACACTCGAACGCGTCCAACAGAGGAATCTAGGTTAACCCTAAGAAACGCAGTCGATTGGACTGTAGGTGCGAATTCATTCGCACAATCAACCGCTTGCGTGCGAATGATTTCGCACCTACATAAGTACCGCAACAGATTGAATTTACAGACAACTCCTTCGCGAAACCGCCAATTCAAACAAGGGCAGGACTGATCTTCGCGCGAAGGTTTCGAATGTCCGGACCGATAAAAAACCTGCAATAAAACCCGAAGATGGCTATAAATGCGTCAAATAACGTGCACTGCATAACGAACAAATTGAAAGCGGGAACACGAAGTTGAAAACAACGCGCAACCCCCCACGCATGCCGGTGCGAAGTTATCGCCGCCGTGTTCCCTTTTTGTTCCTCCTGCCCATCAAGCTCCATGCATTGATGAACCCAGCGGCCAGCGGGTTGGTGCTGAGTTTGTGGTTGGCGGCTTTGTGTTTATTGGCATCAACTCCGCTACGGGCCGAAGACAACACCTCCAATGCAGTCAAACCGGTCGTCAGCTGGCATGGTTTCGGCACCCTGGGTTTGACGAGGACCGATAACGATAACGCTGAATTTGTGCGTGACCTGACTCAGCCCGCCGGTGCCGGCAAGTCATGGACGGCAAAAATCGATTCCCTGTTAGGCATTCAGGCCAATATCGACTTCAACCCGCAAACCGAAGCCGTGGTGCAGGTGGTCAGCCGTTATCACGCCGACGGTTCGTACGATCCCGAGCTGACCTGGGCTTTTCTACGCCACGACTTCTCACCCGATTTCTCTCTTCGTGCTGGCCGTCTCGGCACCGAGTTCTACATGCTGGGCGACTCGCGTCTGGTCGGATATTCCAATCTCGCCCTGCGCCCGCCGCCGGATTTTTACGGTTCCTTGGTGTTTTCCTACATCGACGGTCTCGATGTCAGCACCACGCTGCCCATTGCCGGCGGCTTGCTGCGCGGCAAGTTGTTTGCCGGGCTGTCGCCGGAAGAGACACCGTTTGCACCGGGTATCCGCTGGGATCAGCGAGGTTCGCTGCTGGTTGGTGGTTATCTCGATTTTCTGCGCGGCCCCTGGCAACTGCGATTTAGCCATGCCCAAGTACGCTTTAATCACGAGACACCAACCGATGAACTGCTCCGTTCGATTGACGATCTATGGGCGGGAACGTCCTACTTCGCTCTGGTTCCGGACATGGCGATGGTTGATCGCTGGGCACGCTTCAGTTCGCTCGGCCTGGTTTACGACCAGGGTCCGCTGAACATTCAGTTCATGCTGAACCAGATCAAACAGGACAGCCCTGCCTATGCAGATTCGAAAGCGGGATATGTTCAGGCCGCCTACCGCTTGCAGAGCGTGACGCCATACCTCGGCATTTCCCGCAGCCTCACCAGCCGGGAAGCGCTTCCGAACAGCATCTCTCTCGACCCCTTGCTGAATATACTTATTGATACCAGCATCACCCCCACACTGGTCGCACAAAGTTACCTGGATCAGCACACCTATACCCTGGGCGTGCGCTGGGACGTTCACAAGAACATGGCGTTGAAGGCTCAGGTGGACTGGATTCGCGGCACGCCCAATTCCTTGTTCCTGGTCAAGAACCCGCAGCCCGGCTGGGATGGAGACATGACCGTGTTCAGCTTGGCGCTTGATTTCGTCTTCTAGCCGACCATGCGCCTGAAGCTCCTCTTTTCTTCCCTGCTGCTCTCGCTGCTTAGCCAGTGCGCCTGCGCCGAACCGGTGGTCGTGGTCAATGCCCGCAACGGTGTCAGCCAGCTTAGCCAGGATGAAGTCATCAACATTTTTCTCGGCCGCTACCGCAGATTCCCGGGCGGCGCTGCCGCCATCCCCATCGACCAGCCGGAGAACAACCCGCTGCGGGCAGAGTTCTATCGCAAACTGGTCAACAAGGATCTGAATCAAATCAATGCCTATTGGTCACGCCTGATCTTTTCCGGCAAGACATCGCCGCCCAAGCAGGCCGCCAACTCTGCTGCTGCGATCCAGTTGATGTTGAGCAACCCCGGCGGCATTTCCTACCTGGAACGCGATCAGGTGGATAGTCGGTTTCGCATCGTCATGGAATTCCAGCCATGAAACCGCGCGATCACAACCCGATAGGTCTGCTGGGCATGAACGGCCTGTTGTTGCGATCGACGCTGGTGGTCATTTTCGTTTCCCTGCTGGCTAGTCTGGTGGCCGTTTTCTACACCGCGCATGTCACCCATCAGCGAGCCTATGAGCATTCACAAAGGCGCCTCAACGAACTCTTGAACACGGTGGAAAGTACCTTGCAGGTTGCCTGCTTCGCCAAGGATCAAACCCTGGCCGGCGAACTGGCTCAAGGTCTGTTGAACAACTCCGACCTGCTCGCCGTCACCATCACCAGCGAGAATCAGATCCTGGCGGATAAGCATCGCCAAGCGGCCGACGCAGCCAACAATGGGCCACCCGCGCTGGCACTCAACCGCCTGATCTACTCGCCCTTCGATAATCAAAAGCAAGTCGGCCACATTGTGCTGAAGCCAGACCTGCGCGTGATTGAAGTGCGCATTCAGGACGAAGTCCGCTTTGCCGCAATCCAGTTGAGCTGGCAATTGGCAATGGTCGTCTTCGCCGTTGCGGCGGTCATGCTGCTGTTCATCGTGCGTCCGATCAAAGCCATGTCCGACCGCCTGCACAGCATGGACCCGACCACCGGCGATCGCCTGCCGATCCCGCGCCGCCACAGCCGTTCTGAAATCGGCCAACTGGTGAATGACATCAACGCGCTGGCGGATCGCCTGGTCAATACGCTGGCGGCGGAACATCACCTGCGGCTGGCGCGGGAAATCGATGAAAGGAAATATCACGCCATTTTCGACAATGCCGAATCCGGCATTTTCATCCTCGATGACACCGGTTCCCTGCTGTCCTGGAACGCTGCTTTCGGTCGCCTGTTTGAAATCAGCGAGACCGGACCGGAGAATGAGTTTGCCTGGATCAAGATCAGCCTGATGGCCTGGGACAACCCCGACCAGATTGCCAGTTTGAGCCAGTCCGCGCTGCGCCAGACCGGTTCAGTCAATGATGATCTACTGATCTACCTGGCGAATGGCAAACGGCGCTGGGTCAATATCGCGTTGAGTCCGGTTGGCGAAAACCTGCTCCAGGGCATCGTGCATGACGTCACCCCGCACAAGGATGCAGAAGCCTCCGCCCGCCAGCTGGTGGTAACCGACCCGCTCACCGGCCTGGCGAACCGCCTCGGTCTGGAAGCGTGCCTGCGCAGCCAGATTCAGGAATATGCCTTGACGCAAAGTGGCGATTTCACGTTGTTGCTGCTCAATCTGGATGAATTCCGTAGCGTCAACGAAGGCATGGGTCTGCCGGCGGGCGACAGTATTCTGCAGACCACCGCCAACCGCCTGTTGAGCTGCATCAAAAACGGAGACAGCATCGCCCGCCTGTCCGCCGACAGCTTCGGCATCATCCTCAAGCAAATGACCCTGACCGACGTGGTCGAGAAGATTTGCAACCGCATTCTTGAGGCGGTGCGGCTTACCCATTTTGTCGATGGCTCGCCGATCAACCTGCATGCCAGCATCGGCATCACCCGTTTTCCACTCGATGCCGGCGATGTGCCGAATCTATTACGCCAGGCCGAACTGGCCTTGGACAACGCCAAAGCCAGCGGCGGCAATACGCATGTGTTCTTCGACCCGGTGTTGGCGGAAACGGCGGAACACCAACGCCAGCTGCAAAACGACTTGCGCGCGGCGATCCAGAACCACGAACTGGTGATGTTCTATCAACCCATCATCGACTTGCGCACGCAGCGTCTGACTGGTGCCGAAGCCCTGCTCCGCTGGTGGCATCCAACGCGTGGCATGGTGATGCCGGACAGCTTCATTCCAATGGCGGAAAAATCCGGTCTGATCATAGATATCGGCCTGTTTGCGCTTGACGCCGCCTGTCGCCAACTGCGCGACTGGCAGGATCAAGGACTCGACTACACGCTGTCGCTGAATGTCTCTGGTCGTCAGATTCCGGATGGGCTTTCGCCTGCCAAACTGCACGAAGTCATCACCCATTACGGCATCTCGACCAGCCGGCTGGCGCTGGAAATTACCGAAGGCGTCATGCTGCAAGACATCCAAAAATCGCTGCATTGGCTGAATGAGGTGCATGCGATGGGCTTGCGGATTTATCTGGATGACTTCGGTACCGGCTTTTCGTCACTTTCCTACCTGAAGCAATTCCCGATCGACACGTTGAAAGTCGACAAATCCTTCGTGCAGGACATGCAGCCAGACAACAACGAACACACCCTGGTAGGCGCGATCATCGCGATGGGCCGCAGCCTGGGCCTGCAAATTGTTGCCGAGGGCGTGGAACTGCCGAGCCATCTGGCCGCGCTGAGCGAGATGGGTTGCCATTTCGCCCAGGGTTACTACTTCTCACGCCCAGTGCCGGCGGAAGAATTCCCCGCCACCGCTGACGAGATTGCCGTGCTGCTGACAAAAACGGCGGCGAGAGGTTTGCAGTAAGACAGTAGCGGTCATGCTTTATCACTAGAATCGCCCTGACCCTGTTTTCGATTGCGACCATGCACAAGCCCAAACTGCCTCATCTTTCCGACCCTGGCGGTGGCCAGGAGGCCCAGCTTTCCGCCCGCGAATCGTGGCGGATGTTCGAGATCATGTCCGAGTTCGTCGAGGCAACCGAGCGCCTGGCGCCGATCCGGCCGGCCGTCAGCGTATTCGGCAGCGCTCGCATCCAGCCCGATTCGCCCTATTACCTGCTCACCGAATCGATCTCGCGCAAATTGTCGGATGCCGGCTTCGCAGTCATCTCCGGCGGTGGCCCGGGGGTGATGGAAGCCGCCAACAAGGGTGCGTTCTTCGGCAAATCACCCAGCGTTGGCCTGAATATCCAGTTGCCGCACGAACAGCATGTCAACCCGTATCAGGACGTCAGCCAGACCTTCCGCCATTTCTTCGCGCGCAAGGTCATGTTCGTCAAATTCGCCAGTGCCTACGTCGTGATGCCCGGCGGTTTCGGCACGCTGGACGAACTGATGGAAGCCCTGACCCTGGTGCAAACCGGCAAGACTCGGCGGATTCCGATCATCCTGGTGCAATCCAGTTTCTGGGGTGGTCTGGTCGCTTGGTTCCGCGACCGTCTGGTCGGCGAAGGCATGATCAACCCGGAGGATATGGATCTGATCCAGGTCATCGACGAACCACAGCAGGTCGTCGATGCGATCTTCCAGCATTATGAAACGCGAGGCTTCGAGCCTTCGGCGCGCGAACGCGAGATTCTGCTCAACCTTTAATCCTGGAAAACTCAGTTGAGCGCGGATATTTCTCCGTGAAGCCGCCTGAATTCTGGCGAGAGGCCGATTTCCCCATTCACCTGTCGAGTGAGGTAGGAAACATTGTAGGAGGCTCCGCTTGCGGGCCCACTACCACAACTCGCCTAAACGCTCGCGCCGCAAGCGGACGCTCCTACAACGCGGGCAACTGCCGGATTTTGGTTAATCTAAATTAATCAGCGCTTCGTTGGCGGCGGCCATTACTCATGCGGCCGCCGGAGATTTCGCATTGCGCTGGACATAAACCTTGAGAATGGCACCGGACTGCTGTTCGACCGCCACCATTTGATCGATCAACCGGCGTGACAACTCGGCGCCTTGCGACAGCAAAACAAAGCCTTTCGGATGCAACACATTTCGGCTCAATGTCATGCCTTCATGCAGGTGATTCACCGTGATCAGCAACTCATCCAGCTCGAATTTGCCTTCTTCGGCCAGCAACGGTTCGAGTACCTCGATCACCGCCGGATCGTAGCGTGAACCGGAGCCCTCAATCAGGTACATGCAACTTTGCTTGGCGCTCATCGGTTGAAGCGTCATGGCGCCGCTCTTCAAGTCTTCGTAATCGCTCACCGCACTGATGATGCGCGCGCCGAGCGGGATATTCAGGCCGCTCAAGCCATCCGGGAAACCGGAGCCATCAAACAGTTCATGATGCGAGCGGACCATGCTCGCGATGTCGGCCAGTCCGGCTATCTGGGCAAGCACAAAAGCGCCATCGGCCGAGTGGCGGCGATACGCGAACAGGTTGTCACCGCTCAAACTGCTAACCGGTTTTTCGAACAAGCCATCCGGAAAGGCGAGCTTGCCGACATCATGCAGCAGGGCAGCTATAAAAATGTCCTGTACCTCGCCCGGTGCGCAGTTCAGCCGCGCCGCCACCTGCCGCGCCAGGGCTGCCACCCGGCGCGAATGATCTGGAATCGGCGTGTTGCGCAGGCCGGCCAACTGGCTGATTGCCATCAGCGTACCGAAATGGGTTTTCTTCAACTGGTCAAGGCTGGATTCGAGCTGGCCCAGCGTCTGCTTCAACGCCAGTGTGCGTTGTGCCACCTGTTTCTCCAATTCAGCGTTTTGATCAGCCAACCGATCCCGCGCCTGTTTCAGTTCCAGATGCGTGCGCACGCGCGCCAGCACAGTCGCAGGTTTGATTGGTTTGGTGATGTAGTCCACCGCGCCCAGATCGAAACCCTTCTGTTCATCCTCCTCCGCCGCCAGCGCGGTAATGAAGATCACCGGAATTCGCGCGGTGGCCGCGTTTTCGCGCAGTTTTGCCAATACCGTGTGGCCGTCCATTCCGGGCATCATCACGTCGAGCAGCACCAGATCCGGCATCGGCTGCGAGTTGGCTGCGCGCAACGCCTGATCGCCATTGCGCGCAGCGCGAACCAGGTAATGCGGCTGCAGTAACGCCGACAGAACCGCCAGATTCTCCGGTTGATCGTCAACGATCAGGAGGGTGGATTGCGCTGTCATGGGGTGAAACTCCGTCTGTTAAACCTAAGTTCATCGCGAGTTGAGCGATTTGAGAAATACCAGAGCCTGATCGTAGTCGAAAGTAGCAATCAACCGGCCCAGTTCATCGACGCCACCGCCCAGATGCGGGCGCAAACGCTGTGCGGCAGCCTGCAGCATCGGGCCGGCACGGGTATCCAGTTCGATCAGACACTGCTCGATCTGATCCAGCTCATGCCGCAATGCTTCCGGCAAGACACCCCCGTTGTTGGCGGCGGGAGTTGCAGCTGCAGTCGACAATTCAGCCAGCTGACGAGCAGGTGCTGATCCCACTTCAACGGTTGCCAGATTCACCTCCAATTCAAGCTGCAGCCAAAACCGGCTGCCCTTGCCCGGCACGCTGTCAACGCCGACTTCCCCGCCCAGCGCATGCGCCAGTTGCTGCGCCAATGCCAGGCCGAGGCCGATGCCCTCGAACTGCCGCTCCGGCCGGTCATCGAGCTGGCTGAATGGAAGGAACAATCTGGACTGGTCGGCGGCGGCAATGCCGATTCCGCTGTCCTCGACAACAAAACGTAGCTTGCAGCTCGCGGCATCGCGGCTGAGCTGTTGTGCCCGCAACCGGACGCCGCCGCGCGCGGTGAACTTGACCGCGTTATCGACAAACTGGGTCAGGATGCGCGTAATCAGCCCGGCATCGCCAATCAGAGCCGGCGGCAGGGCTGGGTCGATTTCGATGCGGGTTATCAGGCCCTTTTGCGCGGCGGCGGCGAAGCCACGCTGGCTAGCCTCGGTGAGCAAACTATCTGGCTGGAACGTAGTTTCATTTCGGCTGATGGCTTCATCCCCCAGGCGGGCATAGTCCACCACACCATTGATCAGTTCGAGTAGATGATCTGACGCATCGACAATGCGCCGCGCCAGATCCCGTTCGCCGGGCGGCAGGCCGGTATCGCGCAACATACGCGAATAGCCGAGGATGGCATTCATCGGCGTGCGTAATTCATGGCTCATGGTGCCGAGAAAACGGCTCTTGGCGCGGCTGCCCGCCTCGGCGGCATCGCGCGCCAGGCGCAGATCGTCGGCTAGGAGTTCGAGTTGCTCGGTGCGTTGCCGCACCAGGCCTTCCAGGTTCTCGTTGTGGTGCTGAATCTCCACCCGGCTGGCGTCCAAGTCGCGGTTGGTCAGCAACAGGGCGCGGTTCTGCTGCGTCAGCGTGGTGTAGATATCGACCAGCGCGTGGCTCAGCGCAGCCGGTGGTGGGCTGGTTTCAGCGCCACGCGCCTCATCGTAGGCCTGCGCCGCGCTGGCGCCGGCCTGCAGCGCGCGCACTTGGCGCGCCATCGCCTGATCCTCGCCCAGGATATGCAGCACCAACCAACTGGCGAGGAACGACAGCAAACGGTCGCCGGTTAGGCCGCCACCCCGAGCAAAAGCCTGCACCATCTCGCTCACTTGCTGCGCGAAATAGGCATGTGATTCATGGTGATGAGTGCTGGCGCGCGGGTCCATGCCAAGCCGCGCCATCATGTCTTCTTCGGTGCGGAAATGGATCGCGGCGTAATCCAGCAAGCCATCCAGCAGGGGACGGATATCGCTGATCGCTTCATGGCTGGATACCGCCAACAGCGGCGCGGCCTGATTCAACATGTCGACCAGGCCGCGATGCTGGCGATCGACAATTTCGATGCCGGTTTCCAGATGATCATTCCAGACCATGAAGGTCATGCCGTCTCTCCGGGCGTCTCGTCACTGGCATCGAATTTGCGCCACAGGGCCTGCGCCGCCTCGAAGTCGAACTGCTCAATTTGCTGTTGCAGGCGAGCAAAGTCCTCACCCAGCCATGCTCGCAGCAACGCCGAGTGTTCAACCAGCAGATCGAGCGCACGCGTGTTACTGGCATCCAGCAAAGTCTTCAAATCAACCCGAATGGCGGCCAGCCGCTGCGGGTCGGCCGTTGACGTTGAAGCTGCCGTTGCCGTTGCCATACCCGCCGCCGCCGACTCAGTGGCGGAATGCGCCAAGCCCGGCAATGCCGCCAGCGCATGGAGCAATTCCTGCATGCTGTTGGCGATTGCATTGATCAACTCGGGGTTGGCGATTCCATTGTCACGCAAGCTTGCTTCCAGTTGCGCGGCCTGCTCGGATAGCCGGATCGCGCCCAACGTCGCCGCCACGCCCTTAAGACCATGCGCCACCTGCCGCGCTGCGGCGACATTGCCGGCGGCCAGGTTTTCGATCACCAGGGCATGGTCGCCGGCATGCGAGGCGCCGAATTGATGCAACAGCTTGAGGTACTTCTGCACATCGCCGCGCAGCACGGCCAGGGGTCGCGTGACTTGCAGGCCGGGAATCAGCGACACGCGGGCGAGCAGGCCGTCCTCTTGGCCGTCTTCTTCGCGCGGTGCGTCCGGCGCCGCAAACTCAGGTACGGGTGGGTTCATCAGCTGCGGCGAGTTTGGCAACAGCTCGGGCAACGGCCGGGAGGGCAACCATTGCAGCAGACTGGCATACAACGCCTGCGGATCCACCGGCTTGGCCACAAAGTCATTCATGCCCGCTTGCAGGCAGGCGTGGCGGTCTTCGTCGAACGCATTCGCGGTCATCGCCAGGATCGGCGTCTGTTGCCAACCCGGCAGTGCTCGCAACGCGCGGGTAGCATCCAGACCATCCATCACCGGCATCTGGATATCCATCAGCACCAGGTCGAATCCGCCTGCCCGCGCCTTGTCCAGCGCAACCTGGCCATTTTCGGCGCTATCCACCGCCAGGCCGACGCCATACAGCATTTCCAGCGCCACTTCGCGGTTGATCGCGTTGTCTTCCACCAACAGCAGCCGGGCGCCGGCATGCCGCTGGTGCAATTCGACTTCCGCCGCTGCACAGGCGGCATCGACCCGCTCCGGCATGACGCCATGGCCGCGCGCCAGCGTAACGCTGAACCAGAACAGGCTGCCCTGTCCCGGCTGACTCTGGATGCCCACCTCGCCGCCCATCATCTCGGCCAGATGCCGGGTGATCGCCAGGCCGAGGCCGGTGCCGCCATATTTCCGGGTGGTGCTGGAATCGGCTTGTTCAAACGGTTTGAACAACAGGGCGATCGCCGCCGGCGCAATGCCGATGCCACTGTCTTCCACCTCGAAACGCACCCGCAATCGATCTTCCTCTTCACCCATCAATCTTGCGCGCAGCTGGATGCCACCGGATTCGGTAAATTTCACCGCATTCGACGCAAGATTGAGCAGCGCCTGGCGCAGCCGGGTGGCATCGCCGCGCAACCAAAGCGGCACGCTGTCGCTATCGACGCTGATGCTGAGACCTTTCGCCTGGGCGCTGTCGCTAATCATCGAACGCACATGGTCGAGCACCGCACTGAGCGCGAAATCCTGGGTTTCCAGCAACAGTTTTCCGGCCTCGATCTTGGACAGATCGAGAATGTCGTTGATGATCGAAAGCAGATGCCGGCCAGCGCTGTCGATCTTGTCCAGCCGAGTCGCCTGCGCCGGGTCGATACCGTCGCGGCGCAGCAGATGGGTGAGGCCGAGAATGGCATTCATCGGTGTCCGGATCTCGTGGCTCATGTTGGCGATGAACGCGCTCTTCGCCTGATTCGCCGCCTCCGCCTGGGTCTTCGCGACATCAAGCTCGAAGGTCCGTTTTGCCACCAAGTCTTCCAGATGATGGCGATAGCTGTCGAGTTCCTCGCCAATGCGTTTTTTGTCGGTGATGTCTTCTTTCACTGCAACATAGTGGGTCACTCTGCCGTCAGGCTGGCGAAGCGGCGTGATGATGGCGAATTCGTTGTATTCGCTGCCGTCCTTGCGTTTGTTGATGAATTCGCCCTTCCACGGTAGACCCTGCTTCATAGCCTCCCACAGAGAGTCGTAAGTGGCTTTGGGCGTCTTGCCGGAATGCAGAATACGCGGGTTCTTGCCGGTGGCTTCTTCACGGGTGTAGCCGGTGGTCTGGAGAAATGCTTGATTCACATATTCCAGATTGGCATCGAGATCGGTGATGACGATGCTTTCCGGACTTTGCTCGACCGCCTGCGCTAACTTGCTCAGCTGGCTTTCCGCTGCTTTGCGCGCTGTCACGTCATGCACGATGGAATACAACTTTTGTTTTCCGCCAATGAAAATTGGCCCGCTGAATACCTCGACATCGCGAATACCGCCATCAGCAATGCGATGCTGGAACTGAAAGTGGTCTTCCTGTTTCAAGCGGGCGCGCTGCATTTCCGCCTTAATCTGCTCAGGCGTCAATGTATTGATTTCGTTAATTGATTTATGCAGCAGCTCGGCCTGCGTCCAGCCGTAATACTTCGCCGCCGCCGGGTTGGCATCCTGGATCGCGCCGGTTTCCGGATCGATGATCAGCATCGGGGTGTGCGCGTTTTCAAAGATGCTGCGGTAGCGCTCCTCGCTCTCATGCATATTCCGCTCGGCGCGTTGCTGGCGGACGATGCGCCAGATGGTGTTGGCGATCAGCTGCACCGTTTCAACATCAAGCTCGGTGTAGTTATCCACCTTGTTACCCACCCCGGCCATCATCCGGACCCGCCCGCTTTCAATCACCGGCACGCTGATCATTCGCTCCAGATGCGCGTGCCCCTCGGGCAGACCGTGTTTGCCAGTTGCATTGGCGTAATCGTTGACCACCACCGGCGCCAGCGTGCGTAGCGCATCAGCCCAGATACCCGCCTGGCTGATCGGGTAATGGGTTTCGTAGGCTGCCTGGCAATAGTTTTCCAACGTCGCGCGCGACCAAGCCACCAGTTCGATGGTCTCCTGGTCGTCGTTGACGAAATGGATGAAGGCGATGCGGCTACTGGTCAATTGCTCGGCCAGTTCCTGGCCGTATTGCATGAACTCGCGCTCGTCCATGCGTTCAGCGGCGGCGGGCAGGTTCAGCAGGGCTTCTGCGCGACGCGCCTGCAAGGTGAGGCTTTCCTCGTTCTGCTTGCGCTGGGTGATGTTGGTGTGCGCGATTACCACGCCTTCCACTTCCGGCCCCAGCGGCGTGGCGGTCATGCTGAACCAACGCTGCTGATCGGGCGAGTGGCAGGGATATTCGAGGCAGAAGCTGTCCAGCTGGCCTTCAATCACCGCCATGATGCCGGCGCGGGCATCGAGCGCGCCTTCCGAGGCATAGCCGGTGCTGTGCTGGCAGATGCTCAGGTAGTTCGCGCCGACGCCGGTGTGCACTGCCGCCTGACCGGGTTCGTTGGCGTTATCCAGGGCGAAGCGGCGCCAGGGTTGGTTGACCGCGACGATGACGCCATCACGGTCCAGCACGGCGATCTCGGCGGCGACGGAATCAAGAATGGCATGTTTGAACGCTTCGTTGATGCGCAGGGCGGCATTGGCGGCTTCGGCCTGCTGGCGCGCCGTGATCGCGTCGTCCATCAGATTCAAGGCCGCCAGGCGGGCCTGGCGCTGATTCTCCAGCGCGGAGGCCTGGTTGTCGCGCAACGCCTTTTCGGTCGCACGCAGGGCGATGCGCTCGCTCACTTCATCGAGTGCGCGCCTGACCGCTGGCGCCAGGCGCGCCAGGCTGCTCTTCAGGATGAAGTCGCTCAAACCAAAGCGCAGCAGTTCGACAGCCTTTTCCTCGCCGACCGAACCGGATACCAGGATCACCGGCAGGTCGGGCGATCTGGCGTGGATGCGCTGGAACGTGGCGTGGAAATCCATGCCCGGCAGGTTGTAGTCGGACAGCACCACGTCCCACGGCTGCTCCAGCGCCGCGTCCAGCTCGCTATCGCTGGTGACGCGGGAGCAGCGGGCTGTCAGCCCCTGCTGCTGCAATTGCCGTTGCAACAGCAGAAAGTCGGCTGGGTTGTCTTCGATGATCAGGATGTTCAGCGGACGATCCATGGCGGACTCAGCGCTCCGGCGGCGGTTGATTGGTGGCCAGCCAGTAGACGCCCAGGCGCGCCACGGTCTCGGCGAATTCGGCGAAATCCACCGGCTTGCGCACGAAGCTGTTGGCGCCGTTCTGGTAGCTGCGCAGGCGGTCGCGTTCCTCGTCCGATGAAGTCAGGATGACGATAGGCAGCAGCGCGGTGCGCGGGTCGGCGCGCAGGCGTTCCAGTACCTCCAGCCCGGACAGGCGCGGCAGACCGATGTCGAGCAGCACCACAGCGGGCAGTTCGGGGCCTTCACGATTGGCATACTCGCCTTGCCGGAACAGGTAGTCCAACGCCTGCTGGCCGTCGCGCGCGACATCCACCGTATTGGCCACGCTGGCGCGGCGCAGGGCGCGCAGGGTGAGCATTTCGTCTTGCGGGTTGTCTTCCACGAGGAGGATGGTTTTGTCAGTGGTCATGGGGTTGCTCCTTGCATTGCTCGGGACGCCGGTAGCCGTCATCCATCCTATGATATGTTCCTATCTCATATTCCCATCTGGAGATGGACATGGAAGTGACTAACGTAAGCGGCCTGAAGAACAACCCGTCCGAAGCCCTGCGCAAGGCGCGCAACGGGGTTGTCGTGGTAATGAACCGGGATGAGCCGGACGCGCTGCTGGTGCACCTGGAAAAAAACCAGTCCTGGTCTTTGCCCGGTGTGCGTGCCGCGCTGGCTACCGCGTTGTTTCGCGACGGCAATCTGTCGCTTGGCCGCGCCGCCCGCTTGGCGGAAATGAGTTTGGCGGCATTCATGCAGCACCTTTCTCGCCTGAATATTCCTGTGATCAGCGGCAGCGATGAGGAAGTCCAACGCGATATGGATACGCTCGACGCATGGCTCGCCTCGTCCTGAGCGATGCCAGCCCACTGATCGTCCTGGCGCGCGTGTCGGGAATGTCCTGGTTGCGGGCGCTGTTCGGCGAGATCGTGATTCCCGAGACAGTGCGGGAGGAGATTCTTGACCGGGGTGTGTGGCAAGGGATGGAAGCCTTGCATGCGGCGATTGATGCC
>CAMDHJ010000102.1 GCA_945897865.1 Tepidiphilus sp. J10
GTGACGTAATGCTTGTTGTAGAGCGCGTCGAGACCCGCCACCTTGAGCAGGGTGTCCCAGCCGAACGAGGCCCCGCGCGGCAGATCGAGCAGCACTTGCGTCGTGCTGTTGATGAAGCGGGCGGTGTTTTCGGCGCGTTCAAGATAACGCGCCATCCAGTACAGACTCTCAGCGACTCGGGAAAGCATGGTGGCTCCAGTTGCAAGGTTCAAGTTGCAAGGGGCAAGCCGGGGCGGCGGTCATCTTGCCCCTTGCAACTTGCCCCCTGCCGGTGTGGTTAATCGACATCAATGATCCAGGTGTCCTTGGCGCCGCCGCCCTGCGACGAATTGACGATCAGCGATCCGGCTTTCATGGCCACTCGCGTGAGGCCGCCAGTGGTGCAGTAGAGCTTGTTGGATTGCAGGATGAACGGGCGCAGATCCAGGTGGCGCGGTTCCAGATGATCGTCAATCAAAGTCGGTGCGGTTGACAGCGCCAGCGTCGGTTGCGCCATATAGTTGCGTGGATTGGCCTTGATCAGTTCGGCGAAGATGTCGCGCTCCTCCTGCGTTGCGCGCGGTCCGATCAGCATGCCGTAGCCACCGGATTCATTCGCCGGTTTGACCACCAGCTTATCGAGGTTGGCCAGCACATATTCCTTTTCGTCGTCGTACATGCACAGATAGCTGGGCACGTTGGGGATGATCGGATCCTGATCGAGGTAGTACTTGATCACCTTCGGGATGAAGGCATACACCACTTTGTCATCCGCTACGCCGGCACCGGGTGCGTTGGCAATACCGACATTGCCGGCCCGCCAGGCCCGCATCAGGCCCGGTACGCCGAGGGTGGAGTCTTCGCGGAAGGCTTCCGGATCGAGAAAGTCATCGTCGATGCGGCGATAGATCACATCGACCCGGCGCAGGCCGGAAATGGTCTTCATGTAGACGCAGTTGTCTTTCTGCACTACCAGGTCGCTGCCTTCGACCAGCGCTGCACCCATTTTTTGCGCCAGGTAGCTGTGCTCGAAATAGGCCGAATTAAAGATGCCTGGGGTCAGCACCACGACTACCGGGCGCGTGCCTTCGCGCGGCGACAGGGCGGCCAGGGTGTCGTAAAGCCGCGCCGGGTAGTCATCCACCGGCATGATGTGGGAGGCCTGAAACAATTCCGGGAACAGCCGCTTCATCAGTTGGCGATTTTCCAGCATGTAGGAGACGCCGGAGGGCACGCGCAGATTGTCTTCCAGCACATAGACGGTGCCATCACCACCGCGCACCAAGTCAGTGCCGCAGACATGCGCCCAGACCCCAAAACGGGGCGTCATGCCCTTACATTGCTCACGAAAGTTTTTCGAACCATCCAGCACTTCAAGCGGGAATACGCCGTCCTTGACGATGCGTTGTTCGTTATAAAGATCGTTGATGAACAGATTGAGTGCGGTCAGGCGTTGCTTCAAACCTTCCTCGATGCGTGTCCATTCTTTCTTGGCCATGACGCGCGGGATGATGTCGAACGGCCAGGCGCGGTCGATGTTTCCCGCCTCGCTGTAGACGGTGAAGGTGATGCCCATGGTCATGATCGCCGCGTTCACCGCCTGTCGGCGCTCCTCCAGATCTGCCGCATCAAGCGTGTCTAGGTGTTCGAACAGGGTGCGGGCGGCGGCGCGGGGTTCGCAATTGGGCGCGATCAGTTCATCGAAGAATTCATCAAAGAATTCGCCCGCTGCGTAGTCCTTGGTCAGGGTGTTCATGGCAAAGCTCCTTTTATGGCCTGATCTTTGCAAGGACCGTGCCAAGCACAGGCCAGGAGCTTGTCGGACTTTGGAATCGTCGGCTGCAAATCGACCACACCGGCCTCGGCGGGGGCGAATTTTTGCTATCGACGACCAAAATCCGACAGGCTCCTAGCCCGGATTTTTCATAAATGCTCGCGCGCCCTCGCTGGTCCCTTGTCCGCACTGGAAAGCTTCGCTCAGTCGGGCGTATGAATAACTACGCCGCTCCTTCGCGAAATTTCCATTGCAAACAATGTCCTGCGCGATCATCACGCGAATTTATGAAATATCCGGGCCAGCTCCATGTTGGTTCGTTCGCCTGCTATGCTCATCCCGTTTTCGAATGAGGAATTGATTGTGACTTACTGCGTAGGCATGTTGATGGATGCGGGTTTGGTATTTCTTTCCGACACCCGGACCAACGCCGGGGTTGACCAGATCAACACCTTCCGCAAGATGAGCGTTTTTGAACAACCGGGCGAACGTGTTCTGGTGCTGCTCTCGGCTGGTAATCTGGCGATTACCCAGGCGGTGGTGAGTCTGCTCCACGAGCGGCAGGGCAAGGAAGGCGAAAGCTTGCTGACTGCACCCAATCTGTTCGAGGCGGCGCGCCACGTCGGCGACTGCCTGCGCGAGGTGCATGATCGCGATGCCGCCGCGTTGGCCGGTTTCAATGTTGATTTCAACGCCGCCTTTCTGCTCGGTGGTCAGATCAAAGGTGAGGCGCCCCGCTTGTTCAGCATCTATGCCGCCGGCAATTTTGTCGAGGCCTCCTCCGATACGCCGTATTTCCAGATTGGCGAATCAAAATACGGCAAGCCGATTCTGGATCGCATCTTCAATTCGCAAAGCAGTATTGAAGAGGCAGCCAAGTGTGCTTTGATTTCGATGGATTCGACGCTGAAATCTAACCTGTCGGTGGGCATGCCACTCGATATGCTGTGCTATTTGCATAACAGTCTGAAAGTGGATCATCGCGCACGCATTGCCGCCAATCATCCCTATTTCAAGCTTTTGCGCGAGGCCTGGGGCGAGCGGATCAAGCAGGCGTTCAGTGAATTACCCGCGCTGGATTGGGAAACCTGTGCTAAATCATAAATATTGATGTTGTTTTCAGGAGTGGCTTGAGATGGAAATTGCCGATAACACCGCGCTCATCAACGTGATTTTCGGCGGTGCATCGAACCGTTCTGCGCAAATGGCAAATTTTGCCTTACGCGAGTTGGACAAGGGTTTGGGCCAGTTCACCAGTAAAAGCTACGAGCTGGCAATCGACAGTTTCAACAAGGCAATCCGCTTGTCGCCCGGCACAGACACCGCCATCAATGCGTATGACTTCAAGGCCCGGACGCAGCTCACGCTGGGCGATACGCAGGGGGCGATCCAGTCGTATCAGGCGGCATTGAAGATCGATCCCAAGCGCGATGATCTGCAAACTCAGTTGGGGAACATCTATACCACCCAGCAGCGTTACACCGAAGCTGCCGCTGCATACGAACAGGCTGTGACCAGCAATCCGTCGGCGGCCAACCGTTATTCGCTGGGTCAAGGCTATATGGCCATTGGTCGCCTTGATGAAGCCAAGGCGCAGTTCGAACTGGTGCGCCAGTTGTCGCCGACCGAGCCGTTCGGCGATTTCGGCCTGGGTCAGGCCAATGCGAGACAGGGGCGCTTTGATTTCGCGATCGAGGCGTTCGATGCGGCGATTGTAAAAAAGGGCGACTATTGGGAAGCCTATGCGGAAAAAGGCTTCGCCCTGGCAGATAGCGGCGAGCCTTCGCAGGCGCTGGATATTGCGGACACCCTGGTGGGCAACGATGAAGTGCTGGCCGCTCAGCTCAGCCAGTACATTTTTGAAAAATCGCAACCGAAGATGACCGCGACGTATGTCAGCGATACCTACGCCTTCTTTTCATCGACGCGAGGCCCGGGCACTTTGTTGGCTGGCTTGAATGCCTATATGAACACGGCGAATGCGCAGCAAACTTTTTCCATGGTTTTTCAGTTCAGCAAGCCGATGGATGCGACCTCGGTGGAAAATATTTCCAACTGGAGCATTGCGCGTGCCACCGGTTCCGGTCTTGGTGACGGGTACAACCTGCAGATACAGCTGAAAGATACCGAAGTGACGCTGCCGTCACAGCCGCATGCGGTGTACTACGATCGGAAAGAGATGACCGCAACCGTGTTGTTCAAACTGAGCCAGAACGAAACCGTGAACGCCACCATCGATCCATCGCACATCAACTTTGCTTTCACCGGCAAGGATTCGCTCGGTTTGACGATGGATAAATCGGCCGATACCTATAGCGGCTTTTCTTCCTTTGCCTGAACCCGCTGGTTTGGGTTCGCTTCGCATGTTGAATCTCCGCTGATTGTTCTGACTTTGCCTTGCAGAAGATCAAGCTGAATATTTCCTGGCGGGTTCTGCTTGCTTTTGGTCTTGCCAGCTTGGTGTTGGATGCGCTAAGCAATCCGCAAACGGTATTGCCGCTGGCGCTGGCGCCGTGGACGCCGCCGCCCGGCCTGACCTTGGCTTTCCTGTTGATGTATGGCCTGCATTACGCGCCGCTGCTGGTTGTCGTGACCTTCCTTGCCAGCATGCCAATTTATGGCGTGCCGCAAGACTGGTTGCCGGCACTCTGGGCGGCTGGTCTGTTGATGTTTGGGCTGTGGGGTCTGGCCGCGTTGTTGCTGAAGGTTTGGCGGATAGACCCGCGCTTGGGGTCGCAGCGCGATCTGACGCTGCTGTTGATGGTGGCGGTGGCGGCAGCCTGGCTTGATGCCAGCGTGCATGTTTTTTCGCGCAGCCCGGAAGCGGCGCCGGATGCATGGGCCTGGATGGCGGATCTGGTCAATTTCTGGGTGGGTGCGTTGATTCGAATCCTGATCATCACGCCTCTGGTGCTGGTGCATGCGAAGGTCGATTGGCGCGGCTGGCGCAACTGGCCGATCTGGGATTGGTCGCTGGTGCGTTCCGGCGTGCGTTCCGGTTGGATAGGCGGTTGGAATCTTTCCCGCGAGATTCTGCTGCAAGGCATCGCCATCGCCATTGCGCTGTGGATCATCTTCGGTTTCGCCTATACCGATGAATTCAAATTTTTCTACCTGTTGTTTCTACCGATGATCTGGATCGCCATGCGGCATGGCATTCGGGGTGCCACCATCGCGCTCGGCGCAAGCCATGTCGGCATCAATGTCATTCTGGCCTGGCGGGGGTCACATGCCATCACCGTGGTCGAATTCCAGATGCTGATGCTTGGCCTGGCGATCACCATGCTGTTCCTCGGTATGACGGTGACCGCCCGCCGTGCTGCCGAAGAGCGATTGCATCAGCGGGAAGCCGAGTTGAACCAGGTGATGCGTCTGGCTTCGGCGGGTGAAATGGCACAGGCCATCGCGCACGAACTCAATCAGCCGCTTTCTGCTGTCGCCAACTATGCCCGCGCCAGCCGGTCGATGCTGGATGATCCAGCGCGACATGGTGCGTTGCTGGCCGAAACCTTGGAGAAGATCGACCGCGAAGCCAATCGTGCTGGCCAGGTGATGCGCCGCTTGCGCGAGTTTTTCCGGGGTGGTGGCTTGCGTAGCGAAATTTTCACGCTGGCCGGGGTGATCAACGAAAGCCTGTCCTACGCCAAACGACGCAGCGAAAGGCAGAACATCTTGTTCAAGCTGGCGCTCGACGAGAGCCTGCCTA
Organism: Tepidiphilus sp. J10; assembly: GCA_945897865.1. Lineage (GTDB taxonomy): Bacteria > Pseudomonadota > Gammaproteobacteria > Burkholderiales > Thiobacillaceae > PFJX01. The sequence continues at coordinate 5,460 of CAMDHJ010000102.1, forward strand.
GAATCAACGCCGACCGCGTGCAAATGGGAACTGTGCTGCACAACCTGTTGGCCAACGCGATTGAAGCGCTTGCCAGCGGCCCGGATCCAGGCGAAATCGAGATCAGCACGCAACGCGTTGCGGACGGCATGATCCAGATTTGCGTCACCGACAATGGCGGCGGCATCAGCAAAGACATGGAAGGTCGCCTGTTCGAGTCTTTTGCCACCAGCAAGGCCGATGGCATGGGGCTGGGTCTGGCAATCAGCCGCACGCTGGTGCAAGCCCATGGCGGTGAACTCTGGCTGGCTGGCACGCATCCGACCCGCTTCTGTTTCACGTTGCCGATTTCAGGCCCGAAACCATGATCCCTGGAGCTTATGTTGTTAGAGAACCACTGATTAAATTGTCTCCTCGGCCGCTACACTCGGACGCGTTCAACAGAAGATTCAAGGTTCAAGGATGATGGATCCCATAGTCACCCTGGTTGATGATGATGAAGCCGTGCGCGATTCGCTCGCGCTGTTGCTGAATTTTCGCGGTTACCGGACACGTCCTTTCGCCAGCGCCGAAGCCTGTCTGGAAGCCTGGCGGCCGGACTGGCGTGGTTGCCTGCTGCTCGATCTGCGCATGGGCGGCATGGATGGACTCGCACTGCAACAGGCTTTACTGCAACGCGGCAGCACGTTGCCGATTGTTTTCCTCACCGGTCATGGTGATCTTGCGCATGCGCGTGCTGCCCTCAAGAGCGGTGCCGTCGATTTTTTGGAAAAGCCCTACGAGGAAGCCGATTTGCTGAATGCAGTGGCGGAAGCGATCGAGCGCGACACGCGGGAATTCGCCACGCACAGCCAGGTTGCCGAAATCGCGACCCGGATCGAACGTTTGTCGGAACGTGAAAAACAGGTCATGCAATTGGTTGTCGTCGGCAAGCCGAATCGGGAAATCGCGGAAGATCTCGGCATCAGCCCGCGTACGGTCGAAGTCTTCAAGGCACGCATGATGGAAAAAATGCAGGCTCGCAGCGTGCCGGAACTGGTGCGGATGTCCATGCAGGCTGAGGGATTGAAGTAACTGACCGACTTGGCCGGCGGAAGTCGTCGCCTGATCCAGCAGCGTTGCCGACGAAGGATTTTCACCTTTATAAGCCGTGGCCGGGCGCTTAGCATTGCACTATTGACGCCCCATATTGACTCCTTCCTGCTTTTCGCCTCGTCCTGAATGGCCTTTATTTTCGAAATTCTTCGCCGTGCCGCCGCCGATCTGTTACTGCCGCGCGTGCTGTCGGTGATGTTCTTGCCGATGCTTGGCGCTCTAGCCCTCTGGGGTGGATTGGCCTGGTGGTTTGGCGGCGTCTGGCTGGCCGGCCTGGAAGGCTTTGTCGCCGAGTCGCTGATGCCTTCCTGGCTGGGTATCTCCATGCGCGATTGGCTGCTGGGGTTTGCCGGTTTCATGCTGCTGACGCTGCTGCTGTTGCCGATGATCTACATCACCGCGTTGCTGATCACCTCACTGGTATTCATGCCGATGCTGGTCGGCATCGTCGCGCAACGCCACTACCCGGCGCTGCAACGGCAGCAAGGCGGCAGTTTTGCCGGCAGTCTGGGTAACGGCCTGTATGCGTTGAGCGTGTATCTGGTGCTTTGGCTGATCACCTTGCCATTCTGGTTGCTGGGCCCGTTCGGGGCGGCGATTTCGGTGTTGCTGAATGCCTGGTTGAATCAACGCATGTTCCTCTACGATGCCTTGGCGGAACACGCGTCGGTAACCGAGATCAGTCAATTGCGGCGAGATGGCGACTGGCCGCTGTATCTGCTGGCGGCGCTGCTTGGCTTGCTGCATTACGTGCCGTTGCTGAACTTTTTCGCGCCGGTCTATATGGGCTTGGCCTTTACCCACTACAGCCTGGCAAAACTGGCGCGGATGCGCGCAAGCGGGGCGAAATGATCTATGGCATCGGCACTGATATCGTGGCGGTGAAACGCATGCATGACCTGCATGCGCGGTATGACGGCAAGCTGGCGCAACGCATCCTGGCGGTGGAGGAATGGGGTGATTATGCGGCGGCGAATCACAAGGAGCGCTTTCTCGCCAAACGCTTCGCCGCGAAGGAGGCGTTTTCAAAGGCCGTCGGTACCGGCATGCGTGCGCCGGTATCGTTCAGCGCCCTCAGCGTGGTACATGACACGCATGGCAAGCCCGGCCTGGCTTATTCGCCGGAACTGAGCGCTTGGCTTGAAGCGCGCGGCATCCATTCGATTCATCTGAGTCTGTCCGACGAGCAGGAATATGTCGTCGCCTTTGTCGTCGCGGAGCACACATGAATACCCTCCTTCACCTTCCGCTCGGCCCGGTCATGGCCGATGTCGCCGGTTTCAGCCTGACCGATGGCGAGCGCGCCCGCTTGCTACACCCGAATCTCGGCGGCGTTATTCTGTTTCAGCGCAATTATGAAAATCCACTGCAGCTTGCCGCGTTGTGCCAGGAGATCCATGCGCTGCGCAGTCCACATCTGCTGATCGGCGTCGATCACGAGGGGGGCCGCGTGCAGCGCCTTCGTGCCGGTTTTTCATCGATTCCGCCGATGCGCGCCATCGGCCAGATCTGGGACAGCCATCCGCAACAGGCGCGGCGGCTGGCGCGCGATGCCGGTTACATCATCGGCGCTGAACTGCGCGCGGCGGGCGTCGATTTCAGTTTTGCGCCGGTACTCGATCTCGATTACGGCAACAGCGGCGTCATCGGCGACCGTGCCTTTCATCGCAACCCGCAAGCGGTCACCGATCTCGCTCACGCGCTGGTACTTGGCCAGCATGAGGCGGGGATGAGTGCTGTGGGGAAGCATTTCCCCGGCCATGGCTACGTCGCGGCGGATTCGCATCTGGCGATTCCGGTCGATGAGCGCAGCCTGACCGATATCGAGTTTGCTGATCTGCTGCCATTCCGCCAGATGGTGGACATGGGGCTGGCCGGCGTGATGCCGGCGCATGTGATTTATCCGCGCGTCGACGCGCAGCCTGCCGGCTTTTCGCATAAATGGCTGACCGAAATCCTGCGCGGCAAACTTGGTTTCGAAGGCGTCATCTTTAGCGACGATCTGGTCATGGAAGGTGCCAGTGTGGCGGGTGATATCCGCCAGCGCGCGGTGGCTGCTTTGCAGGCCGGCTGCGATATGGTGCTGGTGTGCAATCGGCCGGAACTGGCTGATGAATTGTTGGCGAAATTGAAATGGCCACTGCCGCCGATGTCGCTGATCCGGTTTGCCCGCATGCATGGTCGGCCGCATCCGCCGTCGCGCATCGCGTTGAAGGAAAGCCAGCGATATGCCGATGCGCTGCATCACCTGGGCGGCATCGGCCAGATCGACGCCGAGCTGGCGCTGGCCGATCCAACCAACACCTGCGGCCAGAGTGGATGAACGACGCATGAGTGCACATCCGCATCACCACGACGCCGCCGAACGCGTCTCGCTCGACCGCAATACGACGCAGGCGCAGCACCATGTCGGGCATGAGCACGGCGGTGATGCGTTGTTCAAGGCGCTGTTCTTTACCCTCGGCTTCGCCGTCATCGAAGTGATTGCCGGCTTCTGGTCGGGGTCGCTGGCGTTGCTGTCGGATGCCGGCCACATGGTCACCGATTCCACCGCGCTCGGCCTGGCCGCGCTCGCCGCCTGGCTGGCGCAAAAGCCGCCCTCGAACAAATTTACCTACGGTCTGGTGCGGCTGGAAATTCTCGCCGCGTTGTTCAACAGTCTTTTGATGTTCGGCCTCATCGCATTCATCGTGATCGAAGCCATCGAGCGGCTGGCCAACCCGCAGCCGGTCATCGGCAGCGCGGTGATGCTGGTCGCGTTCATCGGCCTGCTGGTCAATCTGGTGGTGGCCTGGCTGCTGCAACATGGTGGCGACGGTTTGAACACCCGCGCCGCCTTTTTGCATGTGCTGGGCGACCTGCTCGGTTCGCTGGCGGCGCTGATTGCCGGCGCGGTGATCTGGGCCACCGGCTATATGCCGATCGATCCGATCCTGTCCTTGCTGGTCTCCGGCTTGATCCTGGTTTCCGCTTGGCGTTTGCTGGCGGAAAGTATCCACATCCTGATGGAAGGCGTGCCGGCGCAGGTCAATCTGGATAACGTTTTGCTTGATCTGGACGACATTCCCGGCGTCCGGCGCGTGCATGACCTGCACATCTGGACGCTGTCTTCCGGCCAGGTTGCGCTCTCGGCGCATCTCGAACTCGACAGCTTCGAAGACTGGGATCGCATCCTGCAAGTCAGCCGCGCGCATCTCGATAAACATCACGGCATTCGCCATGTCACCCTGCAGGCCGAACTTGGCCCGCGTTAATTTTTGCAAGGATTTCACATGAAACGCCGTCGCCTTTATGGACGCCACCGTCTCACCCGCGATGCCGAACGTCTGGCCTGGCTGGCGCAAGGTCTGGCTGATTCCGGCAGCCGGCTGGAAGATGCCTGGCTGGAAACCGAAATGCGCACACTGATCGAAAAGCAACTCAAGGCCGCCGACGAAGATGCGCTGAACCAGGCGCTGGATCGGCTGCGCGAGACCAGTGCGCGCGCTTATGACGAACTCGCCGATCAAGTTGAAGCCGCCTGCGAAGTGAAGCAGGGCGAGCAGCAATCGAACCTGTTGATCGCGATTCCGGTGCTGGCCTGGTCACGCTATGCGATTCCGACGCGCAACGTGCCCAAAGCATTGCTCGAAACGCTGCGTGCGCAGCTTGCAGCGCACATTCTCGCTGCCGATGCAAAAGTGAATTTCGCTGATTTTCTGTTCAGTCCCGACCAGTTGCCGCAAGGCTATGCCGATACCTGGGCGTTTGCCGACGTGCTGTGGCGCGCCGCCGCCGCCGGACAGGATCTGAACGTGGCGGCCAACACGCTGCCGGATAGTCAGATGTTTGTTTCCGATGTGCGTTATCTGATTGCGGTTGTGCAGGTGCCAAACGGGCGACCGCTGTTCCGCTGGAATGAAGTCGAGGGTGGCCGCGCCGCCGCCTTGGTGAACTGGCGGCAACAGGGCGGGCCGATTTTTCAGAGTTTGCTGACTGGTTGCAGTTATGAAGTGTTGACACCGGATGCCTATTTCTCCGCCTGGCGTCAGGCCGATATGGAAACCCGTCCATTTGCGTTGAAAGCCGCCGTCGACTATCTGCAAGTGCTGTTCAATCTGCCCGCCAGCGGTATCCGTGCGGTCGCCGCGCCGTATTTCGAACATGGCCTGGAAGAATGGCGGATCAGTTTCCTGCGCGCCGGTTCCGACGATGTCGTGCACGGCGTGACCTGGCCACTGCTCGGCGATGACGATGAGAATGCCGACCTCGGCGCCGAGATTGAGGCATTGCTGAAAAGCACCGGCATCGGCGAGGTGCGCATCCTCAACACGCGTATGCCGATGGAATATTGCGACGATTGCGGCGCGCCGCTGTTTCCCAGCCCGGACGCTGAAAACGTGCACGCCGAATTGCCGGAAGAAATGCAGGATGCGCCGCCGGCGCAATTGCATTAAGCATGGCAGCGAGTCTATGACATTCAGCCCCGACTGCCGCGCCTGCCCGCGTCTGGCCGACTTTCTTGCTGCTGGCCGGGTGAAACACCCGGACTATTACTGCAAGCCGGTGCCCGCCTTTGGAGATGATCAGCCCGGTCTGCTGATTGTCGGTCTGGCGCCCGGTTTCCACGGTGCCAACCAGACCGGTCGCCCGTTCACCGGCGACCATGCCGGCATCCTGCTGTATGAAACCTTGCATGCGTTCGGCTATGCCAGTCGGCCGGTCTCGCTGGCGGCGGATGACGGCCTGCAACTGACCGGCTGCCGGATCACCAACGCGGTGAAATGCGTACCGCCGGAGAACAAGCCGGAGACCGGCGAGATCAAACGCTGCAACGAATATCTGAAGCAGGAACTGGCGGCCTTGCCGGCAGGCACTGCCATCCTCGCGCTCGGCCTGATCGCGCATAAAGCGGTGCTGATGGCGCTCGGGCTGAAAGCTTCCGACCATGTCTTTGCCCATGACGTATCGCACCCGCTACCGGGCGGGCTTCGCCTGTATGACAGCTACCATTGCAGCCGCTACAACACCCAGACGCGGCGACTGACGCCGGAGATGTTTCGCGCCGTGTTCGCCCGTATTGCCGCAGATCGAAAGGAATAAGCATGCCCGTTGTCACCATCAAGCTTGCCGGCACGTTGAGCCGCGACCAGAAGAAAAGGATCGCCGAGGAAATCACCGATACGCTGGAACGCCACGCGCTGAAACCGAAGCGTTACACCTACATCGCGTTCGAGGAGCTGCCGGACGAGAACTGGGCGATTGCTGGCCAGTTGCTCGACGAGGACGACTGAACCACTCGCTGTGAGCACCGACGAACCCGCCCGCTTCGATCACAAAACATTCCTCGCCGGTCTGCCCAACCTGCCGGGGGTGTACCGCATGCTGGGCGAAGCCGGCGCGGTGCTTTACGTCGGCAAAGCGCGCGACCTGAAGAAGCGGGTTTCCAGCTACTTCCAAAAGACCGATCTCAGCCCGCGCATCGCCCACATGGTGGCGCGCATCCAGGAAATACAAACCACCGTCACGCGTACCGAAGCGGAAGCGCTGCTGCTGGAAAACAACCTGATCAAGGGGCTGGCGCCGAAGTACAACATCCTGTTCCGGGATGACAAGTCGTATCCGTATCTGCAACTGAGCGGACATGAATACCCGCGCCTGGCCTTTTTTCGCGGCACGCCGGACAAGAAGCATCGCACCTTTGGCCCGTTTCCGAACTCGCTGGCGGTGCGCGAGAGCATCCAGATCCTGCAGAAGGTGTTTCGGTTGCGCACCTGCGAGGACAGCGTGTTCAGCAACCGCTCGCGGCCGTGTCTGCTGTTCCAGATCCGACGTTGCAGCGCGCCCTGTGTCGGTCAGATCAGCGACGCCGATTACGCACGCGATGCGGCGCTGGCCGAGATGTTCCTCAACGGCAAGGACAACGAGGTAATCAGCGCGATTTCCGCCCGCATGCAGGCGGCATCGGAGGCGCTACGTTTTGAGCAGGCCGCCGTGTTCCGCGACCAGATCCAGGCGTTGTCGGCGGTGCGCGCGCGTCAATTCGTCGAAAGCCGCTCGAATCAGGACGCCGACATCATCGCCGGGGTGATCAGAGGCGGCGTCGCCTGCGTCTATCTCAGCATGGTGCGCGGCGGCCGCAGCCTGGGTGGACGTTCGTTCTTCCCGACCCATGTTGAAGACGCCGATTTACCGGCCGTGCTGGAAGCCTTCGCCGGACAGCACTACATCGGGCGGCCGATTCCGACCACGCTGGTGCTGGAATGCGAGGTTGAGGGGATGGCGGACTGGCTGTCTGAACAAGCCGGCCGGCGCATCGCCATCGTCACCCACCCGCAGGAAGAACGCCGCATCTGGCTGGAAATGGCGCGCAAGAATGCCGAGCTGGCGTTGGCGACGCGCGAAGGTTTGCGCGAAAACCAGAGCAACCGGCTGGCCGCGCTGAACGAGGCGCTGGGCGAGGAAGGCATTGCCCGTATCGAGTGCTTCGACGTCAGCCACACGATGGGTGAAGCCACTGTCGTTTCCTGCGTCGTTTTCGACCAGGGCGCGATGCAGTCATCGGAATATCGCCGCTACAATGTCACCGGAATTACACCCGGCGACGACTACGCCGCGATGCGCAACGCACTTGAACGCCGTTACGGCAAGATCGCAGCCGGTGAAGGCAAGTTGCCCGATCTGCTGCTGATCGATGGCGGCAAAGGACAGTTGCACATGGCGGTGGATGTGTTGACGGAGTTGGGAATGGGTAATTTGCCGATGGTTGGCGTGGCAAAAGGCGTGGAACGCAAAGCCGGGATGGAACAATTGTTTTTCCCCGGCGAAGTCGAACCGCTCCGTTTGTCGGCTGATCACCCGGCGTTGCATCTGATTCAGCAGGTTCGCGATGAAGCGCACCGGTTTGCGATCACCGGACACCGGGCCAAGCGCGGTAAGGCGCGCACCCAGTCCAGCTTGCAGGATATCGCCGGCGTCGGCGCGAAACGACGTCAGAAATTGCTGCAAACCTTCGGCGGCCTGCGTGGTGTGGTCGATGCCGGAGTGGAAGAACTGGCCCAGGTCGAAGGCATCAGCCACGAACTGGCGGAACGAATCTACCGAGAATTGCATTAGGGCGCCCACACATGCCGTTCAACTTGCCCAACAGCCTGACCTGGCTGCGCATCCTGCTGATCCCGCTGTTCGTCGC
>CAMDHJ010000103.1 GCA_945897865.1 Tepidiphilus sp. J10
GGAGTTTTTCTGGAAAATTCAATGTACGAATTCCACCGGAACTTCACGCACGTCTTGCTCTGGAAGCGGCCTCCAGCAACAAAAGTTTGAACGCGGTAGTGGTGGAGAAATTGGCGGGATGAGACGGGATGGATTTAATGTGAGCCTGGTTCCTTTGGCTTATGCGTGTAGTTGGCACTGAGCGCCGCACGGTAAAAGAATGGCCAAACAGGGCGCGCGGTGAGTAGACGCCCAACCCTGCAATCCACAGCCCTGCACGAAAAACCGCGCAGTCCGGTGATTTCCAACGTTATGCACTAGCAGAGATATGAGCTTCAGCATTGAAATACCGACTTTGAAAGCCATTTTCGATAAAGGACTTCCGGTTTCGTTAGCGCCGCGAGGGAGTTCATGGAGCGAGCTTCCTTTGGGCAACGCGAGAAAAGAAATCGGGGTTTATGTAATTCATCATGGCGGAGCAATAAAGTACGTTGGCAAAACTAATGGAAGAAGGATGTCGTTTGGCATGAGACTACGGCGTCATTTTCAGCAAACCGCTGCTGGTGAACATACATACCCTAGGCTGGCAAAAATCAATACACCACCTGAAATACAAGTTTCTCTGTTTGGTTTGAACGAGATTCTTAAATTTGTTACCAGTGAAAAAGAAATCCGAAGCCCTTGGACAACGGAAGTCATACCTCTATTCGAGTCGGCTTTGATTGTTGCACTCAAACCCGAGTTTCAAGATCAAGGTGAATGAGATCACGCATAACGAATAAAGTTACGCAGCCCGCGTAGGGCAGAAAAGCCGACAGGCGCATTCCGCCGAATGAAACACCGTTGATTCCACGTTCCAGGCTCGTGTCAGCTGGCGGACTCTTAGTGTTTGCGGATTGCGTGCATACGGCGGAAGGCGCCGGCAAAAGACGCCGGTTTTTTCCGCCCTATTCGGGATGCTTGGAAGGAGTGAGGCAGCGGTTCATGTAGCACGTGAGTGCTACACTTCTTCGCATCTCAGGAGACCCCCATGTCCACTACCACCATCAGACTGCCCGACGATTTGAAGGCGCGCATTGCCAGTGCCGCTCAACGTGCCGGGGTTTCGTCGCACAGCTTCATTCTGCAAGCCATTGCCGAGAAAACCGAGCAGGAGGAGCGTCGGGCTGAACTCGATGCATTGGCGGATAGCCGCTATGCCCAAATTCTGGCCAGCGGGCAAACCATCCAGTGGGAAGACATGCGACGTTACCTGTTACAGCGCGCAGCTGGTGAGCAAGCCACGCGACCCGAAGCCGGGCAAGCTGAGCGCTGAGCGTGGCGCGCATCGAACTTGCGCCAGAGGTCGGGGAGGATATCGACCGCATCATCGAGCATCTGATTCGCTATGAAGTGGCCGACGTTGCGGCGCGCATCGGCGAGATCATTCAGGCCATTGATGTTCTGCAAGATAGTCCTTTGATTGGACGGCCCGTGGCAGCAGGCAAACGGGAGTTGATCATTGGACGTAAATCGCATGGCTACGTGGCGCTGTACCGCCATATTCCGGAGATCGACACGATTTTCGTATTGGCTCTGAAAAGCCAAAGGGAGGCGGGTTATCTTTGAGTCGTGGCTATGGACACCAGCAAAGCCAACCCGCGTAGGAAAAGCCGACAGGCGTCTTCCGCCGAATGAAACACCGTTGATTCCGCGCACCGGACTCCTGGCGTGTGCGGATGGCGTGCATACGGCGGAAGGCGCCGGCTTTTTCGCACTACGCGGGTTGCACTTGCTCAGTTCTGCTTGTTGGCGGGCGCCAATTCAACCCGGTTGCGGCCATTCTGCTTGGCCCAGTAAAGAGCGGCATCGGCGTCTGTGATCAACTGGGTCTGGTTGATCTCTTTTCCTGTCGCGGCTGTCACGCCGAGGCTTATTGTTACCGGTGGCACATGGTCGGCAAGCGATTGGAGTACGGCCAGCCGCATCTTTTCGGCGACGCGGGTCATTTGTTCGAGGTTGGTGTTGGGGGAGATCACGATGAATTCCTCGCCTCCCCAGCGGCACGCCATATCCGAGGCGCGCAGGGTGTTTTTCAGAATCTGCGCGACTTGCTGGATAACCACGTCACCAGTCATATGACCATGGATATCGTTGACTGACTTGAAGTGGTCGATATCGATGAACGCCAGACCTAACGGCAGGTTGAGGCGATGGCAGAGTTCCACTTGCGCTTCCAGGTAAGTGGAACCTTCGCGGCGGTTGGCCAGGCCGGTCAGCGGGTCGTTGGAAGCGTGCTCGTGCAGCAGGAGTTCCAGTTGCTTGCGGTTGCTGATGTCCTGCACCATGCCGACCACCCGCGCCGGTTGGCCGTCGGTTGCGAATTCGCAGACGCGGCCGCGCTCTTGTACCCAGAGGTAGTGTCCGTTGCGATTGCGGATGCGGTATTCTGCTTCATAGCGCGAGCGCTTGCCCTGCATGTGTTCGTTCAATGCCCGCATGACCTGGGTTACGTCTTCCGGGTGGACGTTGCTGCTCCAGGTTTCCAGTACCGGTTCCATTTCGTCTGGACCGTAACCGAGCATCCGCTTCAATTGCGGGCTGAAGAACAGTTTGCCGGTGGCCACTTCCCAGTCCCACAAGCCATCGCTGGCTTCGTTCAGGGCGAACCAGAGCTGCTTTTCGCGATTATTGACGTCGGCGTCCTGCGCGACGCGATTGGTTGTGTCGCGCGCGATTGATAGAAAGTAGGCGCGGCCGTCGAGTTCGAAATGTGTGGTATTAACTTCGACTTGAACTTCGTGTCCATGCTGATGGCGGTGTCGGCCAATGAAGCGAAAGCATTGGCTGTTGCGAATTGCGCTCGCGATTTCTCCCCATTGCGGTAGGCCATGCACGTCCATCTGCAGGCTCAGCACGCTATGGTTCAGCACGTCCTCACGGCTTAATCCCAGACTTTCCCAGGCTTTCTGGTTGCCCCAGACAATGTTTGATGTGTCGGGATCAATCAGATATACCGCATCGGCCAAATGGTCGAACAGTAGCTCGGCACTGGGCAGTATGGTTGAGGCAAGCTGTGGCGGAGTGGTGTCAGACATGGATTGAATTAACAGATGAGTTATTTCTTGTTAGCTTGGTTTTGGTCATTGTTATTTCCCGTATGCGGTAAAACAGCCCGACAAGATACTGCGATCTTGTGAAATGGTCACCTCGCTGCTTTCTTTTCGGTTATCCGTGGCATGACTTGGTAACCGCCTGGCAGGGGCGCTGACCATGCTGATTCGACTCCTGTCAGGGGCAAAAAATGGCTATGCTGCGAGCCGCCGGTTCCGCTGCTTGCGGTTATGCCCAATTCGGTTCCGCACGATTCGGTTTCGCACGATTCGGCCCTTTAACATGACTTTAACCATGCCGTTGCGTTTGATTCGCCTACTTCGTCGTCTCTATCATTACCTTGTCTATGTCGCCGGCGGGGGGGTGATCGCAGTTTGCATCGTGGCGCTGGCATTCAAATTCTGGCTGATGCCGAATGTGCAGAGTTACCAGGGGGTGCTGGAAACTGCTGCCAGCAAGGCGCTAGGGCAGACGGTGCAGATCGGCATGCTGGAAGCCGATTGGAGCGGACTGAATCCGCGCCTGATTCTGCGCGATATTCGCGTCCGGGCTGACGCTTCTGATACCGATGCCTCTGCGGCGCCGCCACTGTATTTACCTCGCGTTGAAGCTGCATTTTCCTGGCTGTCGTTGGCGTTGTTCGATCTGCGTCTTGCGCATCTGACACTGGATCAACCTCACCTCCAGATGCGGCGTGACAAGGCTGGCCTGATCACGGTTGCAGGAATGCCGATGAATCAAGCGGGCGAAGCGAGTGCGTTTCCAGATTGGTTGCTCCGGCAGCCACGCATCATCATCAAGGATGCCGAAATTCTTTGGCTGGATGAAAAGCTGAAAGCACCTGATCTGCGTGTGTCCGGTGTTCGGTTCTTGCTGGAGAACCGCTTTGGTCGGCATCGTTTCGGCGGCATCGCCAATCCCACCGCCGCCGCGGCACGGCGATTCGAACTACGCGGTGACCTGAAAGGTCGCAGTCTGCGTGACTGGTCCGAGTGGGTGGGCGAGATTTTTGTCCGGATCGATGGCGCACGTTTCGAGTCCTGGGGGCGTTGGGTGCCCTGGGCGCAAGAATCGGTTCGCAGTGGTACCGGCGATATGCGCTTCTGGGTGGCTTTGAATCAGGGTGCGGTCCAGGGCGTAAGTGGTGATGCCCGGCTTGGCCAGGTTGCCATCAATATTGACAAGGCACTGCCTGATCTGATGTTCGACACGCTTTCCGGGCACGCCGGATGGACGCGCAAGCAGGCCATGCAAACGTTTTATGTCGATCGCCTGCGCTTCAAAATACCCGGCGAGGCGGTCAGCGAGCCAGCGGCTGTGCGCGTGAACCTGACGCCGGATGGACGTGGCGGTGCGCAACGGGTTGGTGTCAGCGCGCGAAATTTGCGCCTGGAAGCGCTGACTGCGTTGACCAGTGCGTTTCCTATTCCAAAACGCGGCCATGATCTGATCGAGGCGTTGAATCCGCGCGGCATGCTGGCTGAAGGCGAGGGCCATTGGAGCGGTCCGAAGGATTATGCGATCAAGCTCGACATCCAGGCGGCGGGTCTGAATGCCTATCAGAAATTTCCTGGCATTCAGGGCCTGGGCGCGAAGATCACGGCGGATCAACACAGCGGCAAGGCGGCATTCGATGGACGCGGCATGAAGTTGGCTTTGCCCGCCATCTTCCGCCACGATCTCTCTTTCAGCCAATTCGATGCGGCGGCGGATTGGCTATTTGATACCGATGGCTTGAAGCTGAATTTTGCCGCTCAACGGCTGCTTAATCCGGATCTTGATGGGCACGCAAAAGGGCATCTGGTATTTCCCGGGGTAGGCCCGAATGTCAGACAGGCTCATGCCCCTGATAGGGACCAAATTGGTGACCAAAGCAAAGGCCCGATCGTGGTCGACATCACGGCGCATCTGCGCCGGGGCGAGGCGAAAGCGGTATATCGCTATTTGCCGCGTGAGGTGGGCGATAAAACTTATCACTGGTTGCAGCAAAGCTTGCTCGCCGGTCAATCGGATGATGTCAATCTGGTGCTGAAAGGGCCGCTGGATCGTTTCCCGTTCGACCAGGGGGGCGGCGAATTCAAGGTTGCGATCAAGATGCTGGATGGCGTGCTCGAATACGCGCCAGGCTGGCCGCGCATCGAGGGGATCAACGGCATGCTGGTGTTTCATGACAAGGCGATGACGCTGACCGCCGAGTCCGGCAAGATTCTTGATGCTCGCCTTGGCCCGGTAAAGGTTTCGTTGGCCGATCTGCATATCTCGCGCGGTTTCCCCTTGCTGATTGACGGTGAAGCCAATGGCGAGACGCGCGCGTTTCTTGATTTCATCAAGTATTCGCCGGTGCATGCGCATACCAATCGCTTTACCGAGCCTTTCAGTACGGAGGGTGAAGGCCATCTGGATATTCAGTTGCAAATTCCATTGCAGCGGATTGAAACAACCACATTGCAGGGGTCATACCGGTTCGACAACAACCGCCTTGACCCAGGTGGCGACCTGCCTGAATTGAGTGGGGTCAGTGGTAGCGTTGAATTCACGCAGGACACGTTGCAAGCAAAAAACATCCGCGCTCAGGTGCTCGACCTGCCGGTGTCGCTGAACATTGAAAGCGCGGTGGCCGCGGCTGATGGCGACCGTAAGATTCCATTGCATGTGCAATTGCTTGGCGATATCAATCCGACGATCCTGAAACCGCATCTGCCACCTGCCTTGCTTGGACGGATCGAAGGCAGCGCACGTTGGCAGGCGGAAATCGGCATGCATACGAGTGGCAATTCCGGCCTGACGCTGACCTCCGATCTGGTCGGCCTGGCGATCAATCTACCGCCGCCATTTGGCAAAGCGGCTGACAAGGCTGTGCCCTTGCTGGTGGTCAAGGAATCGAGTGCATCGGGTGCGGTGCACGAAGGCACCGCGTCAACAGATGCGATGAATGCCGTGTTTGCGCGTTATGGCGACTTGTTGACGATGCGAGCGCAGTCGCCTGCCCATTCGCCTGCCAATACACCTACCAATAAGCCAGTTTGGGTGCACCTGCGTTTCGGTTCTGGCGAGGCGAGCGCACCGACCGAATCTGGCTTGAAGGTCAGTGGCGCGATGCGGCAACTCGACCTGGATGCGTGGCGCAAGCTTGATCTCGGGATAAAAGCAGGGCCAGGTGCCTCCGTCCTCTTGCCGCTGCGCGAAGTCAGCCTGGCGTTCAATGAGTTGCAGATTCTCAATCGGCGCTTGAACGATACCCATGTCAAATTGCGACCCGTCGGCGGCGGCTGGCGGGTGGCGCTGGCGGGACGCGAGATCAACGGCGAAATCATGACGATTCCGGTGGCGGAAAAAATCAGTCTGCTGGCGAACTTCAAGCGCTTGAGTTTGCCGGATCTGGTAACGGCAAAGACGCCAGGGGTGACCTACGACGTTGGCTTGGGGGTTGTCGAGGCATTGCCAAAATCCATCACCGATGTGCTGGCGGGGTTTGAATTGAGTTCCGAGAGCACACTGATTGACGGTCATGACCTGGGTGAATTGCATTTACGCCTGTCGCCAGATAAGTCATCGATTGGGCGCGGCTTTGGATTGCGCATGGATAACCTGACGCTCAGCAACCCGGATGGTCAGTTGCGCGGCAAAGGGGTGCTCGCCAACCATCCACGCCGACAGAGCCAATTTCAATTCGAGCTTGAGTCGAACAATTTTGGCAATCTGCTCGACCGGCTCGGGATGCCGGGAAGAATCAAACGTGGCGCCGGCCGGATTTCCGGACCCTTGCGTTGGACCGGCGGTGTTGAGTCTTTCGGCTTGACCAAGCTGGCCGGCAATCTCCAGCTTGATCTGAAGCAGGGTCAATTCACCCGAATCGAGCCTGGTGCGGGAAAGTTGTTAGGGATACTCAGTCTGCAAAGCCTGCCGCGCCGCATCGCACTGGATTTTCGGGATGTCTTCTCGGATGGCTTTGCGTTTGACGAAATTGTCGGTGACCTCTATCTGGAGCGGGGTATTGGCTATTTCAACGATCTGCAGATGAGTGGTCCGGCGGCAAAGGTGAAGATGAGTGGTATGGCTGATCTGGCGCGAGAAACCCAGAACCTGCGTGTCACCATTCAGCCTCGCCTCGAAGATACGGTCGCCATGGCGGGTGCTTTACTGGGGGGGCCGGTGGTTGGTGTCGGCACGTTCATTGCGAACAAGATTCTGCGAAATCCGATCGGTCAGGCTGTTACTTTCGAATACGCCATTACGGGTGCCTGGGCAGATCCGGTGGTGACCAAGCTGGCAAGGCCGCATACCAAGGGTGAAGGGTGAAGGGTGAAGGGTGAAGGGTGAAGGGTGAAGGGTGAAGGGTGAAGGGTGAAGGGTGAAGGGTGACAGCGCCAATGGTGTATCCCCTTCACTTTTCACCCAAGCCGCGTAGCGGCAAGTCACGTTTCACGTTTCACGTTTCACACGTCCATTCCATATTGGCTATTGCGGTTGCGTAAAGTCCTTGTGTACCCTCGACTCTCTCCAAAGCCTCCACGGGAGCATGCAGTGATCCGGCCGAAACCTTCCAGCTTTGCCAAAACCAAGACTCGCAGTGTGCCGAAGTCGGTGCAAGACACCACGGGCATTGTTCGTGTTGCAGCTGTACAGATGGCCTCAGGCCCCAATGTGGCGGCGAATCTGGCTGAGGCTGAACGCTTGATCAACATGGCGGTCAGCGCGGGCGCCAAGCTGGTCGCGTTGCCCGAGTTTTTCGCCATCATGGGCTTGAAGGAAACTGACAAAGTGGCGGCAGCCGAAGCGGATGGCAAAGGTCCGATCCAGAAATTCCTCGTCGCACAGGCCAAAAAGCACGCCATCTGGTTGGTCGGTGGTTCGGTGCCGTTGGCCTGCGACAACCCTAAAAAAGTTCGCAATGCTTGCCTGGTGTATGACGACAAAGGCAAGCGGGTGGCACGCTACGACAAGATTCATCTGTTCGGTCTCGATCTCGGCAACGAACATTACAAGGAACAGACCACCATCGAACCCGGCAACCGTCTGGTTGTCGTCGAGTCGCCGTTCGGCCGTATCGGCTTGTCGGTCTGTTATGACTTGCGCTTTCCCGAGTTGTACCGCGCGATGGGCGATGTCGACATCATCCTGGTACCGGCTGCGTTCACTGCAACCACTGGCCGGGCACATTTTGAAACCCTGATCCGCGCTCGCGCTATTGAAAACATGGCGTATGTGATTGCGCCTGCTCAAGGCGGCTATCACGTTTCCGGCCGCGAAACGCACGGCGACAGCATGATCGTCGACCCTTGGGGCAATGTGCTCGATCGCTTGCCGCGCGGTTCCGGCGTAGTGATCGCCGGGGTCAATCGGGCTTACCAGGAAAGCCTGCGCAAGAGCCTTCCTGCCTTGAAGCACCGCACGCTGGATTGTTCCAGCGGCATCGAAGTCGATGTCATCAAAACCTGAAAACACGGATCCTCATGACTACTGCCTCACCCTTCGCCACCGCCGACGCCACGCTGCTGATGCCGAATGACATCGATGCTGCGCAACTCGATGGCGTGTTCGGTCAACTCGCGGCGCACCAGGTTGATGATGCCGACCTGTATTTCCAGTACACCCGTTCCGAAGCCTGGAGCCTGGAAGAAGGCCAGGTCAAATCAGGCAGTTTCAATATCGACCAGGGTGTTGGTGTGCGCGCTGTGGTTGGCGACAAGACCGCTTTCGCCTATTCCGACGATATCCGCCTGCCGGCAATTCTCGAAGCCGCTTCGACCGTACGCGCCATCGCCGCCGCCGGCCAGTCGGCTACCGCCCGGGTGACCAGTCGCAGCCAGGGACGCGCGCTATATGCGCCGATTGACCCCCTCGCCTCGTTGAGTGAATCGGACAAGGTCGCCTTGCTGCATCGTCTGGAAGACTACGCGCGCAAGCTGGATGCGCGCGTCACCCAAGTCGTCGCCAGCCTGGCCGGTGAATACGAAGTGATCTTCGTGACTCGCCTCGATGGCCGCAGTGCCGCCGATGTGCGGCCGCTGGTGCGGGTGTCGTTGCAAGTCATCGTCGAGCAGGACGGCCACCGCGAGCAGGGCAGCGCTGGCGGTGGCGGTCGCTTCGATTACGCCTATTTCAGCGACGCGATGCTGCGCGAATACGCAGAGCATGCCGTGCATCAGGCGCTGACCAACCTCAACGCCAAACCGGCGCCGGCCGGCAGCATGACGGTGGTGCTGGGTTCCGGCTGGCCCGGCATTCTGCTGCACGAAGCCATCGGCCATGGTCTGGAAGGCGATTTCAATCGCAAGGGTTCGTCGGCGTTTTCTGGCCGCATCGGTCAGCGCGTCGCCGCCGACGGTGTCACCGTGGTCGATGACGGCACCATTGCCGACCGGCGCGGTTCTCTCAACATTGATGATGAAGGCACACCGACCCAGCGTACCGTGCTGATCGAAAACGGCATCCTGCGCGGCTACATGCAGGACAGCATGAATGCGCGTCTGATGAGCATGGCACCGACCGGCAACGCCCGGCGCGAATCCTTCGCACACCTGCCGATGCCGCGCATGACCAATACCTACATGCTGGCCGGCGACAAGGATCCCGCCGAGATCATCGCCTCGGTCAAGAACGGCCTGTACGCGGTCAACTTCGGTGGCGGCCAGGTTGATATCACCAGCGGCAAATTCGTCTTCTCCGCTGCCGAGGCTTACATGATCGAAGACGGCAAGGTCACCTACCCGGTCAAGGGCGCAACGCTGATCGGCAACGGCCCCGACGTATTGACCCGTGTCTCGATGATCGGCAATGACATGCGCCTCGACCCAGGTGTCGGTACCTGCGGCAAGGAAGGCCAGAGCGTACCGGTCGGCGTTGGTCAGCCAACCATGCGGATTGATGGGTTGACGGTTGGCGGCACGCAGTAAACATCCGTCATACCGGCGAATGCCGGCATACAGAGGGTCTACGGACTACGATGCACGTTAATCACAATGGCCGATTCCGAACTCCACAAAGGCGCAGCTAAAACCGCGCGCATCCCGATCAAGATCATCCCCAAGCCGCGCCTGAAACTGCCGGCCTGGATCAAGGCGCAAGCCCCGAGTGCACCGGAAGTGCAACAGCTCAAGGCAATTCTGCGCGACGCCAAACTGCATACCGTTTGTGAAGAAGCCGCCTGTCCGAACCTGGGCGAGTGTTTCAAACACGGCACCGCCACCTTCATGATTTTGGGCGATCTGTGCACCCGGCGCTGTCCGTTCTGCGATGTCGGGCATGGCAAACCATTGCCGCCCGACCCGGAAGAACCCCGCCATCTGGCCGAGACATTGGCCGCCATGCGTTTGAACTATGTCGTCATCACCAGCGTCGATCGCGACGATCTGAAAGACGGCGGCGCACAGCATTTTGTCGATTGCATGCGTGCCGCACGCGAGGCTTCGCCCACTACGCGGATCGAAATTCTGGTACCTGATTTCCGTGGCCGGCTCGAACTCGCAATCGACATCCTGGCGCAAGAACCACCGGCTGTGCTGAACCACAACCTTGAAACCGTGCCGCGCCTGTACAAGGCCTGTCGCCCCGGCGCGGATTACGCGCACTCGTTGTTGCTATTGAAGACCTTCAAGGCGCGTTGTCCGAACGTACCGACCAAGTCCGGCATCATGCTCGGCCTCGGCGAAACCGATGCTGAAGTGCTCGATGTGCTGCGCGATCTGCGCATGCACGATGTCGACATGCTGACCATCGGCCAGTATTTACAACCCTCGGCGCACCATCTGCCAGTCGAACGTTTCGTGCCGCCGGAACAGTTCGCTGAATTCGAACGCATCGCGCTGGAACTGGGTTTCAAGAACGTCGCCAGCGGACCGATGGTGCGGTCCAGTTACCATGCAGACAGACAGGCAGCGGAGTCGTTGGCGCGATAGCGCCTACGAATCCGGCGTGCCAAGAACTGGTGCAGCGGAGTCGTTGGCGCGATAGCGCCTTACGAATCCGGCGTGCCAGGCAGCGGCAGTGCTGTCTACCACCCCGAAGTCATGCTGAGCTTGCTGGTCTGTGGCTACGCCACCGGTCTCTTCTCCAGCCGCAAGATCAAACGTGTCACTGTGACAGAAATGCCTTTCGCTACCATGCTGCCGGCCTTCACTTCGTCGCGCGGCTTGCAGAAAGAGGTAGGCGAATGGACGCTGGCCTACCTGGCATGGAATCTGAAATGCATGGCCATATTGCAGCCATCAATTCCCGTCAAACAAGTCGAAATCAAAACAGTGAGCAAGCAAATATGCCTGTGCAAATCCAGGCGTCCACCTGGAGTCGACCAGCCTGTTGGGATGAAAAAACTGGGAAAGGAACAAATGAGTTTCCCATTGAGTAAACAAATCTGAGTCTGTTTGTCGGATTCCTTTACAGCCTGGTCCGCCCCTGTCCGCAAGCTATTACCAATAAACGTCATTCTTCAATGGCTTGTCATCCTGCAATGCATTTCGATGGGATTAGCTTGGACTGTCGGAGTATTGAGCAGTTGGGGCATGCAACCCGGCGACGATTTAGCTTCGCGTTACCCGGAAATTGCGGATCAGTTCCGCTAGTAGATTGATTTTGAATAAAAAAACACCTTCCATCGGTCAACTGTTCGAAACGCTGGCATCGGGCCAGAAAGCTGCACTTGACAGCATCACATGACTGGCATTGAGAGCACTGGTCAGGCTGATAGGTGGTCAATTTTGATGAGTCGTATGTCGAAATATTTAACACTTAAGTAATAGTGGCCTTCCCGCAATTTGTATAAATAGTCATTCAAATCAATTGGATGATTGTTTGGCACGTATATTGCTTTTGTGAAGCGGACTCTCCGTTTTCGGGGTGCTCAATTCAATCAATCTGTTCGCCTATCTAGGAGTTTGTCATGCGTGCTCTGTTATCTATTGCTGTTCTGATGTCTGCGGCTATGTCGGCTGTTGCTGGTCCCGGTGGCTTTAACTCTGTCCCGGAACCCGAGTCTCTTGGGCTGCTCGCTATCGCAGCCGTCGCGATGTTGGTAGTCCGTCGCAGCAAGAAGTAATGAAGACAGAGGGGCGCAATGGTTGGCGCCCCTCGTTTCGTAACTGAGGGCAGTTGGGTTAGGGATCCCGTTTCAATCATTCACAAAACAACTAGCTGCCAGTGCATTGCCGAGCCCAATGCGCTTTTTCTAGCAACTTCATCAGAGCAGGGTATTTAAGCCATGAGCACTTTCACGATTAGCGTCACTTCATCAGCCACCAATCCCCAGGGTACTGGTTTTGGTCAACAGGCAGACCAAGGAGCTCCGAGCTTCTGGGATGTGCATGTTTCGGGAAGCAGCGATTCGCTCATTCCGAATGGTGTGTATGACGGCTACTGTCTTGATCCTTATGCCGAGATCGGGTTCCACCCTACTTCTTATGTGGCGCAGAACGCTGCTGGTAACGATGCAAATAATTTCCTGTCTCTAGCGACACAAACCCAGGTTGATGAGATCAACTGGTTGCTGGCGCAGAACTTCACTTCCGACCCCAAGTACGGCGGCCAATTCAACTTTGGTGAAGTGCAGGCCGCTATTTGGAAAATTCTTGGTCACACAGATATCGAGATATCGGCTCTGGGGTTTGATCAGTTCCTGAGCGACAACAACCGCAATACCGTTAGCGCGGCAGACTCCAATTTCCTCGTGAGCTCTGCTCACGCAGCGATCGCCAGCGGCAATTATGTTGTACCAACGGACGCTTTCTTCTCCACGGTCATTGATCCGAATGGCACAGTGCAGCCTTTGATCTTGCAACTACAAAAAGCCAAGCTCGGCAATTACGTCTGGTCGGACACTGACGCGGATGGCATCCAGGATGCGGGCGAAGCTGGTGTCGATAACGTAATCGTCGAGCTGTACGACAACAATGGCACGTTCATTACCAGCACCGTCACAGGCGACGATTTCAGTACCGCAGCGGTTGAGCAAGGTTATTACCAGTTCACCGGCCTCAAGGCAGGCGACTACCAGGTCAAGTTCATCGCGCCCACTGGTCAGGTTTTCACTTCGCAGGACGCGAATGGCAACACCCAGGATGCGGTCGATAACGATGCGAATGCAGCCACAGGCTTCAGCCAGATTGTCACTCTTGCTGGGGGCGAATCGAATCAGACCATAGACGCGGGTCTGGTGCCAGAGCTGGTTCCGCTCGCCAGCCTGGGCGACTACGTCTGGATCGACAGCAACAACGACGGCCAACAGAACGACGGCAACACGGGAATGAACGGCGTCACCGTCAACCTGTACAAAGGCGACGGCACCTTTGTCGCCAGCACGGTCACCGCCGACAACGGCAGCAACCCCGGCTACTACCTGTTCAGCAACCTGATCCCCGGCGACTACAAAGTCGAATTCATCAAGCCGGCTGGCTACGCCTTCGCCAAACAAGACCTGGGCGCCGACGGCAGCGACAGCGACGCCAACAGCAACGGCATGACCATCGTCACCACGCTCGAATCCGGCGAGAACGACCTCAGTTGGGACGCCGGCCTGGTACAACTGGCCAGCCTGGGCGACCGCCTGTGGATCGACAGCAACGGCAACGGCCAACAGGATGACGGCGCCACCGGCATCGCCGGCCGCACGGTCACCCTGATCGGCGGCGGCGCCGACGG
>CAMDHJ010000104.1 GCA_945897865.1 Tepidiphilus sp. J10
CGGGGTCGATGTGTTCGCGCTGGCACAAGTCACGCCCGCCTTGCTGCCGCGACCGGTTGTTACTGAATCTCCCACGCCAGCCGACCGGTTCGCCACGCTGGCGCAGGACACGGTTTTTCTCAGTTCAGCCGCCCAGCAAGCCCTTGGCCGCAAGCCAGGGCAACACAGCGAATTTCAGGCCGGCAGCGGCAAGTTGAGTTTTCGGGTTGCCGGCGATATTCCGGGCGCCGATGAAAACCGCCGACTTGCCGTCATGGATATTGCCGCCGCGCAGCAGGCTTTCGGCAGGATCGGGAAGATTTCGCGCATCGATCTGCGACTGGCTGAAGGGGTTTCGCCTGCAGTTGCGCGGCAATCGTTGCAACCCTTGTTGCCGGCTGGCGTGCTGATCGAAGAGCCGGAAGCCGCTGCCGATCAGGCGGGCAATCTGTCTCGCGCCTACCGGGTCAACCTGACCATGTTGGCGGCAATCGCGCTGCTCACCGGCGGCTTCCTGGTGTTTTCGGCGCAAGCGTTGTCGGTGGTTCGGCGGCGCACAGAGTTTGCCTTCTTGCGTGCGCTAGGCCTGTCGCGGCGCAGTCTGTTTTCCTGGCTGCTGGCGGAAGGCGCGGCGGTTGGGCTGATCGGCGGCGTGCTCGGCGTCATCCTCGGGCATGGCCTGGCCTGGGGCGCGCTGGCGCTTCTCGGTGGCGATCTCGGCGCCGGCTATTTTTCCGGCCTGAAGCCGGTGCTGGTATTTCAACCGCAAGCCGCCGCCGTTTACGTGCTGCTTGGCTTGCTGGCCGGTCTCGCCGGCGCCTGGTTGCCGGCCCGCGAGGCCGCCACTGTCTCGCCCGCGCAGGCGTTGAAGGCGGGCGATGAAGCCGATTTGATCGGCGGCCATGGGCATCCCTGGCTGGGCTTCGGTTTGCTCGCCGCCAGTGTTGCCGCCAGCGCGATTCCACCACAGAACGGTTTGCCGATTGGCGGTTATCTGGCGGTGGCCTGTCTGCTGGCCGGCGGCGTCTTGTTGTTGCCGGCGCTGGCTGCCGGCATCGCCCGCCTGTTGCCGGCGCGCGGCCCGGTACCGGCCCGGCTCGCCGCGGCCCGCCTTGGCGCCGCGCCCGGCCATGCGGTGGTGGCTGCGGCCGGCGTGATGACCAGCGTCGCGCTGGCGGCAGCGATGGCGATCATGGTTGCGTCGTTCCGCGATTCGGTTGATCAATGGTTGCATCAGTTGCTGCCAGCCGACCTCTACCTGCGCGCCGGCGGCGCCCAGACCAGTGTTTATCTCGACCCCGCGCTGCAAGCGCGGATTGCCGCCGTCGCTGGCGTCGCACACAGCAGTTTTACCCGCCACAACAGTGTCCGGCTGGCGGCCGGCAAGGCGCCGGTCGCGCTGATTGCGCGGCCGATTGCGCCAGATGGTGCTGATCTGCCGCTGGTCGGGGCACGGCATGCTACTTCGCAAGCCGCGATCTGGATTTCCGAGGCGATGCTTGATCTGTATGGCTGGCGGCCTGGACAGACGGTCAAGCTGCCCTTGGCCGGACATTCGGTGCCGCTGCAGGTGGCCGGTGTCTGGCGCGATTATTCGCGTCAGACCGGCGCCATCATGATCAATCTCGCCGACTACCGGCGGCTGACCGGCGATCCACTGGTGAATGATGTGGCGATTCATCTCGTGCCGGGTGCGCCGATCGAGCAGGTGACGGCGGCGCTGACCGCGCTGGCCGAGCCGGGCATGCTGGAAATTGCCCGACCGGGTGAAATCCGCGCCATCAGTCTGCAAATCTTTGACCGAACCTTCGCCATCACCTATCTGCTGGAAGCCGTCGCCGTGGCGATCGGACTCGCCGGCGTCGCCGCCAGTTTTGCCGCGCTGGCGGCGGCGCGACGGCGCGAATTCGGCATGCTGCGCCACCTCGGTTTGACGCGTCGCCAGATCGGCTGGATGCTGGCGCAGGAAGGCGCGCTCGCCGCCTCGGTGGGCGTGGTCGCCGGGCTACTCGCCGGCGGCGCCATCGGCATCGTGTTGATCGAAGTGGTCAACCGGCAAAGCTTCCACTGGAGCATGGACCTGCATGTGCCCTGGGCTTCGCTGGCGCTGTTCGGCCTCAGCCTGGTTGCGCTTGCCGCACTTGCCGCCGTACTCGCCGGTCGCCAGGCGATGCGGCAGGACGCGGTGCTGGCGGTGCGCGAGGATTGGTGATGCAGCGGCGCGATTTTCTCCTTGCTATTGCCAGTCTCAGCCTGTGTCGGAATCAGATTCAGGCAGCGGAAACAGTTCGCTTTGGCCGCGTGTTGCCGGGCCGCAAACTGGTTTTTCCCGCCGATCACGGCGCGCATCCCGATTTTCGGACTGAATGGTGGTACGCCACCGGCTGGCTCGCCTTGCCGGACGGCAGCCCGATCGGGTTTCAGACGACGTTTTTCCGGGTCAGAACCGGGGTCGGCGAAGACAATCCCAGCGCGTTCGCGCCGCGCCAGTTGATCCTCGCCCACGCCGCCATCGCTGATCCCAAGCTGGGCCGTTTGCGGCATGCCGAACGCGCTGCCCGGGTCGGGTTTTCTCGCGCCGGCTATTCCACCGATCAAACCGCTGTCTGGGTGGGTGATTGGCGGTTTGAACAAAATCAGGACAACTATCTGGTGCAGGTGCGTGCCGACGATTTTGCCTACGCGCTGCGGCTCATCCCGAGCGGCCCGCCGATGCTCAACGGTCACGCCGTTTCAGCACCAAAGCGCCCG
The DNA here is from genome assembly GCA_945897865.1 of Tepidiphilus sp. J10. Classification (GTDB taxonomy): domain Bacteria; phylum Pseudomonadota; class Gammaproteobacteria; order Burkholderiales; family Thiobacillaceae; genus PFJX01. The sequence continues at coordinate 2,731 of CAMDHJ010000104.1, forward strand.
ATCTGCGGCACGCCAGTCATTACTACAGCCAGCCGCAACTCAAGGTGGCAGGCAGCGTGACCCTCGCTGGACGTACCCATGCGGTTACCGGCAAGGCTTGGCTCGATCATGAGTGGTCGAGTGAACTGCTGCCGCAAGATGCGCAAGGCTGGGACTGGATCGGCATCAATCTGCACGATGGCGGCGCGCTGATGGCGTTCCGCATGCGCGGAGAGAAGGATTCAGCGCTATGGTCTGCCGCCAGTTATCGACCGGAAAATGGTGCTACGCAGACATTTCCTCACGCTGCGGTCGAATTCCAACCCTTGCGCCACTGGCGTTCGCCCCGCACCGCGATCAATTACCCGGTCGCCTGGCGTTTGCGCGTGGGCAATCGTCATTTAGAACTTCACACTTTGATGCCAGACCAGGAGCTCGATAGCCGGCACTCGACCGGCGCCATTTACTGGGAGGGCGCTGTGCGAGTGTTGGAAAATGAGCGGGAAGTCGGGCGCGGTTATCTCGAAATGACCGGTTATGGCGAGAAAATACGGCTGGGTTGAATGGCGTGAAAGCTCGACCAGGCAAGTAGGGTGCGCCATGCGCACTGATCCTTAACTGCAGGCTTCAGTCGTAGGATGGGCGAAGCCGAAGGCGCGCCCATCATCCAACGCAGGAATGATGGGCGCGCTGCGCTTCGCCCATCCTACGGGGTGGTGCTACGGCGTGGCGCTGGGTTTACGTGACAACCGGATAAGTACGCTTCGATCAACGCGCCTAGTGCGCACGGCGCACCCTACAATCCGGTGCTTGTTTCAGGTTGAAGAGAGTCAAACATGAACGATGAAGAAGTCATCGCCGCGATGCGGCTTTGGGTCGAAAAGGCGGTGATTGGGCTGAATCTGTGCCCGTTCGCGAAGTCGGTCTACGTCAAGAATCAGGTCCGCTTCGTGGTCAGCCATGCCAAGCATCTGGATGGTTTTCTGGAAGACCTGGATCGCGAACTCGATTTGCTGGCCGAGGCTGATCCGGCCGAAATTGATACCACGTTGCTGATTCACCCGACCTTGCTGCCGGATTTTCTCGATTTCAACGACTTGACCATCATTGCCGAATCCGCTGTCGAAGAGCACGGGCTGGAAGGCGTGATACAGGTGGCCAGCTTTCATCCGCAGTTTCAGTTTGCCGATACCGAAGCGGATGACATTTCCAACTACACCAATCGGGCACCTTTCCCGACGCTCCACCTGATTCGGGAATCCAGTCTGGAAAAAGCGGTAGAGGCTTTCCCGGATGCCGAGGCCATTTTTGGCCGCAATATCGAGACCCTGCAAAAACTGGGTCTCGCCGGCTGGCGGGCGCTGGGTTTTTCGACGGGTATTGCCGCCAGCCCAGACAAAACGGATAAAGCTTGAAGTAAGCAGCCGGATTCAAATGCCGTCCGGCATTTGATCAATCAGCGGCAGGAGGTGGAACGGTTGTGTCGTCGGTTTCGGGCTGGCTCGCGGCTTCCATTTCGGGTTCCAACTCGGTTTCCAACTCGGTTTCCATCTCGGCGTCATGGTCGCCAGCCGCTTTACGCTGTTCGAGCTTTTCCTGTTTCTTTTGTTTTTTGGCCAGTTCCTTCTGGCGTTTTTCAAATGCGTAGTTGGGTTTTGCCATGGGTGATGCCGCTCCTTGCAGGGATTTGAGAATGATCAAGCAGGGCGAGAGCGTACCCCGAAGCAGGCATTTCAATCGCATCGTTTTTTTGAGGTAAGCATGGCTGACAAGAAATCCAGATCGCCCGCACTCACTACGCCAGTGGCCTTTCGCGAACCTGAAATCAAGCCGGGCCAATCCACCGAGCTGCTGCAGGAACTGCATATCCTGACCCGTGACGGCAAGCTGAATCAGGACAGCCGGCGCAAGTTGAAGCAGGTCTATCACCTGTATCACTTCATCGAACCCTTGCTGGCGGAAGTCATGAGTGCCAACGGCGACCTGACGCTGGCCGATCATGGCGCCGGCAAGTCCTATCTCGGTTTCATCCTGTATGACCTGTTTCTGAAAGTCCGCCAGAGCGGCCATGTCTTCGGCATCGAAACGCGGCCGGAACTGGTTGAAAAATCGCAGTCGCTGGCAGCACGGCTGGCGTTTGAACGGATGTCGTTTCTCAACCTGACGGTCGAGGAATCGATTGTTTCCGACGCCTTGCCGCAGCAGATCGACGTGGTGACTGCGTTGCACGCCTGCAATACCGCCACTGATGACGCCATCCGCTTTGCATTGCAGAAGCAGGCCAAGTTCATTGTTCTTGTGCCGTGTTGCCAGGCTGAAGTCGCTGCCGTGTTACGCAAGAACAAGAACGCTTCATTCTCGAAGACACCCCTTTCCGAACTCTGGCGGCATCCCATCCACGCCCGCGAATTCGGCAGCCACCTGACCAACGTGATGCGTTGCCTGCTGCTGGAATCGCATGGCTATCAGGTCACCGTGACCGAACTGGTGGGCTGGGAACATTCGATGAAGAACGAGTTGATCATCGCCCGCCACCACGGTGCGGCACGCGGTAACGCCCGCGAACGGCTGGAAAGCATCCTGACCGAATTGAACCTGGAAGAACTCAAGCCGCGCTTTGCCTATTGATCTGCATGATCTGCGGTCTTCCGGCACCTAAATCAACTCAAAGCAACTGATGAATCTTGCCTGCCAGCAAATCGGCAATTTTCCGGTAGCCGTCGCTGTTGGGATGGATTTCGTTCAACCAGTCGCCACTATTGCCCCTAGCTTCGATGTCGGCGCGAATCAGTGATTTTCGCGTGTCAACCACATGAAACGCCGGCAGCTCCTGCTCAAGTTCCAGCAACGCCGTGGCAAGGCTGTCCAGAAGTCGCGCCGCGACCTTGATGCGTAAATCCTTCGGCACATTGCGTTTCTCGAACACCGGATACATCCAGGGTTTGGTGATCGGCACAATCAGAAAATTGGCCGGCGACGGGCGCGGGGTAGGGTAGTCATAGGTATGCACGATGATTGGCTTGTCTTTGCTTGGGCTGGCAGCCGAATCACGCAATTCGACGATCTTGCGGAAGCCCGCCTGGACCGCATCCTGGAATCCCTTCAGATTGCCGGCATCGATGTAATCCATCACTTTGTTGCCGCTACTGCCGGACGGAAGCTTGCGGATGATGTCGGCAGCCCGGTCGATCAGATCATTTCCGCCGCCACTCATCAAAATCGCATCCCAATCGGATGCCCAATTCGGATGCGCCAGCCGACGCGAGAATTCCGTATTCGCGGATAACTGCGCAATATTGGAAATCGTATCGCCGGGATAACCCAGATTCAGAATCACCGCCCGTTTCTTCAAGCGCATCTCATAAAGCAGATTCGAGGAAGGAATGGCCCCGATCGTGAACCAGGAATCCCCCTCGGCGAGAAAACGCCAAGCATAAGCAGGATCGTCGATCTTCATTTCCGTATCACCCGTGCCAAGCGTCATGGCCTGAATGACATCGGCGCGGTAGGTGACTTGTTTCTTTGGCATATGGCCTCCGGATTTAAGTGAGTTGCTAGCAGAGCTCTTGAATTTATCAGGCTCGGAATAATCTGAGCCTGGCATTTTTAATGACGAGCCTAGGCTTTACTTAACTGCATTGGATCTGCTCCTATTTTTACAAATGATTTGCATCAAATTCGATACCAGCCCCTTCAATTCTGTTCTGATTTCGAATCTTGCGATGAATTGATTGTTTTATTATTCTGGTGTCGATCGACAATAACGGAAGATCCCATTTTTACAGGAAGTTCGTCAGGATAGTTGTAACCTGTGCCCTTGCTGTGATCAATAATTGCACCTATTCCGCCGCCAAAAATAATATTTCCCCACATGCCTCCAGCGGTTCGTGAAATTGCACGTAATAAACCGTCAGCCAAACCTTCTTTCTTGCATTCCACCATAAGATCCTTAGAAGAACGTCGAACACCAACAAAACCTGGACTTGTAATCTCCCAAGAACCCTTGTCGTTCGTTAATTTACACTTTGCTTTGTCAACCACTTGACCATCGATTGCTTTCGTATTGAGTGAAACATTTTGGATTTCACTTGAAGTAATCGTTGCGCACCCGGTGAACAAAATGCTAACAGCACCGGCAAAGATGAAATTCCTGGTACTCATGAAATACTCCCTAATAAATGTAAACTACATAACAGTGGTCCATCTCCAATGCTTCTAAATTGGCGTTATGCCCGTAAAGGCTGGCATCCAGAAAATTACGCATAACTGGATTCTCGTCTACGCGGGAATGACGGATTTGGACTTAAATTAACGACATTGGGTCTGTCCCACATCAATTACTCGTGAACGTGTCCAGTGAGTGGCGCCGTATATGAAGCGATGGCTTAAAAACAATAGAAACAATAGAAGAACAATAGGGGCCTGACCCCAATGCCGTTAAGTTAGCGTCCTGCCCAAGAAGGCGGGCATCCAGGAAGTTGCGCATAACTGGATTCCCTCCTTCGCGGGAATGACGGACTTGAGCTTAACTTAACGGCATTGGGCCTGACCCCTGTTGTTTATAAATAATTAATCAATCCTGGCCCATTTTATTGCTGCATTTCATTGCTGCCCCCTTTGACTTTTAAATGGGGCGCATTGTTTCAATACTTAATTGAATACGTAATTGAAATCGGAGCCAGTCGCTGTTTCAGATATCCATGTCACGTTTCCGAGTGTGTCTATCCGCCAGCGCGTCTGATCGGTAAGTTCAAGGACGTTGGCGCCGTCATATTCTTGCAAAGTTAAATTGACTATGGCCGTCGTTGCTGTATCGGGTTCGACGACATAGCTGACTTGTGCAATGCCCAGCACGGCGGCTTTACTGCTGTCGGTGTAACGCGAGTACGTTCCTATCACCGCTGTATCACCAACACTTACTGTCGATGGAATCGTTGCGATGCCTTGCACCACCCAATATTCACCATTCGACTGCCCCAGAGGAACGTAACTGCTGGAGCTATAAGATTGCGATGTATCTGCAATCGGAGCGCTCACGCCATTTACTGTTACATTACCGTTAACTGTTGACGTGTTTTGAAGCGCGGCTTGTCCTTCAAAGACAGTGTTGACGGCGGGCGAAACAGTCATTGAGCCCGATCCAGTTACATTGTATGTGACGCCTCCGATAACCTCCGTACCCGTAACGGCGAAGTTCTTCGTGTAGCCATTGTTGATCTGATTAGCAAATATGGTCACCATCGAAAACGAACTGGTCGAGGCAACAGGCACCGCCACACCGCCGCCACCGCCGCCACCACCGCCACCACAAGCGGATAAAAGAAGAGCACTCAGGAAAATCGAAAAACATACACCCATGCGGCTCAATATTCTTTGCATTACAACCCCCTATCTATTTTTGGGCCCAAGTTAATGGGGCTAATCTCAAATAAATCTGTATTGCTTCCTTTCTTGCCTCCCTTGCGTTGCTCCAAAGTGTTTTCAGTACAAGCAGCAATCATCGTGCCTACTTACTAATTCTTTGCGCTCTTCGTGTTTTCAATGAGTTAGTAATTTGTACTAGGTGTAAGCATGGGGTTCGAATGACCCACATTAACGACTTTCCCATCCTAAATGGGGTAATTTGTACCCAGTAGGTCAGCCGTCCTACATGTAGCGCATTCAAATCCGCCGCCTCATTCCCCATCACCGCACATGCATGAACTCCACCATGTGCATGAATCGCTCGACATGCTTCTGAGACGGCGGCCAGTCCGGGGTGTTTTGCGTGGCTTCCTGGATGGCGTTTTGCAGGTTGTCAGGGAATGAGGTTTCGGTTTCTTCGCCTTCGGATTCCGCGCCCATGGACGGTTGCGCCCCGGATGTCTGGAAAATTTCATCCAGAGCAGCCAACTCCACCTTGGCATGATGCAGTGCAGCCAAGCCGACCAGGACGCCTTCGGGGATTTGGTCGCTTTCCAGCGCTTGTTCCATCATCGCCAGGAAGCGGACGCGGTTGACGAAGCGTTTGATGCCACGCGGGGTGGGGTCGCCGGCGACGATGACTTTGTGCCAGCTTTCCAGCGCGGCGCGGAAGGCGGGGGTGTCGCGTTTGCGTTCGGCGCCGCCGAGCTGGTTGCGGATGGCTTGCAGGATGCCGTGTCGGTGCAGCCATTCGAGCCATTTGTCGCGCGTCGTCCAGACGGCGACGCTGATCAGGGCGGCTAGCGCTATCAGACTGAGCCAGCTTGTCCAAAGGCTGCTTGGCGGGCTCATGGCGGGGAGAAGGCCGATCGGGCCTTGGCGTTCAGTCGCGGGGGGGAGTGGGGTATCAGCTTTGCCGGCCGCACCGATTACGATATTTCGCACTCTTGATGCCGCCGCGAGCGTCGATTCGGGTTCTCCCCCGACCAATTCTGACGGTGTTGCCAAGAATTTTTTCGGCGTCGCATCCGGCTGCCATTGGGTCCAGGTTTTGTTCATGCCCCAGGTGATACCGGCGAGTACCAGCAGGGAGATCACCCAGCCTGCCCAGTGTCTGGGGGGGGCGTTGTCGACCGGTCGGCCGCCGGCGCGTGACTGGTTTTCCAGCATGGTGCGGATGCCGTCGAGGTCGGCTTTTGGCACCGGCACTTCGATATTGACCAGCTTTTTCAGGTATTGCATGGCGTAGCCGTTGGTTTCCTGCTTCGGCGATTTCGGCTCGATGCAGCAGGCGACGTGTTCCATCGCCATGCCGAGCACGATGAAGCATTGGCCGACGCTGACCAGATAATTGACCAGTTCCAGCACTTCGCGCACGGTGGCGCAGTCGCAACGGTCGAGGTCGTCGATGAACAGCACCAGACGGCCGTCGAGTGCCTGGGTTAGGTTGCAGAATTCGTTGCGGAAATTTTCCATCGTGCCGACCGCTTCCTTGCCTTCGACCTGACCACGTTCCGGCAGCAGGCGCTTGAACAGGTCGAGGTAGTTGAGACCGTACACGGCCATGCCTTTGCCGAGCAGCAAGGGGATAACGAGCACACCGAGCAACACGCCGAGCATGCTGCGCGGCGTATCACCCAGATGTTGGGCGGCATCGGCCAACGTCTGTTTTTCTTCGTCAGTCAGGCCGACCGGGTTCATCTCCTGTTCCAGGCTGGCGTAGAGCTGGTCGATGTTGTGGAAGCGGCAATCTCCTGTATGCACGTCGCGCGTTTCGAGACAACCTTCGCCGGCCTCAGGGCGCGGTTGCCAGACCATCTTGCTGGTCAGGGTAGCGAGTGTATGCGGATGCAGGATGCCACTTTTCTTCAGCTTTTCCAGACTGGCTGAGGTGATCACCACCGGTCGCGCATCCATCAGGGCACCGATTACGGCCTGACGCAACTGCGTCAGTGGAGCTTTCTGGTCTTGCGCTTCGAACAGACCAAGCAGGAACAAGCCGATGATCGCCAGCGCCAGCAGGCGGTAGAACCAGCCGCGCTTCCAGTAAAGCGCGGCGCGCACCCACCAGGCGGCCGGGGTGTGGATGGCTGGTACGGCCTGCTTGCGGATGGTGTTGAACATCGACGCGAGCTGGCGGCCTTCCTGCTGGTGATGCCAGGCGTTGAACCAGGCCGGGCGGAAGCCGGCGCGTTTCAGGTCGTCTTCCAGCAGCCGCATGATGGAGCTCTTGCCGCTGCCCCAGGAGCCGGTCACCGCCAGTGTCAGGCCGGGTTCGGTGTTGCGGTTGCGGATGAAGTCGGCCAGGCCGCGCGCGATGCGGGCATGGCCGAGATGATCGACTTCACCCGGCTTCAGCGGCTGGTCGGAGACGAACAGGCCGGCGATGCCGGCGGTTTCCGCGCCCGACTGTTGCGCCGCGCTGGCCAGGTTGAATCGGCGCGCACCCAGTCCTAGCAGCAGCACGCCTGATAGCAACGAGAGCCAGGTCCACGGCGCTGGTGTCAGGCGGTTTTCCGCATCGGCGCGACGAGCAGCCAGCGCGGCTTCGCCGCCGCTCCGGGCTTGCCAGCTATTGCCGCCGTCTTCGCTGTGCAGAATGACGCCCGCTTCGCCCACCACCCAGCCCACCTTTTCATCGGCGAAGGCAATGCCATGCAGGCTGGCCTGGGTGCCGCTGGCCCGTGTCTGCCAGTTATCCGGAGTTTCCTTGGCCTGCCGGATGACGCCATGCTGGCCAAGCTGCCAGAAGCCGGCAGGGGTGACGTGAATGCCGCTGTTGCGTTGTCTTGCTTTGGTGGCGGCGCTGCCCAGCATGGCGGCGATTATTTCGGGTTTGGTGGGTAGCTTCTCGAAGGGCTGCCAACTGGTTCCAACATCGGCGCTGCCAAAAACGCGGCCTTCGGCGCCGATCGCGACGACAAAGCCATTGTCGGAAAAGATCTGGACGATGCGAACATGTTCGCCAATGAAGCCGGCCTGCCAGGTTTTGCCGCCATCCGTGGTTGTCCAGACCTTGCCCATGTCGCCCGCTGCCCAGCCACGCCTCGCATCCTGGAAAAACACCGTGTAGAGGTCGACATCATCCGGTGGCGGAGGCAGTTCTGCCGGTTTGCTGGTTGCTGGTTGGATGGCAACAGGTTTCTTTTCCAGGGGTTTGATGACTGGTTTCTGAACACGTTTGACCACAGCCGGCGTGGTGATTCGCCTGATCTCCTGACTGGGCGGCTGTTTGGATGGAGCGATGGGAGGAACATCGGGAGATGCTTTGCTCTGAACCGGCTCCGGCTCGACACGTTTGCCGTCCGGCAGCGCATTCGGAGCGATGTTCTGGTCCGGCATTGGGATGCTTTGCTGGCGTGGATCTTTGCTCCAATCCAGGTTTGTCTCCTGGCTTGGGGCTTTGGCAGCGTTTGCCTGGCTGATCAAACCGGGCCAGGCTGCGCCAGCGGTTCCTGGGGAAATCACTTTGCCGGAGATCGATTCCGGTTTTGGCAGTTGTTGTTGCCAAACATGGCCACCATCGCCTGAATGCAGGATCAGGCCGCCTTCGCCGACGACCCAGACCTTGCCGTCCGCCAGAGCATGCACGCCGCGCAGATTGCCCTGAATGGCAGGCAGACGCAGTACCGGGTTGGATTCAAGCGGATAGCGCCACCAGTCCGGATTTCCCGGCGCGAACGTCGTTAGTTGCGGGTTTGGGAACGGGCGCGGTGCTTGCCACCAGGCGCCGGCGAGCGCGGCAAAAACAAGCAGGATGCCGAGGAAGGTGGCGGCGTAGGTGATCCTTCTGGCTGGCAAGCCGCTGACCGAAGCGCGCGGGGAAAAGCCGGTAGAGACATTGGCGTCATTGGAACCTTCGGCAGGGGCAGAGCTTGCCCCTTTTGTTTTGCCCGGAGGTGAGAAATTCGGTTCGGCTTTGTTCATGAACGCCTCGCTTGGCTAGTTTCCCGGATGGACTTGGTACGGAACCTCAACGGGAATACAGCACATGTCGATCGGCCTGGACGCGCCGATGGATCAGGCCTTGTGCCTCCAGTCGCGCCAAGGCGGCTTGTACTGTAGGGATATCCCAGCATCCAGTTTCGGGAAGCCACCATTTCGTAATGCCTTCCACTGTGTCGGTGGCATCCGGATAGCTATGCAAGTAGCGCAGGATGGCATCGACGATTGCTATGAGGTGTTCGTCCTGCGGTTGCATATCACCTCCTCCTCGACGTGATGGATGGGATACGCAACCTGCATGCCAAGCCTGAGAAAGTTGGAGTTACCTTTTAGATCAGGATGTTACAAGTTGACGGATGGATGATGGTGGGGTTTGTCGGACCCAGTCGAATTAGCCGGTACGAAGGAGCGGGTCTGAGCAGACCCACACGTTTTGAGGCCTGATAAATCCGAGATTCCATGGCGCACCCTACGGTTTCGCGGATAAATCCGTCATTCCCGCGTATGTGGGAATCCTGTGGTTCTTATCCCGCCTGGATTCCCGCATTCGCGCGAATGACGAGCCAGGTAGGATGGGCCAAGCGAAGCGGGCCCATCACTCTGCGGGTTGATGGGCCCGCTTCGCTTGGCCCATCCTACGTCTTGGTTTTTTGGGGGAATGGGTGATCCCGGATAAACCTGGCTCAAAGGGGGGTAGGTATCGGAATGCTTAAGGTAGTGCCATTGCTGGCCGGATCAATAGATGCCGCTCAGGCGCTGCGAAAGACTTCCGGCTCGATGCAGTATTTTTTCAGCAACTTGCCTAGCGCGCGCCGTTCCTTGCCGGCCAAGCGGGCGGCGTGCGAGACATTGCCGGCGCTTTCTCGCATCAGTCGGATCAGATGGCTGCGTTCGAAAGCCTGCAATGTGGCTTGTTTGGCTTCGTTGAAATTGAGCGTGTTGGTTTGTGCTCGCATCAAATCCTGGCGGCGATCCTTCTTCTTGCGGCGTTCCGAGTCCGGCAGCGGGTCGCGGATCAGGACATTGGGTCCGTCGCACATCAGGAATTCGCGTTGGATACGGTTCTGCAACTCCCGCACATTGCCCAGCCAGGGCTGGCGGTTTAGCCAGAGCAGGGTATCTGGATGCAGTTCGAGCCGGTTCATGTTGTAACGACAGGCGGCCTCATTGATGAAATGGCGCGCCAGCAGGGCGACATCATCGCCGCGGTCGCGTAGCGGCGGCACCACCAGTTCCATGACGTTGAGCCGGTAGTGCAGGTCGGCGCGGAAGCGATCCTGTTTGACCAGCGACGGTAGATCATCGTTACTGGCAGCGAGAATGCGGACATCGGCAGATTCCATCCGGTTGCCGCCCAAAGGCCGGTAATGACCATCCTGCAGGAAGCGCAACAGGCTGACTTGGGCTTTCGGCGACAGCGCATCGACCTCGTCAAGAAAAAGCGTACCGCCTTCGGCCTGGGCAATCAGCCCGGTCTGGCTGTCGCGAGCATCGGTGTAGGCGCCTTTGGTATGACCGAAGAGTTCGTTTTCAATCAAGTGGTCGGGCAGGGCGCCGCAATTCACCGGGATGAA
>CAMDHJ010000105.1 GCA_945897865.1 Tepidiphilus sp. J10
GCCGCTTCACCCTTCACCCTTCACCCTTCACCCTTCACCCTTCACCCTTCACCCTTCACCCTTCACCCTTCACCCTTCACCCTTCACCCTTCACCCTTCACCCTTCACCCTTCACCCTTCACCCACACCATGCCCCGTCCTCCCAAACACGTATTCATTTGCGGTCAGGCGCGTCCGCCCGGCCATCCGCGCGGTTCCTGCGCCGAAAAAGGCTGTCGCGAAGTGCTCGACGAATTTCTTTTCCAGTTCCAGCAGCGTCAGTGCTTCGACAAGGTCGCGATCACCACCACCGGCTGTCTCGGCCCGTGCAGCACCGGCACCAATGTGCTGGTTTACCCGGAAGGCATCATGTACGGCCAGGTCAGCAAGGACGATGTCAGCGCGATCTTCGACGAACACCTGCTCGGCGGTCAGCCCATCGAACGCCTGAAGGTTCCGGCCGATCTCTGGTAGCGCCATGAGCAATCACGCTTTGCCAGACTCCCTGGTCGAACTCGGCGTCAAGTTGTGCCTGGTGCTGAGCGAAGAGGCACGCCTGTACGCCGGTGATCAATCACCGGCGATTCGTCTGGAAAGCGCGGTATTCACCCGCGTCATCGACCCGTCCAACGGCATGCCCGGCTATGAAGGCGTCTGGCGTGATACGCGGGCGCAAAAGTGTGGCAGCCTGACCATCAACAGCGACGGCAGTTTTCACGGCGAATACGATCTGCTCGTCCTGCATCCCAAAAAACCGCGCTGGTTCATCGAAGCCATCACGGTCTGGGGCCGCGACGGTGTCGTGAAAGCGGAACCACGTTTGTTGGCGGCGGTATGAGCAGCACTTTCCCCACCGATATGCGCCTGTTGCTGGCGCACAAACAGAAGACCAGCGCACGCGTGCGATTTCTGCGCTTTCCGCATGGCGTGTGTGCATTCACGGCGCTGCCGATATTGTCCACGGTGTTTGAAGACCCGCCATCCAGTCGAGTCGAAAACCATCCCAGTGTCTACCTGCGCAGCGCCGAGGCCGCGCTTGGCCTGGACAACGGTGGCCTCGCACTGGAAGCCGAGTTCAGCGCCAGCGTCGACACCCCTGATGGCCCGATCAAGGTAAGGCTGGCTACCTTCACCAGCATCGACCCGCCGTTCGAGCTGGCCGAACGCCTGGGCGGCAAGTTCATTGCCATCACGGAAACGCGCGGCGAAGTGAACAAAATATCGCCGGCCGAAATGGAACTGCTGCGACAGGCCTACACCGCACTGATGGGCTGAACTTCACTTTCTTCGGGAGCATGAAATGAACCAATACAACCTCGGCGACCTGGTGTTTGCCGTCAATGACCTGCACAACGACCCGCTGGAAGAAACCGGTGAAAGCGGCATACCCGGCGTTGCCGCCAACGAACTGCTGGCCGCCGCCGGCACGCGCGGCGTCGTGGTCAATGTCGGCCACGCCGAAGCCGATCCGACCCAGGACATCTATCTGGTCCGCTTCGAAAGCGGCCCGGACGGCAATCTGACCGAACCCATCGGTTGCCTGGCGGACGAACTCAGCTACGGTGCACTCTGATCAAACCGACTGGATCAGCGAGAAAGACCAGTAGGATTGGCCAAGTGCAGCGGGCGGGTTTTGCCGCTTAGGCATCCGGCGTGCCAAGAACTGGCGCAGCGGGCCGATCAACCCGGAACGACTGATGGGCGCGCTGCGCTTCGCCCATCCTACACATCGCTCAGTTACGGCGAGTTGGCGTAAACCGCGTTTTGTCGCAAACCCGACCAAGCTCTTGCCCGAGTACCGTTGGCGACGCGCCAAAATCAAAAACCTGATGATTTAGTCCTTTTAATTCAGCAGGATAGAAGCAACAAGCGGCTGGCATGGCAATTGCGATAACTGACTTATCGCAAGATCGAGGTTACCAACATGTCATCCGCCGATTGCACTTATCTCCCACCCAACACCCGCCTGGGGCACAGCAGCCAGACCGCCCGTCGGATCATCATCGACGACACCACGTTGCGTGATGGCGAGCAATCCGCCGGCGTCGCGTTCACGCTGGAAGAAAAACTCGATATCGCCCGCCGCCTGGCTGAAATGGGCGTGCCGGAACTGGAAGTCGGCATACCGGCGATGGGCGCGCGGGAATGCGACAGCATCCGCGCAGTGGCCAGCCTGATCCAGACCCGCAAGCTGAACACCAATCTGGTGGTCTGGAGCCGCATGCACGCAGCCGACATCGAAGCCTGCCGCAACCTGAATGCACAGCTGATCGACATCTCGATTTCGGTGTCGGACATCCATATCAACAAGAAATTGCGCAAGGACCGCACCTGGGTGCTCAACAGCATCCGCGAGCTGACGCCGCGCGCGCTTGATCTCGGCCTTGAGGTCATCGTCGGCTGCGAAGATGCCTCACGCGCCGATCTCGATTTTCTGATGCGCGTCGCGGAAACCGCCGAACTGGCCGGCGCCCGACGCTTGCGCTTTGCCGATACGCTGGGCGTGATGGAACCGTTCGGCGTGCATACCGCAATCGCCAGCCTGCGCTCGATCAGTGACCTGGAAATCGAAATGCACGCGCACGACGACCTCGGCCTCGCCACCGCCAACACGCTGGCCGCCTGCCGTGCCGGTGCAACCCATGTCAACACCACGGTCAACGGTCTTGGCGAGCGCGCCGGCAATGCGCCGCTGGAAGAAGTCGCGCTCGGCCTGAGCAAGCTCTACCAGATGCAGACCGGTATCGACCTCAGCCACTTCCCCGCCCTATCCAGCGCCGTCGCGGAAGCCTCCGGGCGGCCGGTGCACTGGCAGAAAAGCATCGTGGGCGGTGGCGTCTTCACGCACGAAGCCGGCATCCATGTCGATGGCCTGCTGAAAGATCCGGACACCTATCAATCGTTCGACCCAGTCGAGGTCGGCCGCCGGCACAGTCTGGTGGTCGGCAAGCATTCCGGCGCGCGCGGCGTCATCGCTGCCTATGCCGGCATGGGCTTGCAGGTCAGCCCAGCGCAAGCCCGCGAACTGCTGCCCGACATCCGCGCCTTCGCCGAACATGCCAAACGCTCGCCCGCCGAGCACGAACTGGTCAACCTGTATCAACGTCGCATCGGCCCGCTGCTGGCAGCAGCGGTACATTGAGAACGAAATGGATAGCGTGTCGCTGAATGACCGTCATTCCCGCGCAGGCGGGAATCCAGACAGCGGGTCAAAGCCCGAAGTGGACGAACTGGATTCCCGCATTCGCGGGAATGACGTACCCGGGCTGTTCACGCTGCTGCGCGAAGACGTCGCCTGCGTTTTCCAGCGCGACCCCGCCGCGCGCTCGCGCTTTGAAGTGCTGACCACTTATCCCGGCGTGCACGCGATCCTGCTGCAACGCCTCGCGAACCGCTTATGGAAGGCGAGACTACGCTACCCGGCGCGGCTGCTGTCCTGGTTTGCCCGTCTGCTGACCAATATCGACATCCATCCCGGCGCCACGCTCGGGCGACGCTTCTTCATTGATCATGGCGCCGGCGTGGTGATCGGCGAGACCGCTGAGATCGGCGACGACGTCACGCTGTATCACGGCGTCACGCTGGGCGGCACGACATGGAACAAGGGCAAGCGGCATCCGACGCTGGGCAACGGCGTCGTCATCGGCGCCGGCGCCAAGATTCTGGGTGCGATCACGCTCGGCGACAGCGTCCGCGTTGGCGCCAATTCAGTCGTGGTGAAGGATGTGCCGCCACACCGTACCGTGGTCGGCATTCCTGGCAAGGTCGTGCTGCGTTCGGATGAGGACGGGCCTGGCGCGCTGGGGATCAACCTCGATCACCACCTGATACCCGACCCGGTTGGACGCGCCATCGCCTGCCTGATGGAACGCATCGAAGTGCTGGAAAAAGCCCTGCGGTCGCGCGGCGAAGCGGTCAACAGCCAATGCAGCACCTGCGAAGCCGACGACCTTTGCGGCGCCCAGGTGGCGCATGTCATGAAACGCCAAGCATAAGAAAACGGGAGACCCAGATGGACTTGCTGCAATTTGACCAGACCACGCTGTACTTCGACGACCCCATGCCCGCCGGCATTGAACCGCTGCTGAACGAGGCCGCCGCCAGCTACGGCGAGGATGGTGCGGAAACCTCGCTGCTGCGCGCCTATTTCCTGGCACCGGAACAACTCGTCGTACTGGTCGCGCTATATCGCTATTACTTCTATCAGCACCGGCTGGATGACGCCCTGATCGTGGCCGACCGTACCCTGGCTGTCGCCTCACGCCGACTCGATCTGCCGGCCAAATGGCAAGACCTGCACCCGGAACATATCGGCCATGCCGTGCTGCGCTCGATGGGCCTGCTGCGCTTTTATCTGATGGTGCTGAAAGCCACCGGTTACATCCACCTGCGCCAGGGCAATACCACTACCGGCCAGGCCATGCTGGAAAAACTGATCGAACTCGACAGCCACGACCGCCTCGGCGGCAAGGTGCTGCTGGACGTGCTGGTTGCCGAAGTCGCCGCCCGCATCGAGGAAGCCGCATGAAATTCGACCGAATTGGATGTGCGAATGAATTCGCACCTACAGCCCAACGTTCACCCCGTAGGTGCGAATTCATTCGCACAAGCCCCGCACACCCCCACGCATTCCCACGCATTTCCGTACTTCCCACCTAACAAAAGGAACCATCATGGACGATCTGACCCTGCACGAAGCACTGGAAGAACTCGAATCCGCCGAGGACTTTCTCAACTATTTCGGCATCGCCTTCGACGCCGCCGTGGTGCACGTCAACCGGCTGCACATCCTGCAGCGCTATCACAACTACCTGGCCCAGGCCGGCGCGTTGCCTGAATCCGAAGCGGCGCAACGCGAGATCTATACCGACCTGCTGACGCGCGCCTATCAGGACTTTGTCACCTCCGATGCGCTGACCGAAAAGGTGTTCAAGGTATTCCACATGCACGAACCGCAAACCGCCTTCGTACCGCTGTCGGCGATCAGCTTCGCCACACAGACCGCCGAAATCCCCGCTGCAGGCGGTTGTGGCTGCGGCAATACCGGCGGTTGTCACAGTTCCGAGGCCGCAGTACCAGGCTGATCATGCAACCCTTCAATCCACCCCGTCATTCCCGCGAATGCGGGAATCCAGTCGCGACGCCCGTCATACACTTTCACTTCATTCGATGCGATGACTGGATTCCCCTCTGCGCGGGAATGGCGGGCTATTTGGCGTAGGAGACCCATCATGGAACAACGATTCGACTTCGGCGTCGCCGTGCGGTTGACCCGCAACGTCCGCAATGACGGCACTTTCCCCGGCCTGGAAGTGGGCAATCTGCTGATCAAGCGTGGCAGCGTTGGTTATGTGATGAACGTCGGCACCTTCCTGCAGGACCAGATCATCTACACCGTCAACTTCCTTGATCAGGGCCGCGTCGTCGGCTGCCGCGACGAGGAATTGATCAGCGTCGATGAACCCTGGGTGGAAAGCCGCTTTGAAACCCGCGAAAAAGTCATCTCGCGGCTGGCCTTGTCGATACGCGGCGAAGTAGTGGCGCCCGCCGGCACCAGCGGCGAAATCTTCAAGGTGCTGCGCGATCTGGAAAGCGGCGTGCAATACCACGTCCACTTCCCTGGCGGCCATCTATTGCAGGTGCCTGAAAACCTGCTGGATGCGTTGCCAAGTTCGACACAGGAACAGACCCATGCCTGAACCCGCCGCCCTCGCCGCCCTTGCGTATCTCGAACTGAAAACCGCGCAAAACCTGTTCGGCAAATCGCCGGCCGAATTGGCCGCGGAAGAACGCGACCAGGTGCGTCAACAGGCCGACCGCCAATACAGTCTCGAAGCACGCGTCCTGCAAGCGCCGGAAGCTGGTGATGCAATGGTGCCGCAAGTCAGCCTGCAAGCCGCATTCGAGGAAATTCAAAAACGCTATCCGGATGAAAGCGAATTGCTGGCCGACCTTGCCCGCAACGGGCTTGACCATGCCGGATTCATGGCCGCGCTGGAACGTGAACTACGGGTTGAAGCGATTCTGGAAAAGGTGGCCACGCGCGCAACACAGGTCGCGGAAATCGATGTCGACCTGTATTACCACTATCACCCGGACCAGTTCCGCCGGCCGGAAACCCGCCGCGCACGCCACATCCTGGTCACCATCAATCCGGCCATGCCGGACAACACCGCCGAAGCCGCGCGCGCGCGCATCGAAGCCGTCGCCACACGCCTGAACAAGAGCTTGAAGCGCTTCGACGAACAGGCACTGAAACATTCCGAATGCCCCACCGCAATGCAAGGCGGCGTGCTCGGCGACGTGCCGCAAGGCCAGCTCTACCCCGAACTCGACGCCGCCTTGTTCAGCATGCAGGCCGGCCAACTTAGCGGCGTGCTGGAGTCACCCCTGGGTTACCACTTGCTGCTGTGCGAATCCATCACGCCGGAACGCATCCTCAGCCTGAACCAGGCCCGCGCGCCGATCCGTGAAATGCTGGAAAAACGCCGCAAACGCATCTGCCAGCAAGCCTGGCTGAAGCAACTGCAAACCGGGCTGGTGACGGCCTGAAGACGACAGCCTGAAGATGCTGCTCAGCCGCTCCAGCAAATACACCCTGCAAGCGCTGATCTACCTGGCGCGGCAACCGCCCGGTGAGCGCGTGATGATCAAGGAAATCGCGGAAAAGCTGGAACTGCCCCTGTTCTATCTCGGCAAACTGATCCACGCCCCGGCCCGCGTCGGCTGGCTGGCCACCGCGCGCGGCAGAGGCGGGGGTATCTGCCTGGCCGTAAATGCGGAAAACATCAACCTGCTCGACATCCTGCAACTGACCGAGGGCCAACGCATCAAGCGCGAATGCCTGCTCGGCCTCAAGGACTGCGACGACGCCAGCGCCTGCGTCATGCATTGCGACTGGAAGCCGATCAAACAGGAACTCACCGAGAGTCTTGGGCATTACACCCTGGCTAGCCTGGCTGCGCTTGCCGGCGGCGAAATGCCCGCGTGGCTGGGCAGGATGTAAGTCGAGCCGGTCAGCGCGGCAGCCTGCGTCCATCCTGGTCGGCTGCCCTCAGGTAGCGAGCTTGTAGTTAAATGCAAGTCCGGCCGGACAAAGAGGACGACTTCAACTTCGCCGAGTGCTTCACCGCGCTGAAAGCCGAATTCAAGGCGCAATTGCTGGGGGAAGCGAAACTGAACCAGCCGATTGCCGAGAACCTGGAGAGGATGAAACCATGAGCCAACTCAACACGGATTATTTTGCCCGCTGCATCGCCACCTTGAGCCAGGCCTACGACAGCCTCAACCAGCAGCCCAAAGAGAGCGTCGCCTACGACATTTATCGCGCCGCCTGCGTCAAGGAGTTTGAAATCATCCTTGAGCAAACCGGCAAGCTGCTGAAAAAATGTCTCAAACCCTATCTGGCCTCCAGCAAGCAGGCGGATCAACTGACCTTCAAGGACATTTTTCGTTTCGCCGCCAAACACAGCCTGATCAGCCTGGAAGAAGCCGAACGCTGGTTGACCTACCGCGACAACCGCAACGACACCGCACACGACTACGGCGAAGGCTTCGCCAACCAAACCCTGGCGTTATTGCCCCAGTTCATCCTGGACGCCAGCCATATCAACCAGGTGATCCGGCAGCAATCATGAGCCAACTCATCCTGCGCCAACAAGACCGCGATCGGCTGGAAGCGCTGCTGGCCGCGCACCTGCCCGGCGTCACCGCCTGGGCCTATGGCTCGCGAGTCAATGGCACTGCCCACGAAGCCAGCGACCTCGACCTGGTGCTGCGTTCGCCGGACTTGACTCCGATTCCGTTCGAGCCGCTGGACGATTTTCTGGATGCGCTACGTGAATCCAACATCCCGATACTGATCGAAGCGCGCGACTGGGCACGGCTGCCGGAGACGTTTCATCAGGAGATATTGAATAACTATGTGGTGGTGCGGGAACCAGCCATCGCCGAGAACTTGCACAGGATCAAGCCATGAACCTTAATCCGGCAGTTGTCCACGTGGTAGGAGCGTCCGCTTGCGGCGCGAGCGTTGAGGCGAATTGAGGTATCGGCCCGCAAGCGGAGCCTCCTTCAGTTTTTTCCACCTCACCCGACAGGTGAATGGGGAAATTCGGCCTCTCGCCTGTATCCAGGCGGCTTCACGGAGAAAGTCCACGCTCAACTGAGGTTTCCAGGATGAATGAGCCAGAAATCCAGGCTATCCGCTGGCAGCAACGCTACGCCAACTGCAAGAAGGCCCTGCTGCAACTGCAGGAAGCGGTCGAACTGAGTGAACAGCGCGAACTCTCGAAACGGGAAAAACAGGGCGTGATCCAGGCCTTCGAATTCACCCACGCTGAAGGATTACTAACAAGAAAAGCAGCGAACGCCCGCCCGAGTCGAATCCGCAACATTCCGATCCACAGCCAGCGCCGTCAGAAATGCCTCGACCTCCGACTTTCCCATCTCTTTGGGATAGCGCATACCGTTGAATAAGGGGTATCGTTTGGCCTGCTGCACATACGCCTGTTCAGGGTGAATGCTGTAGTGCTTTACACGAATACGATCCCGCAACTGATCGAGTAGCTTGGGGGAACGAGAAGAAGAATCCGAAGAAGGCGAGGTTATGTTCTTTCCCGTGTTATTGGACATTCGTCCTTGTTAAATCAATGGGTTGAGATCATATGCCAGGTTATTGGACACGTCGGATAACATTTTACGGCCCCGTTTGGGGGCGAATATAACGTTAGGCTTTTCGGTGGTTATACTTTTTTCACAACAGGAGCAATGAGATGTCTGAAGGTCGTCAAACTATTAATGAGCTAGACCTTGAACCAATTATGGTGAAGGTGATGGACAAGGAAGAGGGATATGGTTGGTCATTAGAGTTCACAACGCGTGTGGCTGCTGAGTACAAACGGTACTTGACACTCTGCCTTGAAAACCCCGATTTCCCAATGGTTCCTTCTACGTTTGTTGATGAGTTCTGGCATTTTCATATATTGGACACGCAGAAATATCAGGAGGATTGCAATCAAGTCTTTGGGTATTTCCTGCACCATTTCCCTTATTTCGGCATGCGCGGCGAGCAAGATGCCGAAAACCTTAAAAACGCATGGGCGGAAAGCTGTGCTTTGTACGAAAGACAATTTGGTTCAATTGATAAAGAGTTGTGGCCTGCCAGTAAGCGTTGCCCAAATTGCGGCGTTCGCTGTAGAGATAGCCATCCTTATTTCAAGGAAGAACGCCCTCGCCTAAAATTGGTGGCCTAACTTGCCTCATAGCTATTCATTAGCTTATTACCCCACAATTTATCAATGGAAGAACATGTAATGATGAAGCAACTTGAAAACCATACTGGTTTGGCTCCAAAGATTCGCGGAGATGGCAATCTTGAATACGCTTTATGGGTAGATGAGAATGGAGCATTGTTTATTCAAATATTAAATAACATAATGGAAGCATCGAAACCCGGGTCACACACAAAGCTACTTATCAGAGTATCGGATTATCTCGATGAACGGTACGGTACTGGAAACTACGCATCAATTCTCGGGATTAATCCAGAAACATTAGCGAACGAAAAAGAAACCGATAGAAATAACAGTGGATTCATAAAAGCTGTACTTCGACATCTTTTTCCAAAAACACAAAATTAAACTTCAGCCGATTTTCACCTCAAGTTATATCAATGCAGGGAATAACATGACTACGAAGTTAATTATTGCGTTGTTTTTGATGTTTTTCTCATTGTTAACATTAGCGAACAATCAAAGCTTGGAAATTGATATTGCCAAGTTAAAAATGCTGCAATTTACTAAAAAGCCACTAGAAAGCACGTTAGAGTATAACGCAAGGAAACAAAGAGTCCATGATGAGTACTTAAACAGAACGTATCGTTTGGTTGTTGGTGTTTATAACCCAAAGAATAAAACAGATGGCGGTCTGGTAAGCTACGATACAGACACTGAAACATTGACCGTCTCTATGCCCGAACTTCAGCACGAACTTGTTTGGCTCATGGATGGCGGAGAAAAAAAACTAAAATGGATAAACTATTCTTTTCTGGATGTAAATCTTGGTGACATCAAAAAAAGGACATACGTTGGCCAAAATGGCTTCGGTAGGAAGGTTAAGGTTTTAGAAATTATATTTAATAGTAATGGTGTTGCAATTCTGAGTACTGGAAAACGCAATGAAACCTACGGAGAGGCACAGAGCTTCACAACCACGGTGAGTCGCTCGAAAGCACGAGACATTCTTGAAAATGGAAAACTTGTTCTAACTTTTCGCAATGAGCTTCAATTCTACGATACTGATAATATTGATGACGAAGGGGCTTCTTCTCTTTTAATTATCAAGAAAACGGAACATGAGCCAACTATTACAAGACCAATTCACTCCGTTTCAACAAAATACATGTTACCCGTTAGGCTTATCCATTTATCGTTGCATGATGGCAAGGGGGCTGTAATACTTCAAGCTCAAGGATCGCAGATAGAAACATCCCCATATGATGAAGAGTGAAATTAAGATAGCCAGGCTCGCATTTTTCTTAAAAATAACTTTATTATTATTTGCTGCCATGCCTAACAATCGGGTCAAGCGGGACCGGCGAAATGCCGGCTTTGGTCTTTGCCAGCGTTTGCGCGCCGGCCCCTTACCCTAAACGTTGAGGCTGTAGAAAAACCCACTTTTCAAATTTCCGACCTGAAATGACGAAAAATAGACCGCTCAAAATCGCCTGTATTCAACGATCTCTGATCGGGGAAGGGGTAAGCCACCCCGCAAATTTGAATGTTGTGGCTCCAGAGTGGGTTTTTCTACAGCGTCGTTGGGCATTTCTGTATACGCCAGAATAAGTACACTGGCGTCACGCAACAACACTGGCTTCACGAGGAATCAAGAATGCTATGCACGAAGACAGATATAACCCGGGCGGTAATCGCAACAATCCTGCTCTTGTTGTACGGTTGCGCATCAACATATCCCAAAGACCCTGGCGAACAACTCGCGCTTCATGTCAAGTATTTAAATCAATACATTCAAGAGGGCGACGCCAGACGTGTCTCCTATCATTTAACAGAGTCAATAAACAAGGAACCCGGCAACAAGACAATTATTGGCTTGATAAAATCAAATGACAAGATACGTCAGTACACCACCGAGTATTTCTGCGGCATGGCCAAAACAACAGCGGACAAATCCGATTTGCAGTTGATGATTTCCAATCTACATATACTCAACAGCAGCACCCTTCCGCTGGACCTAAGACATTGCGAATCTGTGATTAACGATCAAGCCATCTCGGGCAGGTATAAATGGTCGCTTTTTGATGACACTGGCAAATTTGCTTCTCTACAAAACCAAGATATACAAGCGTCAATATTTCATAACACTCTGCAACTAATATCTGCCGACAGGTCAATGGATCCTCACCATTCCAAAATAACAGCTTTCCTAGACAGGACAAAGCACGACAAGGCTTTGAATACAAGCGTTGCAAGTGTGATATCCACATCGCGCATCCCTGTATCTCTGCTAAAAATTATCAGACCATATTATCCGGAATTGGTCGATGATAAAATCGCAATCAGCCTCATCAATGTCCACCTTTCTGTTATAAACGATAGACTTCTTGAAGAAGACATTAAGGCAATCCTCGGTCAAACTGGGGATATTGTTTTTTCTAAAGATGGCGCAGCAAAGCTAGATATTTCAATTGAAAAACTTCGCCACGATGAGAAAACCCTGCCTACTCAGTCACAAACCATTAGTTATGCAAAGCATGAAGTAAATATAGTAAGTGCTGTCTTACTGATGCCAAGAGCCGCCACATATGTGTATGACATATCAACTGGCGGCACAGAACTTGAGTATGGCTATGCAATTACCATCAAGAGCAATGCTAAGATTGTGAGTGACGAAATAGTTCGAGGGTTATTGGAGGCTAAATTTACAGCCTGCTCAAACAAAAGAATCGTTAATGTATTCGGTGGTACTTCTGTTGCAGATTTTGTAGCGAACTCTGATATGGAAAATCGTTGCTCACGCCAAGGTACGCAGCGCGATACGCGTCAACTCAGACAAGACCTGACAAAACTGTTAGCTGACAACATTAATTCCAAGCTGACGCGTTTGACAGAGCAGAAACATGGATCATAAGCATTCGGCCCAACAAACGCTTCGAGAGGGACGCTCCAACAGCCGGCTTCGCCGCCTGTTTCCGCGCCCCTCAAGCTAAACGTTAGACGCAACGGAGATGGCTATGTTCTACAAATATAGAGGCATAAAAGAATTCCGATACTTCGTTGATATTATTTTGAATAAACGTCTATTTGCCGCCCCATATTTTGATCTCAATGATCCAATGGAAGGACACTACCTGGACATTAGGGGACAGACCCAATGCCGTTAAGTTAAGCCCAAGGTAAGTCATCGGATAGCCTTGTAAGCGCGATACCGAATAGGTTTAACGGCTTGCCGATCACGTGGAAAGTGACGGTCTGGACGCAGCCATTCCAGGGTATCGGCAACCAGTTTGAGGAGGTCTTTGACCATACGAACACGGCTGCGCACCGTCGTCATCAGCCTGGGCAAGGAAGCACGCAACGCGGCCACCGCGTAGGTCAGATTGGGAAGGAAATGCGCCTGTTTTTCGTCAGGAAGGCTGGCTCGGGCCAGATAAGCAAAGGTTGCTGTCAGATTGCCCAGCCAAACCTTGGCCAGAAAGTCCTGGCGCACGGAATCAGGCAACTCTCCCGAGAAATGTTCCACAGCCAGTCGGCATTTCAGTAGTTTGAAACACTCCTCAATACGCCAGCGCTGGTGATACAACGCGCCGAACTCACTGGAGGGATAAGCGGCGGAATCCAGCAGGGAGGTGACCAGGATTTCACTCTTCCCACCCGGCAAGGGCACACGAACCAGTCGCACTGTAAAAGTCGTCTGCTCCAGAACATAGCCACTCTTCGCCGCTTTGCGCACAGCAGCGGTCGGCATCGTGATGGTGACGATCTTCTCGGCCTCGGTGGACTGATAGAGGAATGCGTCAAAGTCCTTGAAAGCCATGGCATCCACACGCATGCAGAAGTGCCGTTGATGCTGCAACAGCCAGGCAATCAGCCAATAGGACGGGAAGCCCCGATCAAGCAGCAGCAAGTCATCCGCACGCACATGGGACAGGCTGCCGGCCATGAGGTCGCGGTCCCGTGCGCTGCCTTCATGCAGGTCGGCATGCAGCATCAAACCGCTAAACACCTCGTAGAGGCCAAAGGCCATCGCCATCGGGACAGGCTCCCCTTTGCCACCGCTCTGCAGACCGAATTCATCAATGGTTTCCGGAAGGCTGGGCCCGCGCAAAGTCGTGGAATCGGCCGCCAACAAACGGAAGCCGTGCCAGCGTGGCACTTCGACCGATTGATACCAGCGATCCAGCAACAAAGTGTTGAGCGCTTTAAAAGCCGATGGCTTGAGCTTCTTGCGGGCTTGAGAAAAGGCGCTCTTGGTGACAGCCCGGACAAAGGCAGCCTGATTGCCTAGACGGCCGA
This sequence comes from Tepidiphilus sp. J10, assembly GCA_945897865.1. GTDB lineage: Bacteria > Pseudomonadota > Gammaproteobacteria > Burkholderiales > Thiobacillaceae > PFJX01. The sequence continues at coordinate 13,512 of CAMDHJ010000105.1, forward strand.
AGAAGTCGTCCAGTTCGCTTTGGAGGCCCTTGATGAAGCCTTGGGCAAGGCAGATCAC
>CAMDHJ010000106.1 GCA_945897865.1 Tepidiphilus sp. J10
TGCGGTACCTGTATGGGCGCCTGCCCGGTGCGCGTGATCTCGTTTGAAAACTACTCGGTCAACACCGTCGGCGCCCAGATCAAGGCCGTCGATGTGCCGGACGAGTTCTCCGAGAAGCCGCGTATCCTGATCCTGGCCTGCGAAAACGATGCCTACCCGGCGCTCGACATGGCCGGCATGAACCGGCACGACTACGATCCCTATGTCCGCGTCATCCCGGTGCGCTGCCTGGGTTCGGTCAACACCATCTGGATCACCGACGCGCTGAATGGCGGCTACGACGGCGTCATGCTGATGGGCTGCAAGCACGGCGAGGATTACCAGTGCCACTTCGTCAAGGGTTCCGAACTCGGTCGCTATCGCCTGTCCAAGGTTGGTGACACGCTGAAGGGCATGAATCTGGAAACCGATCGGGTCAAGGATATCGAAGTCGCCATCACCGATATGGCCACCTTGCCGCAGAAGATCAATGAGTACGCCGCATTGATCAAATCCTTCCCGCCTTCCCCGTTCAAGGGCTTTTAGGCCACATCAAGGAGATCGACCATGAGCGATTTGAATACACAGATGGCCGACCGCTACAAAAACAATTTCCTGAAGGAAATTGAAGAGCAGGCGGAGATGGGTGAGTGGGTCAAGATGTGCATGCAGTGCGGCCTCTGTTCCGGCTCCTGCCCGACCAATTTCCACACTGGCTGGGATCATCCGCCGCAGGAAATTTTCATGCTGATCCGCGCCGGCAAGCGCGAGGAAGTATTGAACGCACAAGGCATGTACATGTGTACGTCGTGCTACAACTGCTACGTGCGCTGCCCGCGCAAGGTCCCGGTGACGCACGTCATGCACGGCATCGCCGAATATGCCTACCGCATCGGCCGCGCGCCGAAGAACCAGCCGACCCTGCACCTGTCCAAGACGTTCTGGACCAATGCGACCAAGAACGGCCGTGTCAACGAGGTTCAGCTCACCCAAAGCCTGTACTTCAAGGACGGCATTGGCGCCGGCATCAAGAAGGCGATGGAAATGCAGAGCGTGGCGCTGGGTCTGGTCAAAGCCGGTCGACTGAACCTGCTGGAAGCTGTCGGCATTGCCCACAAGTGCAAGGACGTCAAAGGCATTCATGCCATGCTGGCCAAGGCTGAAGAGCTGGAAGCCAGGAACAAGGCCGCCAAGGGTAAGGAGTAACAAGATATGGCACGCAAGGAATACGCTTTCTACCCCGGCTGTTCGTCCCAAAAGGGCGCATCGGCCTCCAACTACCTGGTTTCGGTCGAGTCCATGTGCAAGACGCTGGACATCAAGATGACCGAGATCCCGGACTGGAACTGCTGCGGCGCTTCGGTCAGCTACGCCGAATCCGGCGAGTTGCCGCGCATCGCGATGAACGCCCGCAACTTCGCCCTGGCCGAGACCAACCTGCCCGGCCAGGACATCGTCGCCACCTGCGCTGCCTGCTGGCTGGGTTCGCGTGAGTCGAAAGAGCGCCTGGAGCACAACTCGGGCTTGATGGCCGATACGCAAACCGCGCTGAAAGAAGCCGGTCTGCAAATCAAGGTCATCCCGGAAATACGCCACATGGTCGAAGTGCTGATCGAAGACCTGGGCTATGACGAGCTGAAAAAGCCGGTCAAGAAACCGCTGCAGGGCATGAAGTTTGCAGGCTACGTCGGCTGCCAGACCAATCGCCCGTTCGGTATCTCCGGTGAATCGTTCGAGAATCCGATGTATCTCGACAAGCTGATCGAAACGGTTGGTGGCGAAGCGGTCAAATACGACCAGAAGGTAACCTGCTGTGGCGGCGCACTGGCCTTCTCCGAGCCGGAAAAGGCGCAGGGCCAGATCAAGGACATCATCGAGGCAGCCTATGATGGTGGCGCCGAAATGATCGTCACACCGTGCCCGCTGTGCCAGGCCAACGTCGAGGTCTACCAGGGCCAGATCAACAAGAAATACGGCACCAAGTTCGACATCCCGGTGTTGTACTACTCGCAGTTGATGACGCTGGCTTACGGTGGCAGCGCCAAGGAAGCCGGCCTCAACGGTAACGTGGTGCGCGCGCGCAAGTTGGAAGAGTTCGCCGGCAAGTAAGTCGACTGAACATGCATGCAAAACGGGGCTGCGGCCCCGTTTTTCATTTCCGGTAGGGAAAATTTCTGAAAATTCATGCTTTTAAACCGTAATCTGAATAGGGGATAATCCCCTCTACCAGCAAACACAACATCCACGGGCGGCAACCAATTCGGTCTAGATCCGGGCAAACCGGACGCATCCTGATGGGACGGCAATCATTCAATTTGATCGTCATTCGGAGGTATTTCCATGAGCAACCATCGATTGGGCGTGTATTCCTTGCTCGCCATTCCCCAGCCCGGCGACACCAGCAGCGGGCTTGATCAACTGATCGACAGCGTCAATACCGACCCCGGGCTCGCTGGCGCCAATCGGGCGGAAGATATCCTTGCCGGCGCGGCGGCTGCCAATGCACTTAATCACTTGATTCTGGAAGCGGCAGCTGCAACCGGTGCGGCTGCTGACGGGTACTTCAGTTCGGCCGAAGTGGTGGCCATGAATGCCTGGATACGCGCCAATCGTCTGACCGAATGGACCTATTTGCATGGCGATGACGAAAACAATGCCGAGACCGGCTACCACCGGGTCCAGAACGATGGTGCCAATATCGAATATCGCGGCGACAACCTGATCAACACCGTGGCTGATGGCATCTATCACCTGGGCTTCGCCATCGAGAACGGCCACTTTCTGAATGAGGATGGCGATCCCAATGCCGCAGTCAGCCAGGTTGCGGAATGGCTCACCCAATTCTTCACTGACCACTCCAGTACCAATACCGGTTTGGATCGACTGACCAACCTGATCATGGCGGACAGGGGGCTGGACCACAGCATCGGCGACGATGAAATCGCCGACGGGGCGGATGCCGCCGATGATCTGAATCACCTGATCCTCGATGGTCTGGCGGCGACCGGCGGTTTTGCCGACGACTGGATATCGAGCGACGACGTGATTGCGCTGAATGCATGGATTCGTGCCGACGCGGCACGCCTGGCGCAATTCACAGCGTTGCACGGTGATGACGAATGTGGTGAGGAAACGGGTTATCACCTGGTTCAGAATGATGGTGCCGACACCTACTATTTCGGCCGCAATCTGGTGAACACCGTGGCCGACGGTATCTACCACATCGGCTTTGAAATCCGCGGTGACCGCTTGCTGAACGAGGACGGCAACAAAAATGCCCGCGTTGATCATGTGGCTGACTGGCTGAATTATTTCCTTGCCGATCAGTCCACCACCGGCACCGGGCTGGATCGCATCACCGACCATATCAAACTGGATACCGGGCTGGCACAGTGCACCTCGGCGGCCGACATCAATGCCGGCGCCGGCTTTGCCGACTCGCTCAATCATCTTGTGCTGGATGCTGCAAGCGCGGTGAACGCCCTGGCCGATGGCTGGTTCACCCAGGAAGACCTGGTGGCCATGAATGCCTGGGTACGGGCCGATGCGGCACGTTTAGCGCAGTTCGTTGCTTTGCACGGCGATGACGAGAATGGCGAAGAAACCGGTTACCACCTGGTGCAGAACGATGGCGCCAACACGGATTATTTCGGCGACAACCTGATCAACACCGTGGCCGACGGTATTTTCCACTTCGGTTTCGAGATCCACGACGGCCGCTTTTTCAATGAAGACGGCGACCCCAATGCCTATCTGGGCGATGTTGCGGGCTGGCTGAACTATTTCGTCAACGACGTGAGCCTGGTTCTGGGCGATGGCAACAACGGCCAGTTGACCGGAACGGACGGTCGCGACCACGTCATCGGCGCATGGAATGGCGAAACCATCCAGACCGGCGCCGGCACCGATCTGATCTACGGCGGTTATGGCGACGATACGATCCGGGGTGGTGCCGGCGCCGACCAGATTTTCGGCGACCAGGGCGATGACTTTCTGGACGGCGGCAACGATGGCGACACCTATTACGTCAGTGGCAATCAGGCTGGCGGCTGGAGCAGCTTCAACGGCTACGACACCTACGCGGATTCCGGCACGAGCGGCACTGACAAGATCACCGTCCAGGGCAGCGACGTGGACATCGGTATCAGGCAATTCAGCGCCGCGTCAGGTATTGAAATCATCGACGCTAGCGCCGCCACCGGCACAGTACGACTGATCGGCGAATGGACTGACGACACGCTGGACTTCCGCGCTACCCGCCTCATTGGCAACAACTTCATCATCCTGGGCGAAGGCGGCGACGACACGCTTTACGGCAGCAACGTCGCCGACACGATGCATGGCGGCTATGGCAACGACACCCTTCATGGCGGCGCTGGCGTTGACAAGCTTTACGGCGAACAGGGCGATGACTATCTGGATGGCGGCAACGGCAGCGACACCTATTTCGTTACCGGCACCCAGGCCGGCGGCTGGTCCAAGTTCAACGGCTTCGACACCTATGCCGACTCAGGCACGACCGGCACTGACAAGATCGTCGTGCAGGGTGGTGACGTGGACATCGGCCTCAGGCAATTCAGCGCCGCCAACGGCATCGAAGTCATTGACGCCAGCGCAGCCACCGGCACGGTACGCTTGATCGGTGAATGGACCGACGACACGTTGGACTTCCGCATCACCCGCCTGATCGGCAGCAACATCGTCATTCTGGGTGAAGGCGGTGACGATACGCTTTACGGCAGCAGCGTCGCCGACATTCTGCATGGCGGCTACGGCAACGACAGCCTTCAAGGCGGCGCCGGCGCCGATCAATTTTACGGCGACCAGGGCGATGACTACCTGGATGGCGGCAACGGCAGCGACACCTATTTCGTGACCGGCACCCAGGCCGGCGGCTGGTCCAGTTTCAACGGATTCGACACCTATGCCGACTCGGGCACGACCGGCACTGACAAGATCGTCGCGCAAGGTGGTGACGTGGACATCGGCCTCAGGCAATTCAGCGTCGCCAACGGCATCGAAACCATCGACGCCAGCGCCGCCACCGGCACGTTAAGCCTGATCGGCGAATGGACTGACGACACGCTGGACTTCCGTACCACCCGCCTGATCGGCAGCAACATCGTCATCCTGGGCGAAGGCGGCGACGATACGCTTTACGGCAGCAGCGTCGCCGACATCCTGCATGGCGGCTACGGTAACGACAGCCTTCACGGCGGCGCCGGCGCCGATCAGCTTTACGGCGACCAAGGCGATGACTACCTGGATGGCGGCAACGGCAGCGACACCTATTTCGTGACCGGCACCCAGGCTGGCGGTTGGTCCAGTTTCAACGGCTTCGACACCTATGCCGACTCAGGTACGACCGGCACTGACAAGATCGTCGCGCAAGGTGGTGACGTGGACATCGGCCTCAGGCAATTCAGCGTCGCCAACGGCATCGAAACCATCGACGCCAGCGCAGCCACCGGCACGGTAAGCCTGATCGGCGAATGGACTGACGACACGCTGGACTTCCGCACCACCTGCCTGATCGGCAGCAACATCGTCATCCTGGGCGAAGGCGGTGACGATATGCTTTACGGCAGCAGCGTCGCCGACATTCTGCATGGCGGCTACGGCAACGACAGCCTTCAAGGCGGTGCCGGCGCCGATCAGCTTTACGGCGACCAAGGCGATGACTACCTGGATGGCGGCAACGGCAGCGACACCTATTTCGTGACGGGCACCCAGGCCTGCGGCTGGTCCAAGTTCAACGGTTTTGACACCTATGCCGACTCAGGCACGACCGGCACCGACAAGATCGTCGCGCAAGGCGGCGACGTGGACATCGGCCTCAAGCAATTCAGTGCAGCCAACGGCATCGAAATCATTGATGCCAGCGCAGCCACCGGCACGGTACGCCTGTTCGGTGAATGGAGTAACGAAAGCCTCGACTTCCGCGCCACCCAACTCGTTGGCAGCAATCTGCTTGTGGATGGTGCGGGTGGCAATGACGTCATCGTTGGTAGCCTAGGTGCCGACACGCTGCTGGGTGGGAGCGGCAATGATGTCCTGGTGGGTGGCGGTGGCATCGACATGCTGGAAGGCGGTAGCGGCACGGACATGTTGCTGGGGGCCGGAACCCTGGTCGGCGGTGCCGGTCGCGATCGTTTCCTGCTGGCGGAAGATGATGGCAGCAGCATCAGCATCCGGGGTGGCAAGGCAACCGGCAGCGACGGTGAAGCGGACGTGCTCACCTTGCTGGGCAGCCTGGGCAATCTACGCTTCCAGGCCTCGGTGGTGGATTTCGACAAGGGCAAGGATCGCCTGGATCTGAGCCAACTGCTGGACGGCGAAGATCAACAGCTAAATCTCGATGATTTGCTGATCCAGTCTCTGGGTGGCAACACGCTCATCGGCTTTCAGGAAGGCGTACATACCCAGGCTGGGGGCGAGGTGGACGTGAACATCACCTTGCTGGGGGTGCAGAGTGTTGCCGCCTCGGACTTTTACTTTGCGTCGCCCTCGCTGCCGGCCGAACTGATGTCCCTGGAGATTCCGCTCGATTACGTCTGACCCGCCGCGCGCGCTCTGATAACTCTATCCCGCGAGTCCGGCCCTTGGCGGTCGGTGCTCGTGTATTGTTACGGTTTCAACAACTCTTGGAATCCCAGACAAATGAAAGGCCCAAAAACCTACGACGAATATGTGGATCTGGTGCATCAGGCGGTGTACGAAGTGGACGAAATGCGTGCCGGCATCGACTACGACCCGGAAAATGCCGAGCGCTGGTCGGCGATGCTGGATCAACTCGATGGCGTCTTGCGCAAGTTGTACGACGATATGATCTCGGACAAATACCAGTTCCCGACTGATAAAGACCTGCCCTACATGCAGTTTCTGAATCGCTATGGCAAGGAGATCCCGTTCAAACAATTACTGGTGGTGATCAATACTGCGCACAAGAACGGGCTCTCGCGTGAGTAAGATCATTACCGTCATTCTGGTCACTGTGCTGGTGGTGTATTTGTTTCGCCGCATGGCACAGAACCGTGGCGACAAAGGCATCCAGCCGCCAAGTGATGCAACAAAGAAAAAGGTGGAAGACATGGTTCGTTGCCGGGTCTGCGGCGTGAATCTGCCGCGTTCAGAGGCGATTCTGAGTCGAGGCCGCATATATTGTTGTGATGAACATCGCCAATCCGACAACTGAAACAGCGCTTTTTCAGCCCATCGTCGGGCAGGCTGCGGCTTCACAGCCGACGATCCCAGAGAGTTTCTGGCGATCGATCAAGCATTTGAATCATTTCCGGCTGTTCCTGGCCGGATTTCTCAGTGTTGCGGGTCTGCTCTCCGAGCAGTTTCTGCAGCAACAACTGGAACACCCCTATCTGTTTGCGATGGGGGGGCTGGTCTATTTCCTGTCCGCCTGGTTGTTTGGTCGGCCGATGCACAGACAGGAAGCGGACTTCCAACGTCTGGTTGTGCGTCAGGCGATGGTCGACATCCTTTGCCTGGCGGTGCTGATGTACCTCGCGGGTGGCAACAGTTCGGGATTGGGCTTGCTGTTGATGTTGACCCTGGCCGCTGTCGGCATGTTGCCGGAAACGCGCAATGTTTTGCTCTGGGCGGCGGTTGCCGCCATCGTCATACTGGCCGAACAAACGCTGCATGTCTTGCACGGACAAATCGGTGCCGGCGGCTTTGTCCGGGCGGGCCTGCTATCGCTTGGCCTGTTCGGTGTCGCGCTGCTTTCCAATCTGCTCGCCAAAGGCACGCTTGCCGCCGGTGCGCTGGCGCTGGAAAAATCGCGCCAGGCGGAGAGTTTTGAACGTATCAATGAACGCATGATTCAGGAACTCCCGTATGCAGTAATGGCGGTGGGCGCCAACGGCGAGATCCTGCAATACAACGCCCATGCCCAGGCGACGCTGGGGACGCGCTTTTTCAATGGCTGCACGCTAGCGCAATGCGCACCCCAACTTGAGCAGCTCTGGCAACTATGGCGCCAAGGCGATCCGTTGCCGATTCACCCCTTTCAGACCGGCGTTGACGGCCAGCGTTTGCGCGCGCGATTCATGGAGCTGGAGCCAAGCCGCAATGAAGGCGCCGTCGTCGTCCTGGAGGATATGACCGAGTTGGAAATGCAGGCGCAACGCATGAAGCTGGCCTCACTGGGGCTGTTGACCGCCAATCTGGCGCACGAAATCCGCAACCCCCTGTCCGCCATCCGTCATGCTGCCGGGTTGCTCAATGAAGACGCGCAGGATGCAATCACCAGAAAACTGACCCACATCATCGATACCAATGCAGACCGTCTGAACGGCTTGGTAGAAGACGTGCTCGCGCTGAATCGGCGCGATCGCATGCAGCGTATCGAAATTGATCTTGCACTCTTCCTGCCTGCGTTCATCCAGGAATATGAGCAGCGGGAATCCCTGCCGACTGGGGTGATGCAAGTGGATTTGAAGGCCGCTGAGCATGTCTGTTTTGATGCCGGACATCTCGAACAAATTCTCTGGAATCTGATCCGCAATGCCTGGCGTTATTGTCTGCGGCAACCTGGCAGCATCCAGATCCGTCTTGCCATGAGCGGCAACCAGGCCGAGATCGAAATCATCAACGACGGCCCGCCTATCACACCTGACGTGCAGGCACATTTGTTCGAACCGTTCTACACCACCGATAACCAGGGTACCGGGCTGGGGCTTTACATCGCGCGCGAACTGGCGGAAGCAAACCATGCCATGTTGCGTTATATCGATATCCACGCCGGCGCGCTGTTTCGGCTGCGCTGTTCGGCGCCTCCCTGCTGAACTGAAAGTAACGCAATGAAGCGAACTCGTGTGCTGTTGGTCGATGATGAGCCTGATCTGCTCGACTTGCTGGAAATGGACATGACCCGGATGGGGCTCGACAGCGAGCGAGCCGGTAGTGTTGCTGAAGCAAGACAGTGTCTCGAACATGGCGGGTTTGATCTTTGTCTGACCGACATGCGCTTGCCGGATGGAGACGGCCTCGACATCGTGCGATTTATCGTCGAGCGAGCACCAGCAACTCCGGTCGCGGTCATCACCGCCTTCGGTTCTACCGAAAATGCCGTTGCCGCTTTGAAGGCCGGGGCATTCGATTACGTTGAAAAGCCGGTGACACCGGTCAAGGTACGCAGCCTGGTGCGCTCTGCCCTGAAAGCCGCCACGAGCGAACCGCCGCGAGCGGGTATTCGTCCCTTGGTGGGAAATTCGCAGCCGATGCAACAAGTCCGCGCACTGATCGGAAAAGTCGCGCGCAGCCAGGCTCCCGTCTTCATCACCGGCGAAACCGGTACCGGCAAGGAAGTGGCAGCGCGTTTGATCCACAATGCCAGCCCGCGCGCAACGGCGCCGTTGATCGCGGTGAATTGCGGCGCGATTCCGGAAAACCTGATGGAAAGCGAGTTTTTCGGTTACCGAAAAGGCGCGTTTACTGGCGCCGAAGCGGATCGAGACGGTTTCTTCCAGGCCGCGCATGGCGGCACGCTATTCCTGGATGAAGTCGCCGACCTGCCATTGCCGATGCAGGTCAAACTGCTGCGCGCCATCCAGGAAAAGAGCGTGCGCCGGGTCGGTGGCGTCAATGAAGAGCCAGTCGATGTCCGGCTGATCAGCGCATCGCATCAGGATCTGCAGGCCGCAGTCAGCAGTGGTCGCTTCCGGCATGACCTGTTCTATCGTCTCAACGTGATCGAAATCCGCATGCCGGCGCTGCGAGAACGTCGTGAAGATCTGCCGCAACTGGCCGAATTCATCCTCGCCCGCTTGTCGGAATGCCACCCGGGAACTGAGCCGAAGCTTCAGCCTGCAGCGCTGTTGGCATTGGCTCAGTATGATTTTCCAGGCAATGTGCGCGAACTGGAAAACATGCTGGAGCGTGGTCTGGCGTTGGCGGAAAACCACACCATTGATGTCACCGATCTGAACATGACGCCACTCGAAGGCAGTGGCGTAACTGGAGCAGAAGGCAATTCCGGCCTGCAGACGCATCTGGACGATCTGGAAAGACTCGCGATCCAGGAAGCGCTGGTCAAGACCGGCCATAACAAAACTGCCGCCGCACGCCTGCTTGGCGTCACCTTCCGATCATTGCGTTACCGGATGGAGCGTCTGAGCATGGAATGAATTCCCCGCTGCGGCGGGGTCAGTCATGTTTTTCCCGGACCATTTTGTCGATCAGCTGCATCACTTCAAAGCTCGCGGTTTCCGTCGCTTGTAACGCCTGATAGATGCGCTGTTGAATCTCGATATTGTTTTCCCAGCCTTGGCTGAGGAGATCCACCATGTGGTGGATATTGTCATGCACTTGCGCGTGCGGGCTTTCCAGTAAACGAAAACTGGGCGAGCTGCCGAACCGATCGCGCCCGATGTCTTCATACCATTTGCCAAGTCGGCAATTGTGATGGTTGACGGAGATCGGTTGTAAGAAGGAGGTGTCTCCACCGCTGCTAAGCGCCATGTATGCGTGTTGTTTGTAAATCACATGGTCCACCTTCAGCAGCGATGCAAAACTCATATCGCGCGCCCACGCTGCGTGGCCTTCTGTTTCTTGGGCGGATTGCGCGAATCCGCTGAACAACCCCTCCATTTCGCTGACCAGTTGACTGGAGTTGGTCGCCATGTCGCGCATGGCATGCGAATCCGACAGCATGGTGGTGGTTTCGGTATTCAGGTTTGCCATGATTGAGCCAATCGATTCCGAGGCGTTCTTGGTATGTTCCGCCAGCTTGCGCACTTCGTCGGCCACCACAGCAAAGCCGCGGCCTGCCTCACCGGCGCGGGCCGCTTCAATCGCTGCGTTGAGCGCGAGTAGATTGGTCTGGTTGGCAATGCCCGTGATCAACTCGACGGCGGTGTTGATTTCCTGGCTCCGCGCGTTCAACTCAACCACCGCATCGGCGACATGATTGATCCGGATGGTGATTTCACTCAGCCGATTGATGACCTGATGCACCATCTCCTTGCTGCTGGCCGCATCGGTGCTGGTGCGTGAGGCCAGATTGAGCACGATCTGCATTTCATCATTGACCTGATTGAGGTCGTTCTGATTCAAGGCGAGGTTGGACAATAGATTGCTTGTGTTGAGATGGTGGACTTGCGAGATCAGCCGATTGCGCAATTGGCCGCGTTGCTGTTCAGCCATGCCATTGAGCAGGACGTTGTGACTTTCAAGACCCTTTCTGAAACTACCGTGCAAACCTTCCGAAAATGTCTTGCGATCAAATTTTCCTGCCACATGCAGACGAAAAGTGGTGGTTTCCTCCCTGAAATAAGTCTCCAACTGATCCAGCATGTCATTTATATGCCAGCACAAAAGGCCGATTTCATTCTTTTCGTTGATGCCGGTAATCCGCTTGCCAAATTTTCCGAGACTGATTTCGGTGGTGATTTCATCCAGCTTGGCCAACGGCAGCAACCAACTGCGTATCCGTATCTGTCCCCAGGTTGAAACCGCCAACCCCGCCAGCAGGAACCCCAGCAGCAACCAGTCAAAACCATGCAGTAGCCAGGCGCCGAGAATGGTTGCCAGGATCAGGCCGGAAAATCCCCAGAGCAGTGCCGAAAACCTAGATTGCAAGGACCAGTTCGTCATAGCTCAACCCTTTCGCAGCAAGCAGATCGGTCAAAATTCGAGTCGAGGCAGCAATCGCGTCTCTGGCGCCGGCGCGTTGTTCTTCCTGCAGCATGCTGCGATACAAGCCGGTGACGGTTTCGACGCCGGACGCCTTTGGTTTGCGGCGTACCGAAAAATAGCCAATGACATTGCTGTTGTTGTCAAAGTTGGGCGTCACGTTGGCGAAAACCCAGTAGAAACTGCCGTCTTTCGCCATATTTTTTACATAGGCATTGCATTCCTTCTTGGCTTGAATCGTGTCCCACAGCAATTTGAAGACTGCCCGCGGCATGTCCGGGTGGCGGATGATGTTGTGCTGGGCGCCAAGCAGTTCAGCTTCGGAATAGCCGGAAAACTCGATGAAGATGCGATTTCCGTAGGTGATACGGCCTTTAATGTCGGTTTTTGAAACAATGAAATCGTCCTCGCGCATCTGGCGCTGCACGCTGGTCGGCGTGACGGGGTATTTCATGGGTGTGGCCTCCGTGGGCTGGTTGATGCCTGACGCAGATTGATGATTCCATCACTATCGGATGCAAACTGAAAAACAAGAGGCTCCCGCACTATTTAAAGAGGTGATTTACTCAACTATAGGTAATCCTCTGTTGAGGCGTGCTCCCACAGTGGCTTGAATTCACGCAGAATTCAGCCATGCAATTACTCGATGAATCAACCTATCACCGCCAATTGCTGCAAACCTGCGGCCCCGCGCTGGTGCTGTTCAGCAGCCAGGCCTGTGGTACCTGTCGCCAGGTTGAACGTCTGTTGCCAGCCAGCGCTCCGTTCGGCGTGGCGTTATTCAAGGTGGATGTGCAGGTCGCCTCCGCGCTGGCGCGGGCGTTCGAGGTATTCCATCTGCCGACCCTGCTGCTTTATCTGGATGGCCATTACCACGCTCGCTTGGATTGCGAAGTCACGCCGACCACGCTGCACGCAGCGATCGAACATGCCGTCAACCAGCCCGCAGAGGAAGAACCATGAAATTGGATGTGGCTGGATGGTGTGCGTCTGCACGCCGCATCGACTCGCCGAACTGCGACGCGCGTCCGTCCGATGCTGAAATCAGTCTGTTGGTGATTCACAACATCAGCCTGCCGCCGGGAGAATTCGGCGGTGCGGGCGTCGAACAGCTGTTCACCAATCGGCTCGATCCGGCTGCGCACCCGTATTACGCAACGATCCACAGCTTGCGCGTGTCATCGCATTTCTTCATCCGCCGCGACGGTGAGCTGATCCAGTTCGTGCCCTGCTGCCAGCGCGCCTGGCACGCCGGGGTCTCAAGCTGGCGCGGACGCGAGCGCTGCAATGATTTTTCGATCGGAGTGGAACTGGAAGGCAGTGACGATCAGCCGTTCAGCGATGCGCAATATGCGCAGCTGCATGGATTGATCGAAGCACTGCGTGAAGCGTATCCGGAATTGCTCGATATCGCCGGCCACTCGGACATCGCGCCCGGCCGCAAGACTGATCCAGGACCGTGTTTCGATTGGGGCCGGGTGCGCGGGAATGACGACTAGGCCGCTTGCGCCGGAATCTGTGCGCCGATGCGCTTGATGCGGTTCTTGTCATCGACATAAACCAGCTTCGGCTCGAACTGGGCGAGTTCGATTTCATTGAAGTTGGCATAAGTTGCAATGATCAGGATGTCGTTCACCGCCGCTTTTCGAGCCGCCGCGCCGTTGACCGAAATCATGCCGGAGCCTTTCTGGCCGCGAATCGCATAGGTCGAGAAGCGTTCGCCGTTATTGACGTTGTAGATCTCGATTCTTTCGTACTCACGAATATCCGCTGCTTCCAGCAGAAGTTCATCAATCGCGCAGGAGCCTTCGTATTCCAGTTCGGAGGCGGTAACGCGAACTCGGTGCAGCTTGGACTTGAGCAGGTTACGTTGCATGGCGGTGGATGAATTGAAAAATCGGGG
>CAMDHJ010000107.1 GCA_945897865.1 Tepidiphilus sp. J10
ACAGACAATCGCGAAATCGCCTTCGCCCACTTCCATCAAAACCCCGGCGACCTGCCCACCCTGCATGTTCTGGGCTGGGACGGCGGCGATACACCGCTCAAACTCACCCAACTCGACCAGACTTTGCGCACCCGTCTGCGCTGGCCGGATGACGAGAGCGACGCCAACGCCTGGCGTGAAACCTGGCGCAAACCATTCCGCCACAAGATCGGCCACGTCATCCGTACCGCCGACCTGCTGGCCGAGGAACTCGCCCGCTTGGCGCGCGGCATCCGCGATAAAGCCAAACGCATGCTCGCCGCCGAGTCTGAAAAAGGCCCGCTGACCAAGCTGTTCAAGGCTTTCCAGACCGCGCTGATCCACGACCTCACCGAAGCCCACTTCGCCGACACCTACGCCCAGACCATCACCTACGGCCTGCTCACCGCTGCCATCTCGCGTACCGAGATGAGCGAAGGCCGCCACGGCACCGCGCTGCTGGCCGACGACATCGCCAATATCGTCCCGGTCACCAACCCGTTCCTGAAGGAGATGCTGCAAACCTTCCTCAAGGTGGGCGGCCGCCGGGGCGGCATCGACTTCGACGAACTGGGCATTCAGGACGTGGTGGAACTGCTGCGCGGCGACGAAACCGACCTGCCCGCCGTGATTGCTGATTTCGGCAACAAGAATCCCAACGAAGACCCGGTCATCCACTTCTACGAACACTTTCTCGCCGCCTACGACAAGCCACAGAAAAAACAGCGCGGTGTCTTCTATACCCCGCAACCGGTGGTCAGCTACATCGTCCGCAGCGTCCACGAACTGCTGCAAAGCGAATTCGGTCTGGAGGATGGTCTGGCCTCCACCATTACCTGGGGCGAGATAGCCGTTCTTCACCCCTCCCCCGCAAGCGGGGGAGAGGACGCTTCTAAAGTTGGTGGTGGCATCACCATCCCCGAAGGCACCTCCCCCAATTCCCCCTTCGTCACCATCCTCGACCCCGCCACCGGCACCGCCACCTTCCTGGTGGAAGTCATCAACGTCATCCACCGCACCCTGACGGAGAAATGGACCAAGCAAGGCAAGAACGAAGCCCAGCGCCAGACCGCCTGGAACGAGTACGTGCCCAAGCACCTGCTGCCGCGCCTGTACGGCTACGAACTGATGATGGCGCCCTACGCCATCGCGCATATGAAGATCGGCCTCAAGCTGTTCGAGACCGGCTACCGCTTTGGCAGCAAGGAACGGGTAAGGGTGTTTCTGACCAATGCGCTGGAACCGGCGCATGAAGTTCAGCCGCAATTGGAAGTGCTTGCTCCAGCGCTGGCGCATGAAGCGCAGGCGGTGGCGGATGTTAAGCGGGATGTGCGGTTTACGGTGGTGGTGGGCAATCCGCCGTATTCCGGCCATTCCAGCAACGACAGCGAATGGATCGTTCACCTGCTGCATGGTGAAGGCAGTGCCACCGGTAATTACTTCATGCTCGATGGCGCGCCTCTGGGCGAGAAAAATCCCAAATGGCTCAACGACGATTACGTCAAGTTCATCCGCCTGGGGCAATGGGAGCTAGACCGCACCGGCTACGGCACGTTGGCATTCATCACCAACCACGGTTATCTGGACAACCCGACTTTCCGGGGCATGCGCCGTAGCCTGATGGAGAGTTTCAACGACCTTTACTTGTTTGACCTGCACGGCAACAGCAAGAAGAAAGAGACCGCGCCGGATGGCGGCAAGGACGAAAACGTATTCGATATTCAGCAGGGCGTGGCGATTGGGATATTCGCCAAGCGCCCGTCCACCGTTCGCCCTGAGCTTGTCGATGGGCATTCCGTTCATAGTTCGACAGGCTCACCACGAACGGAATGCAACGTGCGCCACGCCCACCTGTTCGGCTTACGCGACGATAAATACCAGAAGCTGCTGGCACGGAGCAGCGCATTAACGGAATGGACGGCGCTTAACCCAGGAACCGCGTTTTATCTGTTCGTGCCGCAGGACGAAACATTGCGCGACGAATACGAGCAGGGCTGGAAAATCACTGATATTTCTAAAAACACTCTGTTGGGCCCAAACTCACATCGTGATGATTTCGCAATTGCCTTTGATGAGGACATTGCGCAGAAACGAATAGCGGATATGGCTAACCCATTTATTAGCGATGATTTTTTGCGGGAAAAATATGGCTTGGTTGATAACCGAGATTGGAAGCTGAGGGATGCAAGGAAATGCGATCTTGGGCAGGAAAAACCAACAAAATGTATTTATCGCCCGTTTGACATCAGATGGATGCTTTATGGCCCTTATGCATTTGACTATCCTCGACCCGAAATAAACGATCATCTTATTTGCTCAAATATTGCATTAATTACAACGCGGCAAACCAAGGAAGGATTTGCGGTTTTTTTAACCAATTTGCCTGCTGGGCAGCATAAGTTGGCAACGCCTTACGATGGCAGTTACCTATCCCCGCTTTACCTCTACCCAACTACCCACAAAACCGATCTTTACGACGAAAGCGCAACGGAAGGCCGCAAACCGAACCTGTCAGTCATCTTTCTGGCCGCGCTGCACGCAAGGCTGGGCACCGAAGCAACGCCAGATGTCATCTTCCACACCCTCTACGCCATCCTCCACAGCCCCACCTACCGCACCCGCTACGCCGAATTCCTAAAGATCGACTTCCCCCGCATCCCGCTCCCTGGCGGCCTGCCGCTGTTCCAAGCCCTCGCCAAACAAGGCGGCGAACTTGTCGCCCTGCACCTGCTGGAATCCCCCAAGGTCAACGACTTCATCACCCACTTCGAGGGCCAGGGCGACAACAGCATCCCCAAGAAGCCCACCTACAAGGACGGCGCGGTCTGGATCAATACCAACCAGCATTTCGAGGGCGTGCCGGAGGCGGTTTGGAACTTCCACGTCGGCGGTTACCAGGTGTGCGAGAAATGGCTGAAAGACCGCAAGGGCCGCACCCTCTCGGATGAGGATATTGCCCACTACCAGCGCGTCGTCGTCGCCCTGAACGAAACCATCCGTCTGATGGCGGAAATCGACCAGATCATCGAAGCACACGGCGGTTGGCCGGGGGCGTTCTCGAGCAAGGGTGCAGAATCGTGACTCATGTACAAGCCGAAATTCCTCTTCTTTTAGGGGATGACATCACCGTCCATACAGGAGCGACCCCATGCTCATCGAAGAATTGACGCTCGAAAATATCCGCTGTTTCGAGAAATCTACCCTGAAATTCAAGAACAAAAGCTGGGTCACCTTGCTCGGGCAGAACGGTTGCGGCAAGAGCACGGTGTTGCAATCCCTTGGCCTGCTTCTGGCTGGCCCAGAAGGCGCGCAGATACTGGCTCCACGCCCGGTGGGCTGGCTGCGTGACGAAGGCCAGCGCGGCAAGTTATCCATCAAGATCCATCAGGCGGACAGCGATCCCGGGAGCTTCGGCTCACAAAAAGTCACCCAGGCCTTCGGCTACTCGTTTTTTGTCACCGGAAGCGATCAACTCACCGTCGGCAACAAGCTCTATACCGAGCCAGGCATTCATGCCGTTCAGGAAAAAAGGTTGACCTGGCTGCGTCGAAACGCCTTCACATCAAAGGGAACGGGGTGGTTTGCCGTCGGCTATGGGGCGTTTCGGCGGCTGACCCGCAAGAGCGAGATCATCGTGCCATCACTGGAACCGCCAACCCGCTACACGAATTTCTTCACCCAGTTCGATGAGGATCAGCCGCTGTCCGCCTTTGAACGCTGGATGGTTTATCTCGACTACAGCATCGTGAAAAACGATAACGATGAAGCAAGGCGTCTAGAGGCAAAGCGCCAGAAGGAATTGGGCATTGCCGCGATCAATTCGCTATTGCCACATGGTGTGCGGTTCGACAGTGTCAATGCGGAAGGCCGCATTTTTTTTGACGTGGGTGGTGTCAAGGTGCCGACGCTCGCCTTGAGCGATGGCTATCGCAGCGTTCTGGCCCTCACCGGTGATCTGGTATGGCGGTTGATCCAGGCTTTCCCGGAGAGTAGCGATCCGTTGAATGAGGAGGGTGTAGTACTCATCGACGAGTTGGATATTCATCTCCACCCGATCTGGCAACGGGACATAGCCCTCTGGTTGCGCAAGCAGTTCCCCAATCTTCAATTCATTGTTGCGACGCATAGCCCGTTCATCGCCGCAGGCGCGGGCCAGGAGGCGCTGACGCTCAAATTCTCGCTGTCGAATGGCAAAACCTCGGTCGAAGAAGTCCGCGATTTTTCCGCGCTCAGTGTGGACCGTGTGTTGCAAAGCGACGCCTTCGGCAACGTTTCCCCCTACTCGCCACAGACGCAGGAAAAGATCGACCGCTACGACGAATTGCTCGTTAAACGAACCAGGCTATCCAAGAAAGAAAGTGCTGAGTTCAAACAGCTTTCCCTCTTCGTGGAAACGGCCCGCCCGATTGGTGGGCCGCCTGAACCCGGTTCGCTGCAATCCAGGATTGAGGCTTACCTGGAGAAGGCTCTGCCATGATCCGTGTCGAGCGGGCGGCGAAGCCTGCCGTGATTGAGCAAAACCAGGTCGCTTGGACGCAGGCGCTGCTCAATGCCGTTACCAAAGAAGACAAGACGCGCGCCGAAAAAAAATATCGTCACCTGGAGATCAAGCGTGCTCTGGTCTCCATGTTTCACGGCAAGTGCGCCTACTGCGAAAGCAAGATTCTTCATGTTGATTACGGGCACATTGAGCATTTTCGGCCGAAATCAAAGCTGGAGTTCAGGTCGCTTGCGTTCGAGTGGCGCAACCTTCTGCTGTCATGTGCCATATGCAATGGTCGAGAACACAAAGGGGACCGCTTTCCGGAGGCCGCCGAGGGTGGGCCGTTGGTCAACCCTTGCGAGGACTTCCCCGATGCGCATTTCGAGTTTGTCTTCGATTTTCGGGCTCGACTGGCTACTGTCGTCGGGACAACGGCAAGAGGAAAGACGACAGAAACCTGTCTTGGCCTCAATCGCCAGGACTTACGGGCTTATCGGTCGCGGTGGGTGATGCAGTTGTGCGTTCTGTCACGGTGCGCAGAGAACGACCCTGACGCTGCGATATTATTGGAAGAAGCCTGCCGGGATGACGCCGAATACGCAGCTTTTGCCAGGGCGCTGGTTGCAGGGCATGACTGTGACGGGGCTTGATTGTTCTGTGCCGCAAGATTCTTTGCATATCTACGTCGATGAAGCGGGCGACCCGACGCTGTTCGCCAACCGCCGCCGCGCCATCGTCGGGACAGAAGGGTGTTCACGTTATTTCATCCTCGGCAAGCTGGAGGTGGATGATCCGGCGGGATTGGGGCAACGGCTCGAAGTGCTGCGCCAGCAACTCCTGGCTAACCCCTATTTCGGCGGTGTTCCCTCTTTCGATCCGGCGCGCGGCAAGACTGGTGTAGCATTTCACGCCAAGGACGACCTGCCGGAAGTGCGCTACGAAGTGTTCAAGCTGCTGGTGGCGGAAGGCGACTCCCTGCGCTTCCATGCGGTGATCTGCGACAAGGCTCGCATCCTGGAAGATGTCCTGCGGCGTAACGTGAGCGAACCAGGCTACCGCTATCAGCACAACGAGTTGTACGACGGGCTGATGCGTTCGCTGTTCGGCAAGTTCCACCGTCTGGCTGATGCTTATGAAGTGTGCGTGGCGCGTCGCGGGCAAAGTGACCGCAACGAGGCCATCCGTATCGCGATTGACCATGCCGAGCGAGATTTCGCCGCGAAATACGGCTTCGGCCGCGGCAGTCGAGATGATTGGCGGATTCGGGTATCAACCCCGAAAACCGATGCCTGCCTGCAAGCGGTCGATTACTTCCTCTGGGCAGTGCAGCGTTTCTATGAGTCCCGTACAGATCAAGTCACAGGTATTTCAAAACGCGAAGAACGCTTCCTGAAAGTGATCTGGCCTCAGGTGGGCGAGATTCACGACCTGCATTTCGGCCCGGAGCGCGGAACCTTCTTCAATGGCCAGCAAGCGCTGAATTTGGAAGGACGTTTCGGGGAGCAGAAAAGGAAAAAGCCATGAGTATAGGAACCCCGAAGGTTCACACGGCGCGGGGCCGAGTTTCGCTCACAGCTTTGCGCGAATTATCGTATTCATTGTCTTTATTGGACAATCCTTCACCCATTTTTTTCTAACCAACAAGGAAATCACCATGCAAGAACTGCAACTGATCATCGAAGAAGCTTTTGAACGCCGCGCCGAAATCACGCCGCGCAACGTCGAACCCAAGGTCAAGGATTCGGTCATGACAGTGATGGACTTGCTCGACTGCGGCCAGTTGCGCGTCGCCGAGCGGGTCGTCGGTGAAAACAATGACCAGAACTGGGTCACTCATCAATGGATCAAGAAAGCCGTGCTGCTGTCGTTCCGACTGGAAGATAACGCCTTCATCAAGGGGGGTTTCACCAATTATTACGACAAGGTACCGAGCAAGTTTGCCGACTTCAACAGCCGCGATTTCCGTGAAGGCGGTTTCCGCGTCGTGCCGCCGGCCTCTGTCCGCAAGGGCTCCTACATTGCCAAGAACGTGGTGCTGATGCCTTCCTACGTCAACATCGGCGCTTATGTCGATGAAGGCACCATGGTCGACACCTGGGCTACCGTTGGTTCCTGCGCCCAGATCGGCAAGAACGTGCACTTGTCCGGCGGTGTTGGCATCGGCGGCGTGCTGGAACCAGTGCAGGCCGGCCCAACCATCATCGGCGACAACTGCTTTATCGGCGCACGTTCGGAAGTGGTCGAAGGCGTCATCGTGGAAGACAACAGCGTGATCTCGATGGGCGTCTACATTGGCCAATCGACCCGCATCTACAATCGTGAAACCGGCGAAATCAGCTATGGACGCATTCCTAGTGGTTCCGTCGTGGTCAGTGGCAACCTGCCTTCCGCCGACGGCAAGTACAGCCTGTATTGTGCGGTGATCGTCAAACAGGTCGATGCGAAGACGCTGAGCAAGGTCGGCATCAATGAGTTGCTGCGCGGCATCTGAGTCGGAGCTTGATCTCGGGTTGTTTCCCGGGACCATGATGGATTTTTTCCAGGTAGTGAGCGTTGTGAAGTTCAGCGCTCACTACAAGGGTAGTTTTCTGGCCGGCGAATCTATCTTCGGCCAGACGGGAATTTTTGTTAAAAATAAATTAATACAGTAGCTTAAAGCTATTATTTCGAGTCGTTTATCAGGTTGTATGCACGAATTGACGGCTTCGACCTTCTATCTGCCAGATCATTCGCTGTGATTCTTCGGCTAAGCGCAACATCCACGACACAATTGCCCGTGCTGTTTTGCGCTAAATGAGCTTTTTCAAGGCACGTTTTTTGTAAATATATTAAATTGCTAATATTCGAAAAACGTTACGAGTGAGCCATGTTCAACCAGATCAGTGCAGCACCACCTGTCGTCAGCCACCCGCTACCGAGCAAACCCATCGACCAGTCTGAAACCCGCAAACTGCTGAGTAGCATCCAGATTCCACCGCAGCCTGAAATCGTCATTGCGTTGATGCGTGAGCGGAACAGCGATGAACCGGACATCCTGAAAATTTCACGCTTGATCAGCAATGACGCCAGCATCGCCGCTGCCGTGTTGAAGACAGTCAATTCCCCGTTTTATGGGTTGAACAGAAAAATCACTTCCGTTCAGCAGGCAGTATCCGCGCTGGGCTTGAAGAATATTGGCTCACTGGTGATGGGCTTGGCGTTGCGCAACAGTGTGGCGGTCAAGGGCATGGATCATTACTGGGAAAGCACAAATCGTACTGCCGAATACGCTGTGATGCTGGCACGCCAACTTGGCCTGCGCAATGTCGATGAAATCCAGCTTTATGTCCTTTTTCATGACAGCGCCATGCCTTTGCTACTGCAACGCTTTCCGGATTATCTAGACACCATGAAACGGATTCCCTCAACACCCTGGATTCAAATCACCGATATGGAAGATAGCCGCCACAACACCAATCATGTCGCGGTGGGCAGCTTGCTTGCCCGCAATTGGGGGTTGCCGGACAACGTGCGCGAAGCGATCCAGTGGCATCACGACACCAGCGTGTTCGATGGCATTGCGGTCAGCAATGAGATTCGCACGTTGATTGCTGTCGGCCATATTGCGGATCACATTCAGGAAATGACTTCGCGGCAATTAAATGAATGTTCCTGGGAGGTTTTCGGCGAAGCCTGTCTGAAGCATCTGATGCTGGGTGAAACTGAACTGCAGGAATTCATCGACGCTGCGCAAGAGCATTAGGAAGTCGGAAAAGTTGATTACCGGCTGGCAATTCTGGATCGACCGCGGCGGCACCTTCACCGACATCGTCGCCCGGCGTCCTGACGGCCAACTGCAACAACGAAAACTCCTGTCCGACAATCCTGAGCAATACCCGGATGCCGCCATCGCCGGTATTCGGCTTCTGCTTGGTCTGGCCAGAGATGATGCGCTACCCGATGGTTTGATCGCTGCCGTCAAGATGGGTACCACAGTCGGTACCAACGCACTGTTGACCCACACCGGCGAGCCCGTCGTGCTGATCACGACTGCCGGGTTCGGTGATACGCTGGCAATCGGCGACCAGGCGCGGCCAGACATCTTTGCACTCGATATCCGCAAGCCCGCGCCGCTGCATACCCGTGTCATCGAAGCGACCGAACGCATCGCAGTCGATGGCGAAATTCTGCATACCATCGATGAAACCGGTCTGATGCAGGCGCTCGTCGCCGCCCGTGACGAAGGCTTCACCGCCTGTGCCATCGCCTTCCTGCACGCCTGGAAGAATCCAGCCCACGAACTGCGTGCCGGTGAACTTGCCCATGCCGCTGGTTTCAGCCAGATCAGCTTGTCGCATCAGGCGAGTCCGTTGATCAAGTTCCTGCCGCGTGCGGAAACCGCTGTGCTGGATGCTGCCCTGTCGCCACCGGTGCGGCGCTATGCCGATCAGGTTGCGGCCGCCCTGCCCGGCGGCGTCAAACTGGAATTCATGCAATCGAATGGTGGCCTTGCCGATGCGGCGCATTTTCAGGGCAAGGACAGCGTGTTGTCCGGTCCGGCCGGTGGCTTGATTGGTATGGCCAAGGTCGGCCAGGCGGCGGGGTTCGACCAATTGATCGGATTCGATATGGGCGGTACTTCGACCGATGTTTCCCTGTTTTCCGGCGAGTTCGAACGCAGCCTGGATAGCAAAATTGCAGGACATCGCATCCGCGTACCGATGCTCGGCGTGCATACCGTCGCGGCCGGCGGCGGCTCGATCCTGTGCTTTGATGGTGAGCGTCTGCTGGCTGGCCCGGAATCCGCCGGCAGCCTGCCCGGCCCGGCCTGCTACCGACGCGGCGGACCGCTGACGGTGACCGATGCCAACCTGCTGCTCGGTCGCCTGCAGGCTGATTTCTTTCCCGCCGTGTTCGGCCCGCATGCCGATCAGCCGCTCGATATCGATGTGGTGCGCACCGCCTTCGTGCAACAGGCTGCAAGCCTCAACGCCGGGCTGAATCTGGCCTACAGCCCGGAGCAGCTCGCCGCCGGTTATCTCGATATCGCGGTCGAGCACATGGCCGACGCCATTTGCCACATCACGCTGGCGCGCGGCGTCAATCCAGCCGCTTTCACGCTGGTCGGCTTCGGCGGCGCCGGTGGTCAGCATGCCTGCGCCGTGGCGGCGCGGCTGGGTATCCGGCAAGTGCTGATTTCGCCTTTTGCTGCGGTGTTGTCGGCGTATGGCATCGGGTTGGCTGAACATCGCGAGGTGCGTCAGACAGCAGTGGAACGGCGGCTTAATGACCTACCCGAACTCACCGTTGCGCGCGCCGACGAAACCCGCCGCGCCCTGCTGCGTTACGCCGGCGCCGATAGCGTGCTGGCCATTCCATTTGGCACGCTGGACGACATGACTGCAGCCTTCCACGCCGAGCACCGTGCCCGCTTCGGCTTTTCCGATCCGGCGCGCGAACTGGTTTGTGTCGCGCTGGAAAGCGAAACGGTCAGCGGCGGCGGCCTGGCGGAAGCCTTGTTCGATCTGCCGACCACCCCGGCTGAGCCGATTGCACAGCGCCCGGTATTCTTTGACGGCGTCTGGCTCGACGCGCCGGTGTTTCAACGTGATCATCTCGCCGTCGGCCAGACTTTGAGCGGACCGGCGTTGGTTGTCGAAGCCGGTTCAATGCTGGTGCTGGAATCGGGTTGGCAAGTCTGCCTGACCCAACGTGGAGACCTGCTGCTGACCTCGGCAAGCGGCAGTCAGCGCCGGCCTGATCCCGCGCGCCCGGACCCGACCTGGCTGACGCTGTTCAACCGCCGTTTCATGAGCATCGCCGAAGACATGGGCCGCGCGCTGCAGAACAGCGCCCGCTCGGTGAACATCCGCGAACGGCTTGATTTCTCCTGCGCGCTGTTTGATGCCGTCGGCAACCTGATCGCCAACGCGCCGCATATCCCGGTTCATCTTGGCAGCATGGGCGATTCGGTGCGCGCCATCCTGAATGCTTTTGGTGACCAACTGCGGCCGGGCGATGTCTGGCTGATCAACTCGCCCTATGCCGGCGGCACGCATTTACCGGACATCACCGTGGTTTCGCCGATCTTTGATGACAATGGCCGCACGTTGCGCTACTTCACCGCCAGCCGCGCGCATCATGCCGATGTCGGCGGCATCAGCCCCGGGTCGATGCCGGCCAACAGCCGCCATATCGACGACGAAGGCTGCCGTTCCGACGGGCTGCTGATCGTGCGCGATGGTGTGTTGCTGGCAAACGAGATTCGCCAATGGCTGGCCAGCAACATACAACCAGCCCGCAATCCGGAGCAGAACCTGGCCGACCTCGCCGCCCAGGTCGCCGCCAACACGCTAGGCGAGCGGCGCATGCGGCAACTTGAAAATGAAGTCGGCGCCGAAGCGGTGGCCGCTTACATGGGTTTCGTGCAGGACAACGCCGAGGCGGCGGTGAAGCGCTTGCTGGGCCGCTTGCAAGACGGCGTTTTCACGTTGCCGCTGGATGACGGCAGCCGGATTGCCGTTGAAATTGCCATCGACGTCTGCACCCAACGCGCCCGCATCGATTTCAGCGGCAGCAGCCCGCAACAGCCGGGCAATCTCAACGCGCCGGCCAGCATCGTGCATTCCGCTGTGCTGTATGTGTTCCGCACGCTGATCGATAGCGACATTCCGCTCAACGCCGGCGTGTTGCGGCCGCTCGACATCGTGCTGCCGGCTGCTTCAATGTTGAATCCGGCCTGGCCGGCAGCGGTCGTCGCCGGCAATGTGGAAACCTCTCAAAACATCGTCGATGCGCTGTACGGCGCGCTTGGCGTACTCGCTGCCAGCCAGGGCAGCATGAACAATTTCAGTTTCGGCGACGGCCGCTACCAGTATTACGAGACCGTCTGCGGCGGCGCCGGTGCCGGACCAGGTTTTGCCGGCGCCAGCGCGGTGCACAGCCACATGACCAATTCGCGCCTGACCGACCCGGAAGTGATGGAACTCAACTTCCCGGTGCGTCTGGAACGCTTCGGCATCCGCCAGGATTCGGGCGGCACTGGAAAATACCCTGGCGGCGATGGCGTCGAACGCCGGATTCGTTTTCTGGCACCGATGCAGGCCAATCTTCTCGCTGTACGGCGACAAGTCGCGCCGTTTGGCATGGCTGGCGGCACAAATGGCAAGACCGGCCAGCAATGGATCGAACGCGCGGCGGGTGAAGTGGAACAGCTGCCCGGCATCGCTGAATTCCAGCTTGAAGTCGGTGATGTCTTTGTCTTGCTAACACCGGGCGGCGGCGGGTTTGGGGAACAACCCGGCATTTCGCCGCCAATTAGTGAAACTCGGCCAGCATCATCGCTTCACGTTCACGCTTGATCTTCAAACGTGTTTTTGCCACCGGCAACGAACGCCGAGCCGCCTGAGCCTGCAAACTGATTTTTTCCGCACCGCCATGCGGCACTTGCGCCATCGGCTGACTGCTGACACCCTGCCCCGCCACCTGTGTTGCCGCAATGAACAAAAGTACTGCAAGTTGTTCTGAGTACATTTTCTGCCTCCATCGAGTAGACCGGCACACACCGGATGATGTGAAGGCTAGAGATCGACCCGCTGCGGCGTTAGCAACCGGGTTGCGACCTGGCTGGTCAACCAGGTTGGTTGTCGCACGATGCTTCCGCCATCTATGCTGAACTCACACTTGCCAAGGAGGACTCGCCATGCCGTACCTGCAGGAACAATGGAACAGCCACGGACGCCAGCTCAGCCCGCTGCGCCGCTACAGCAGCCAACGCGAATTCGAAGCTGACTGGATCGGTACGCTGCGACGGCGTTACAGCCTGTCACAGGAAGCACTGGCAGTGCTCGCCAATGTCTCGGTGACGACGGTACAGAACTGGGAAAACCCGCAAAGCCGCAAGAGCATCGCGCCGCACAACCAGGATCGCTTGCGCGATATCGAGCGCGATCTGTGGATCAAATCGCATGTCACTCTGCTTGAGCCCTGCCCGCCCTTTCTGCGCGCGCTGTATGACCTGCTCAGCTCGAACAAGGACAGCAGCGCGCAAGGCCTGGCTGAATACCTGATCGGCAGCATGCCGGAACAGGATCCGGAACGGCCGCGCCTGCTGCATTGGGCCGGCCTCGCCCACAGCATCGCCGACCCGGCATCGAGCAAGGCGCGCGAGTATCAAAATGCCGCGCTGAAAGCACTCGGCAAGAGCATGACCCCACTTGCCGCAGCGGTGGAAAACGAAATCCTCGGCAGCCAGTTCGAAGACCTGATGACCCAGGCACCCGGCCCGGAACGCCAGGAAAAAGGCAGCCATCTGCTTGCCGCTTGTGAACGTCTGTATCAACGTGATCATCAGGCCGCCTACAAATGGAATGCGCTGGAAGTCGCCTGCCGCACGCCGCTGCCGGCGGCAACGCAATACGACCTGCTGGGCGAATTGAATCAATTGCTCGGTGAAACCGCTGTCCATCGCAAGATTCAGTCCGACGATGCCTATGAAGCGCTGCGCACCGCGCAGGTCAGTTCAGCCGCGTTGAATTGAGGGGAGCGCAACATGACAACCCACCTCAAGTCCATCCTTGGTCGCCTTGCCCTGCTGGCTTGCCTGAGCCTGAGCGGCTTTGCAGATGCGAGCTTGCCGCCTGCTTCGCAAAACCTGGTCGCGGCACAGCAAAGCGTCAGCACCACACTGGCCTGGCAGCGCGTCGGCTCACCGCTCAGTCTTAACGCCTAAATCTGCCGCCCAATGTCGGCGGCAGACGTAGGATGGGCCAAGCGCAGCGGCCCCATCAACGCGCAACGACAGATGGGCCCGCTTCGCTTGACCCATCCTACCCGGGTGAAAGCCGCTGAAGGTTCAACCTTGATTCCTCTGTTGAACGAGTCCGAGTGTGGGCCTGCCAGGTCGGCTGGCAAGGCGCGACGACGCGCGGGGCCGTTTCCCGCAAGGAGGAGCAACGCGGCCAGACGGCATGGCAGGCCCGCAATCGGACTCGTAGCGGGG
>CAMDHJ010000108.1 GCA_945897865.1 Tepidiphilus sp. J10
GGGATTAACGCGGCGGCTTGATAATTCTAGGGGTCCGCCTTCCTTCAGGTCAAACCCGCCTTGTATTTATTTCTTCGCATCTTTGCGTTGCTGCCTTTGCCGTTGGTGCATTTTCTTGGCGTGTTGCTGGGTTTGCTGAGTTTGTTGCGTCCACGTCATCGTCAGATCATCGCCAACAATTTGCGCCAGGCTGGCTTTTATTCGCCTGGCAGGCTGATCCGCGTGTCGGTCGAGATGGGCAAGGGCATAGCCGAACTGGTGCCGATCTGGCTGCGTCCACTTGCGACCGTCACCGGCTGGGTGCGCGAGGTACGCGGTTGGGAGCATGTCGAAGCTGCGCGGGCGGCGGGCAAGGGGTTGATTGTGCTGGGGCCGCATCTGGGCTGTCTGGAACTGGCCGGCCTGTATCTGGCGGCGCGTTTGCCGATTACTGCGCTGTATCGACGACCGCGCCAGGATTGGGCGCATACGTTGATGCAGGCCGGCCGCAACCGGGGACAGGCGAAGATGGTGGAACCGAATCTGGGCGGTGTGCGAGCTTTATTGACGGCGCTGAAACACAATGAAGCAGCCTGGGTGCTGCCGGATCAGAAGGCGAACAAGGGCGAAGGCGTCTGGGCGCCGATGTTCGGGCGCTGGGCATATATGCCGACGTTGCTATATCGTCTGGCAACGTCGTCGGGGGCGAAACCCCTGTTGTTCTATTGCAAGCGGCTGAGTTGGGGGCGCGGCTATCGTCTGGTCATTGAACCGTTGCCAATGTTGCCGGCTGACACCGGTGCCGCGATGCGGATCGTCAATCAAGCCCTGGAGAACGCTGTGCGCCGGCTGCCGGAACAGTATTTGTGGAGTTACCAGTTACATCGCTTCCACTGGCAGGACACTCCCCCTGAGGGCCCCGCGCAATGAAATATTTCGGTGTGGTGCTGCTCTGGGTAATGTGGAAGGTTTTTCCCATCCAAGTATTGAATTGGGTGGGGGAAAACATGGGGAGTATTTTGTATTTTCTAGCGCGCGAGCGGCGGCATATCGGCGCGACCAACCTGCGCTTATGTTTCCCTGAGATGGATACGTTGGCCCGCGAGGCACTGCTGAAGCGCCACTTTCGTGCTTTTGGCCGCGCTGCCTTGTTCGAAGCAGTGTGTTGGTGGGGTTCACGCGAGGAAATTGCGCGCCTGGTCAAGATCGAGGGCATGGAGCATATCCAGGCGCATCTGGGAGAACCGCTGATTCTGTTTTCAACCCATTTCGTCGGTGTCAGCGCTGGCGGCATTCGCCTGACCTGTGAATTTGCGCCGATGGTAGATATCTATTCGCCGATCAAGAATGCCTTGCTCAACCGTTTGGCGCACCGTGCCCGCCAGCGCTTTGGCCAATCAGAGCTTTACAGTCGCAGTGAAGGCATTCGCCCGGTGCTGAAAGCAGTCAAGCGCGGGTTGCCTTTCTATTACCTGCCGGACATGGATTACGGCCGCAAGGATGCGATTTTCTTGCCCTTGTTTGGTGTGCAGGCCGCCACCATCACCGGCTTATCCCGGATGGCGCGCGCCACCAGTGCGACGGTGATGCCAACCATTAGTCGGCAACAAGGCAATGGTTATGTCATTCGGCTGTATCCGGCCTGGGAAAACTTCCCTACCGACGATATCGAGGCTGATACGCGTCGCATGAATGCGTTTATCGAAGAGAGAATTCGTGAAATGCCGGAACAATATTTCTGGTTACATAAACGCTTCAAAACACGACCGCAAGGCGAGGCGAGTCTGTATGGATGAAATTGAAATCAGCCCGCTGCGGCTGGATGAAGCCGAGCTGGTGGTTGAACTCGCCGGCCGCGTCTGGCGGGCGCATTACCCTGGCATCATCAGCGCTGAACAGATCGAATACATGTTGGCGCAACGTTATCGACCGGTATTGGTGAAGCAGTTCATTGCGCGCGGTGATATCTGGCTGGCGGCGCGCGCGGCCGGGTTGGAAAAACCGGTTCTGGTCGGTTTCGCGCATGGCCATCCGCAAGCCGAGGGCGATTACAAGCTGGACAAGCTGTATGTTGACCTCGACTGGCAACGCCACGGCATCGGCGGCGTGTTGATCAATGCCCTGGCCGAACGCGCTGCCAGTCATGGTTACACGCGCCTGGTGTTACGGGTGAATCGACAGAATCAGAACGCGATCAACGCGTATCTGAAACATGGCTTCACGGTATCGACCATTTACTTGGAAGACATCGGTGGTGGCCATGTGATGGATGACTATGTGATGACCAAGGAGCTGAAATGAGTTTTCAAAACCCTTCCCCGGAAGAAATCAAGGCGCTGCTGCAACGTGTCAAGACCATTGCCGTCGTCGGCCTGTCACCCAAGCCGGATCGGCCCAGCTTTGGCGTCTCGCAAGCCATGCAACGCTTCGGCTATCGCATCGTGCCGGTGCGGCCGGCGCTGGATTCGGCGTTGGGTGAGAAGGCGTATGCCAAGCTGGCCGATATTCCGTTTCCGGTCGATCTGGTCAATGTATTCCGCGAGTCGGCGGCGATTCCCGGCGTGGTTGAAGAAGCGCTGGCAATTCACGCGCCGGCGATCTGGATCCAGGAAGGTATCGTGCATGACGCAGGCGCGGAAAGGGCGCGCGCCGCCGGCCTGACGGTGGTGATGGATCGTTGCATCTACAAGGATTACATGCGCTACATGCCATAACGAGGGCGAGATGGATCTGGAAACCTGGGAGTTGCTGTCCTATGTAGTGACGGTATTCGGCTTGCCGTTTGCCATCGGGGCGTACTTCTTTGATCAGCGCAAGGAGCGCGAGAACGAGGAAGAGGCGATCTGGCAGCAGTTGTCCGATGCCTATATCGATTTTCTGGAAATCGTGCTGTCCAATTCCGACCTGAAATTGCGCAGTCAGATCGCGACGCCAAACCTGAGCGATGAACAGCGCGAGCGCAAGTGGGTGGTGTTTGACATGCTGATTTCACTGTTCGAACGCGCCTATCTGCTTGCCTATGAACCCGAGATGGACGAGAAGCAGGATCGGCGTTGGCATTCGTGGGAGGACTACATGCGTGAGTGGTGCCAGCGGGAGGAATTCCGTACCCATTTGCCTGAATTGCTGCGCGGTGAAGATCCCGATTTTGCTCAATACATCATGCGCTTGGCGCAAGAGGAATCATGCCCAGCATCTACGACCTGAAACCCGCGTTCCAGAACGTGTTGCGCCCTGCGGTGCGCGGTTTGGCGCAAGCCGGGGTCACTGCCAACCAGGTGACGTTGGCGGCAATGGCGTTGTCGTTCGCCACCGGCGCGTTGATAACGCTGAGCCCGTTGCAAACTTCTCTGCTGCTATTGCTGCCGGGTGTGATGTTTCTGCGCATGGCGCTGAATGCCGTCGATGGCATGCTGGCACGCGAACACAACCAGAAATCGCGCCTGGGCGCGGTGCTCAACGAGTTGTGCGATGTGTTGTCTGACGCCGCGCTGTATCTGCCGTTGGCACTGGTGGCCGGTTTCAATGCAGCGTTGATCGTCGCCATCGTGCTGCTCGCGACGGTGTCGGAAATGACGGGTGTGCTAATGCAGACCTTGGGCGCCTCGCGGCGTTATGACGGGCCGATGGGCAAGAGCGACCGCGCTTTCATCTTCGGTGCGCTTGGTCTTGCGGTGGGCTTGGGTGCGCCGACCGGGGCGTGGCTGACCGGTTTGCTCGCCGTGATAGCGGTATTGCTGGTGTTCACCATCGCCAATCGTGCCCGGCGCGGGCTGGCTGAGGAGACAGACTGATGTTCAGCGCCCTGACTCCCAACGCCGCCGCTTTCCTGGCCGGCATCTTTGGCATTTTGCTGCTCGCCAGCGGCATCGTGTTTGGGCTCAAACGGGTGCATCCAAACAAGGATTACGGTGAACTCAATTCGCGGGTGAACTCCTGGTGGGTGATGGCTGGTGTGTTCGCCGCCGCGATGGCCTTGTCGCCGACGCTGTCGATAATCTTCCTGGCGCTGGTCAGTTTCCTGGCACTGAAGGAATACCTGTCGCTGATTCCGACCCGCCGCGCCGACCGGCGCGTGCTGTTCTGGGCCTATCTGGCGATTCCGGCCCAGTTCTACTGGGTGGCGATCGGTTGGTACGGCATGTTCATCATCTTCATCCCGGTCTATCTGTTCATGTTTTTGCCGATGCGCATGGTGCTGATCGGCGATACCGCCGGTTTTCTGCGCGCTGCCGGCAGCCTGCACTGGGGTCTGATGCTGACGGTGTTCAACCTGTCGCACATGGCGTTTCTGCTGGTACTGCCGCAGGACGTCAATCCGGCCGGCGGTGCTGCCGGGCTGGTACTGTTTCTGATGTTCCTGACCCAATTCAACGACGTCGCGCAGTACGTCTGGGGCAAGACTTTGGGCAAGCACAAGATCATCCCCAAAGTCAGCCCGAAGAAAACCTGGGAGGGTTTCCTTGGTGGTATTTTGACTACGACACTTATTGCCTGGGCGCTGGCGCCATATCTGACGCCGCTGGTCGGTTGGGAAGCGCCGCTTGCCGGCCTGCTGATCGGCCTGGCCGGCTTTGTCGGCGACGTCAACATTTCGGCGCTGAAACGCGATCTTGGCATCAAGGATAGCGGCAGTCTGATTCCCGGTCATGGCGGCATTCTGGATCGGGTCGATAGCCTGACCTTCACCGCGCCGTTGTTTTTCCACTTTTTGTATTACCTGCACTATTAACCAAAAAACGCAGTTGACCGGACTGTAGGTGCGAATTTATTCGCATAATCAACCGCTTGTGTGCGAATGAATTCGCACCTACATCAGTAACGCAACTGATTGAAATTTCACAATATTCAATCCCAACTGAGGATTCCAGGATTAATGGCCCGATTCCTTCGCCTCGCCTTCTTCGCGTTGATCGCGCGGCCTATCGCATTGGTCGTGCTTGGGCTCAACCTGCGCCACCGCGAACGCCTGCCGCTGGATGGCCCGGCCATTGTTGCCGCCAACCACAACAGCCATCTCGATACGCTGGTGCTGATGTCACTGTTCCCGCTCAAGTTATTACCGAAGTTGCGCCCGGTGGCGGCGGCAGACTACTTCACGGTGAATCCGCTGCTGGCCTGGTTTTCGCTCAACGTGATCGGCATTCTGCCGATCAAGCGCGAGGCGAAAGGCGGCGTTGATCCGCTCAAACCCTGCGAAATGGCGCTGGATCGTGGCGAGATTCTGGTGCTGTTCCCGGAGGGCAGTCGCGGCGAACCGGAAGTCATGGGCCGCTTCAAACGCGGTATCGCTGTGCTGGCGGCAAGGCGTCCACACGTGCCGGTGACGCCGATCTTCCTGCATGGCCTGGGCAAGGCGCTGCCGAAGGATGATCCGATTCTGGTGCCGTTTTTCTGCGATGTATTCATCGGCGAGCCGATGTTCGGCAATCTTGAGCAAGCCGTTTTTATGACTGAGTTGACGACTCGAATGCAGTCCTTGGCGAGCGAGTTGCCGCGTGAGCTGGCAGCTGAAACGCCCGCTGAGACGCCCACTGAGACGCCATACCGACCAGAAGAAAGCTGAGTTCGTCTGTATGTAATCCCCTTACGGGAGCTGGCGAATGATTTTCGGCGCCTGGGCGGCAAGAATGCCGCCCCATGAACTCAAGCAAACATTTTCTTGACCCTTCCCAGGACACCGCTGTTGCCTGGGCCCGCCGCAAGGAAACCATTCTGGCCACCCTGAAAATGTTCAGGATGACCCTGGACGCCGTGCGCCGGCATTCGGAATGGGTGGAATCTCGGCACGACATCAGTTCCGTCGATCTCTGGGCGCTATGGGAATTGGCGCAATCTCCGGGGTTGCGCGCGGTCGATCTGGCCAAGACCATGGCGATGCCGAGGCCAAACACTGAGGCTCTGCTTGACGGACTGCTCAAGCGTGGTCTGCTGCGAGTGGAATCCGACCCGCTATCCTCCTCAGCCGGCATTTACTTCGTCACCTTCGATGGTCAACGTATCGCCGACGCCTCACCGCAATTTGGCCAGGGTGTATTGAAAGCGGCGATGAACAATCTGCCAGACGATGCGCTGCTCAATCTGGCGCAAGCCATGAGCGAACTGGTGCAGAACTTGCCTTTTCTTGAACAGAGCGCGGCATTGCAACCGATGGCGGAATTGCTTCGCCCCGGCGGTCATGCGCAAGCGGTCAGTCCTGACAAGAAGTCGCACCCTTCCGTCATTTAAGACAATTTAAGGAACCAATATGGATACGCAAATCGATCTTTTCCTAGTTTCACTGCAAGCTTTCTGGGGCCAGATTGCCCTCTTCATGCCCAAACTGCTGGCTGCCTTGGTGATGATTCTGGCCGGCTGGGTGCTGGCGCGCGTATTGCGCAGCGGTGTGCGGCGCGGCCTCGAAGTGCTGGGCTTTGGCCGCATGGCGGAACGCTCCGGGCTGGAAGCGCTGGTCAAGCAGGGCGGAGTTGATCTGTCACTGGCAGGCATGATTGCCGGCACCATCTACTGGCTGGTATTGCTGGTGGTGGCGGTTTCTGCGGCGAGTAGCCTGGGCCTCGATTCCCTCGCCAGCCTGGCCAACAAGATGGCGCTGTTCCTGCCAAACGTGCTGGTTGCGATCTTTATTCTGGTGTTCGGCACACTGTTTGCCCGCCTGGTCAATCGTCTGGTGTTTGCTTCGCTAAACAATGCCAAGTTCCCCGGCGCGCTGACCGCCAGCACGGCGTGTGAATACACGGTGCAGATCTTTGCGTTTTTCCTCGCTCTGGAGCAACTCGGCATCGGCACCACCTTGTTGACCGTGGCGTTTGCCATCGTCTTCGGCGGATTTGTGCTGACCATGGCGCTGGCGTTCGGCCTTGGCGGCCGTGATTGGGCGTCGGAGCGTATCAAGGGCTGGACCGACAAGCAGTAACCCGGTCCGCAGGTCGCATGAAATGCCGGTGGCGGCGATAATGCCGGCATGAAACTCCAGTTCACCAAAATGCATGGCGCCGGCAACGACTTTGTCGTGCTGGATGGCGTCCGACAAAACATCGATCTGACCGCGTCGCAATATCAAGCGCTGGCCGATCGCCATTTCGGCATCGGCTGCGACCAGATTTTGTTGGTCCAGGCGGCTACCCGTCCAGATTGCGATTTCCGTTACCGTATCTTCAATGCCGATGGCGGCGAAGTGCAGCAATGCGGCAATGGTGCGCGTTGTTTTGTACGCTTCGTGCATGAACAAGGACTCACGCCGAAACGCGAGATCCGCGTCGAAACCGCCGCCGGCATCATCCTGCCGAAGCTGGAGGACGATGGCCGGGTCACCGTCAACATGGGGCCACCACGCTTCGAACCGGGCGAAATTCCGTTTCAGGCAGCCGCCCGCGCGCTGACCTATCGGCTCGATGTGGCCGGCCGCGAGCTGGAAATTTCTACCCTCTCGATGGGCAACCCGCATGCGGTCTGGATCGTCGAAGACGTGAATTCCGCGCCGGTAGCAGAACTCGGACCGCAAATCGAACACCATCCCCGCTTTCCGCAACGGGTCAATGTCGGCTTCATGCAGATCGTCAGCCGCAATCAAATCCGCCTGCGCGTGTTCGAACGCGGCACTGGCGAAACCCTGGCCTGCGGTACTGGCGCTTGCGCGGCGGTCGTCGCGGGGGGGGCGCGCGGTTTGCTGGCGGAACGGGTCAGCGTCGAGACGCGCGGCGGCGAACTCGTCATCGCCTGGGCGGGCGGGGACCATCCGGTATTCCTGACCGGTCCCGCAGTCACCGTGTTTCACGGCGAGATTGAAATCCAATCAGTGTTATCCGAACTCATAGGCCAAGCATGAACCTCACCCCTGAACAGATCAGCGACTTCCTCAAACTCAATCCGGATTTCTTTGTCGGCCATCCTGAAATGCTGGCCGACATCACCGTGCCGCATCCCTACAGCAACCAGGCGATTTCGCTGGGCGAGCGGCAGGTGCTGGCGTTGCGTGACAAGTCGCGTGGGTTGGAATTGAAGTTGCGCGAGTTCATCCAGTTCGCCGAAGAAAACGACGCCATCGGCGACAAGTTGCACAAGGTGGCACTTGATCTGATGCATGCGCGTAGCCTGGATGCGGTGTTCCAGTCGCTGGCACTGAACCTGTCGGAAAGCTTCTCGATACCGCACAGCACGCTGCGGGTCTGGGCTGATCAGCCACCCGCCGGTGCGTTCGACAAGCCGGAATTTGCGCCAGTCAGCGCCGACATCAAAGTGCTGATGACCGGTCTGATGCAGCCGCGTTGCGGTCCCGATGCACCGGATGAAGTCCGCGCCTGGTTCGGTTCGGTGGGGCCGAACCAGCGCTCCTTCGCGCTGGCGCCGCTGCGTGAGGAGAATCTGAACGGCTTGCTGGTGCTGTCGTCGGAAGATGCCAAACGGTTTTATCCGGAAATGGGCACGCTTTACCTGACCTGGCTGGCGGAACTCAGCGGCGCGGCGATTTCACGTTTTCTGTGAATTTTCGTGCCAACTGAAGGTCTGCTTTCGACACCGATCGCCGCCTTTCTGGCTTCTCTGGCGGCGCGGCATTACAGCCCGGCCACTGTCGATACCTATACCTTTGATCTGCGCCATCTGCTCGAACGCGTCGGCGAAGTCGAGCCGGCCAGTCTGACTTCGCATGACATCCGGCGGGCGCTGGCGATTTTGCACAGCCAAGGCCTGAAGCCGAAAACCTTGGCGCGCACACTGTCGGCCTGGCGCAGTTTCTTCAACTATCTGGCGCGGCAGAATACGGTGCAGGCGAATCCCTGTATTGGCTTGCGGCCACCAAAGAGCGAAAAGAAATTACCCAATGCGCCCAGCGTCGACGCAATGGCGCATTTGCTCGCAGCCGAAGCGGATGACGTCTGGGCGCTGCGCGATCAGGCGATGTTCGAACTGATGTATTCGGCGGGTCTGCGGCGCGCTGAAGTGATTGGCCTGGATATTGCTGGACTCGATCTCACTGCCGGCGAAGTCACCGTCACCGGAAAAGGTTCCAGGATGCGTGTTGTGCCGGTCGGCAGCAAAGCCCTGGAGGCGTTGCGCAACTGGTTGGCCATGCGCGCCAATGTGGCACGCGGCGATACCGAGGCGCTGTTCGTCGGCGCCCGCGGCGCACGCATTTCCGCCTCCGTGCTGGCGCAGGCGCTGAAACAATTGGCGCTACGCCAGGGGATTACCGCGCGCATGCATCCGCATGCGTTGCGGCATGCGTTTGCCAGCCATGTGTTGCAATCGTCCGGCGATCTGCGCGCGGTGCAGGAAATGCTCGGCCACGCCAGCCTGTCAACGACGCAGATCTATACCCATCTGGACTTTCAGCATCTGAGCCAGGTATACGACCAGACGCACCCAAGGGCGAAAAAGAAGTAACGCGGCAGCTTGGTTGTTCAAGGTTCAACCTGGGTTCAAGGCAACAACGCGCCCGGATCGCGATAGAACGCGCGCTTCCAAGCAGCAGAATAACAGGTGAAACATGGTGGCCCCTCGGTGTGTTTGCAGACGAGGCCAGCCTGGGGGGACTGCTGTGGGGAAAGTGTGGGGGATGTGTGAAATCCGGGAGGGGAGTGGGGGAATGCCAGGAAGGTCAGCGAAAGTTGGCAATAAAAAAGCGGCAACACCAACCACACAATCAGGGAACGCCATGAAATCCAGCGTCCTCTCGTGTGGGCCAAGTTACCAATAACTGCGCCATTTTCCCGTAAAGAAATGGCGCAGTTAAATAAACTGCGCCATTATTGCGCCACGACAACCTCAACGGCGCCAATACAGCCATGTTATCCAGCACGGACGTACTGAACAGCATTCGGGCATCCAACACCGGCGTGACGCTGGCTGAGCTTCTGATCCGGCATCCGGACATTGCCAGGCGAACCGCACAGCGCCTGATCGCGAAGTTGATCGAAAGCGGTTCAGTGACCGCGCGGGGAGAAGGTAGAGCCCGCCGCTATTTTGGCGCTGTTGCCGACGCTGGCCCACGGGTCACGGGAGCCGATGGCTTTCCGCACTTCATTCCCTTGTCCGCTGACAGCCAGGACATCCTGGCTTATATCGACCAGCCTGCGGAAGCACGCAAGCCGGTGGGGTATCAGCGTGATTTTCTGGAGGCCTATCGCCCCAATGAAACCGGGTATCTGTCCGAGTCGCTACGCCGTCAATTGCACAGGATGGGCCGCACCACCGACATTGATGCGCCGGCCGGTACCTACAGCCGCGCCATTTTGAATCGCTTGCTGATCGATCTGTCCTGGGCTTCGAGCCATCTGGAAGGCAACACGTACTCGCGGCTCGATACACGGGAGCTCATCGAGCATGGCAAGGTAGCCCGGGGCAAGGCGGCTCTCGAAACGCAGATGATCCTGAACCACAAGACGGCGATCGAATTGCTGGTGGAGAACATCGACAGCGCCGGGTTCAACCGCTACACCTTGATGAACCTGCATAGCGCCCTGGCGGAAAACCTGCTGCCCAATCCGGCCGATGAGGGGCGCATTCGCCAGCATGCCGTCGATATCGGCAAAAGCGTCAAAAGCGTCAAAAGCGTCTATCGCCCCCTGTCCGCACCCCAGCAAATCGAAGACGCGCTGGACGCACTGCTCCTCAAGGTCGGCCAGATTCGTGACCCGTTGGAGCAATCCTTCTTCATGATGGTGCACTTGCCTTACCTGCAGCCTTTTGCAGACATCAATAAGCAGACCTCGCGACTGGCCGCAAATCTGCCGCTGTTCCGCGCCAACCTGTGCCCG
Source organism: Tepidiphilus sp. J10 (assembly GCA_945897865.1). Taxonomy (GTDB): domain Bacteria; phylum Pseudomonadota; class Gammaproteobacteria; order Burkholderiales; family Thiobacillaceae; genus PFJX01. The sequence goes on from CAMDHJ010000108.1 coordinate 10,737, forward strand.
TTGACCTTTCTGGACGTACCCGAGCAGGCCTACAGCCGCGCCACCCTCGGTGTGTACGAAATGACCCGCGTGGAGTTGCTGCGCGACCTGTTCGTCTGGGCCTACGAACGCTCAACCCAGGAATATCTGGCGATCAAGCAAGACCTGGCAGAGCCCGACCCGCTACGCTTGGCTTGGCGCGACGTGACCAAACAGACCCTGCGCGAGGTCGTCACCCATCCGGAACTTGACCCGATCTCCAGCATTCAACGATCCGTGGCAGAGCGGGTTCCAGCGCCGGAGCAAGCAGATGTGCAGGCACTGATCATCGAAGAGCTCAGGCGGCTGCATGAGGGCGTGCTGGCGCGTTATGGTTTGCGACCGTCCGAGTACGCGGCGTGGAAGGCGATGCATGGACATTGACGGACGCGGGTAGGTCGTTAAATGTGGAAAGTCAGGGTTTCTTGCTTGGGAGCTAATCAGCGGTCTCTCCCGCTTTCTCGGCAGTTTGGGCCGTCAGGCAAAGTAGATGCGCGTCCAATCGCAGGTGTGTTGTTGAATACGGCTTAGACGTATAGATTGGCATCAAGTTTACCGTCATCGAGACCCCGTCTTTCCAACGCTTATGGCCTTCTTACTGGACTGAAGAAGAGCGCGGCGAATTCGCAGCTTTTATTGCCGAAAACCCCGATGCCGGCGATGTAGTGCGGAACTCGGGGGGCGTTCGCAAAGTGCGTTGGACTCGGGCGGGTTCGGGAAAGTCGGGTGGCGTTCGGGTGATTTATTTCGTTCGACGTGAACACGAACCGATGGAAAGACAAGTCTGGTTGTTGTTCATGTATGCCAAGAGCAACCTGGACTCAATTGCTGGAAATAAATTGAAGGAGCTGAAGGATGCCGTCGAAAAAACCATTATCCGATAACGAGCTGGAAGCTTGGGAAGCCTCCCGCGACATCGCCGCAGAGCTGGAAGAATCGATGCGTGAAATGCTGGCGGGTCAGGGCGCTGAGGTATCCATCTCCCCCGTGGTGTCGGCACGCATGAAATCAGGTTTGTCCCAAGCGCGATTCGCCTCACTTTTAGGGGTGTCGGTGCGCACACTGCAAGAATGGGAGCAGGGCCGCCGCCAACCCTCTGGGGCTGCCAAGACACTCATCGCGATTGCCCAGAAACGGCCCGAAGTGCTCAGCGAACTGGCTGGCCAGGATTCGGTGGTTTGACCCGGTTTTGCCTCGGGTTTTCCTCGGGTTTTCCTGTTCCCCCGATCTACACAACCAGCCGCCCCACCAACTCCAACATGTTCGAGTAAGTGATAAACGCCTCGTGCGTTGCACGCGTGATGGCGACGTAGGTCAGACGCACGTCATCTTCGATCTCTTCGGCCTTCTTCAACTCTCCCAAGCCGCCTATCGCCACGCAGGGGAATTCCAGACCCTTGGCGCTGTGCATGGAGAGAAAACGCACCGCGTCGCGATCCGCTTGCACGCGGTTGTTGTGTTTCCTGGCCACGTCTACCGGCACACCGTGCTTCGCCAGGATTTTCTCGAAGCGCTCGCCGATGCGATGCCATGGATACAGCACCGCCATCTGCGCCCACTGGTAACCGGCGGCCTTGCGTCCGAGCAGCCATTCCGCGATGGCATGGCCTTCGGCGTCGTAACTCACGCACTGGCGCACTACCGGCTCCACGCCCTCGCGGCCGCCGTCTTCCGGCATCAGGATCGCGTTCTCGTCGTCGGCGCAAACACCCGGCAGGCCGATCACATCGGCGGCGAACTTGCGCGCGAAGCGCAATGTCTGCGCGGTGTTGCGGTAGTTCACCTTGAGCACCGTCGTGCGGCCGGCGGCCTCGATGCCGAGCTGCTTCCACACAGGGCGCTTGCGTCCCTTGTAGATCGCCTGCGCGTCGTCGTAAACGATCATCAGCGCCTTCGTGTCCGGGTTCACCATCTTCGCCGCCAGCGCCAGCCATTGCGGCTCGAAGTCGTGCGCCTCGTCGATCAGCACCGCGACGTACTGCCCGCCCGGAATCAACCCGCGTTCGGCGGCATCGAGCACAGCCTGCACGTTGGCGGCATACCACGCGCCGGCGTCGTCGAAGTCCTTGCGAATGGGCGCCGGCAGGCCGTACTCGCGCAGCATCCTGAAACACCTGGCATGGAAGGTCGAAGTAATCACCTTGTCCTCCACGCCCCGATCCTGCATCGCATTCTCCAGCCGACCCGAGATGCCGTTCGCATAACTCAACAGCAACACCGGCCGGGTCGCAGCGCGCGCGATCTGCTCAGCGCGAAATGGCAGAATCAGCCAGGATCAGCGTCTTGCCGGAACCCGCCACGCCACGCACGATGCGGTGACCCTCGCCTAAGAGCCTGTTTCAGCAGGTTTCGTGCCCCGCGCCGCTTGCCTGCGGGATGCAGCGCAAGGCGCGGACTGTGCAGTGGAGTCATTCTCCACCCGCAGGCCGCAACGCCGCGATGCGCCCGCAGGCAAGCGGCCCTCCGGGTTGACGTTGGGCGCGGCGTCTGCGGCGTTGCAGCCCTTGACGATGGAATGACCATCGTCGGCAAGCTGCGCCTTGCATCCATCCGCGCCCAACGTCA
>CAMDHJ010000109.1 GCA_945897865.1 Tepidiphilus sp. J10
GTCTGCCTCACCGCGCTGGAATGCGCCGGGAATATCCTGGGTTGGCAGATAGTGTTTGCTGACCTCGCTGGCGGCGATGCCGTTCGCAGCCAGATAGGTATCGAGCAAATAGTGCGCCGAGGTTCCCTCCGGCGCCACGATGCGCCGGCCGCGCAGGTCCTCGGGTTTGTGAATGCCGCGATCGCTGCGCACGATGATGCGATCAAAGTCTCCGCTGCTGGAGAGTGCTGCCAGGATACGGAAGTCGTTGCGGCGCAGGCTTTGGTAGCCGATCGGTGGGGCGGCGGCAAACGACAGGGCGCAGTCTCCCTTGAGCATGGCCTGCAAGGCCTGGAAACCGCTCGGCACCAGCCGGGTTTCCACATCCAGCCCTTCGGCTGCGTAGTAGCCCTGCATTTTTGCCAGCGGAATCAATGCGCCGGCCAATCCGGCATGGCAGATGATCAGTTTTTCGGCGGCGGCTACGCTGCTGGCGAACGTCAGCGCGAGCAGGAACGGGGCGAGGATTTGCGCAATCCGGTTCATGAAATGCTTCCTTTTTCAGGTTGATCAAGGAAATCGAGGCGGTACGGCGGCGCTTCCTTCAGTCGCAGGGCCATTTCGTTGATCTGCTGCTTGAGCCGGATCATGTCCAGTTCGCGGCCGACCGTGACGCGATTGAAGCGTTCAAGTTCTTCGTTATGGTGGCGGAGTTCTTCGGTGTGGCGCAGCAAGGCGGTCTGCGTCTGCTTGCGCTCGCTGATGTCGGTGATGAAGGCGTAGTAATACTTGGGCTGGCCGGCGTCGTCGGGGATCAGATGCACCAGCAGTTCGATGGGAACGCGTGAGCCATCCTGGCGCAGGTATTCCTTTTCGTAGGTGACCGATCTTCCAGTGCGATGCAGCTCCGCCAGTTTGGCTTGTTCTATCTCCAGCCATTCCGGTGGTGTCAGGTCGGTCGCCCAATTGATTTTGGCGAGTTCTTCCTCGCTGTAGCCGATCAGGTTGAGGAAGGCGAGGTTATGAAAGCCGAGACGACCATCGGGAAATCCTTGCGCGAAAGGTTGTAATGAGTAGTTCAGCAGGTCAGCCAGCATGTTGGCGTGGGTATGGGCGCTGTCCAGTTCCACTTCAATTTCATGTCGCGCGGTGACGTCGAGCATGATGCCTTGCAGATAAAGCGGCTGGCCGGCTTCGTCGTGCAGGGTTTCGGCTTCGTCCTGAAAATAACGCCATTCACCGGAGCGAGTACGTATCCGGTATTCGAGCGACAGCACGCCGCCTTTGGCCTGGAAAGCGCCCAGATCGGCGAGCACGCGCGGCAGGTCATCCGGATGCAGGCTTTTCAGCCAGATATCCGGTTGCGCCAGCCACTCTTCCGGCGTGTAGCCGAGTTCCTGAATGCGCGGGCTGATGTAGAGGGTCTGGCTCAACTCATCCAGATTGGCGCGGTAAATGATGGCGGGAATCTGCTCGGTGAGCATGCGGAAGCTGGCTTCGCGCTCGCGCAGGGCGGCTTCCATCTGCGTGCGCACTGTGATGTCGTGCGAAATGCCATAAAGACCGATGACTCGGCCTTCGCTGTCGTGCAGCGGGCCTTTGGTGGTGAGGAAAGTGCGCTTGTCATCGAGAAAGACGGCTTCCTCCTGCAGATTCAGGGTGAGGTTGCCATCCATGACCTTGCGGTTGTCGGCCATCTGCCGTTGCGCCACTTCAGGCGGAAATAGTGCGCTTTCATCCAATCCGAGCACCTCGGCCTGCGTTTTTCCGGTGAGGGCTTCCGCAGCCCGGTTGAACAAAATGAAGCGGTTGTCCATATCCTTGGCGAAGATCGCTTCGCTGGAGCTGTCGGCGATGGCGGCGAGCAGATACAGGGCGCGCAGGCGTTCGGCCTGGGATTGTGCGATTTCCTGGGCAATCAGGGTTTGCTGACGCTGGCGTGACAACAACAAGCCGCTCGCCGTGGCAAACAGCGTCAAAACACCGGTCAGCGCAATCCAGGCGATAGTGCTGGAGATATCGACGTGCTGCCTGTGTTCCAGTGTGTTCAGAATGACGCCGACCGTAAGTGCGGTGATCACTGTTGCCAGGACCGCCAGTGTGGGCAGGAGGCTGTGCCTACCGGTGAGCGCGATTTCAGAAACCGGATTGGCGCTTCTGAAGCGCAACAGGACGAAGAGCGATAGCGCGGTGACGATGACGAAAGTCCCGCCCTTGAGCATGTTGGCTAGCGTGACTTGGGCCGGAATGCCAAACAGCCATTCAAATGCCTGGTCGGAAAAGACGATCCACAATCCGCCAAGCGCTGCGTAGACGAGCGCGATTCGGAGCGGAGATGGCGATGGGCGTGGTGCGGGGTCGGTCATGGTTTGGGCGTCCCGCCAATCCAGATTAGTAACTTGAATATAGGCGGATTGATGCGCGGGCGGAATCGAGTTCAGGCCGGCGGATCGACATGGCGGCTGGCTATCTCGGCAAAGTCGTCGAAGCCTTGCAAAAATGCCTCGGCGACGTCCGGGTCGAAGTGGATACTGCGGCCGGCGGCGATGATGTCACGCGCTTCGGATAGCGGCATGGGGGGCTTGTAAACACGCGGCGAGATCAATGCATCAAACACATCGGCGACAGCCATGAGTCTGGCGGAAACAGGAATTGCGTCGCCGGCGAGCCCGTCCGGATAGCCGCCGCCATCCCATTTCTCATGGTGCCAATGGGCGATTTCCTTGGCCAAGCCGAGAAACTCGACCGGTCGGGCGGCATCGCGCTCGGCCAGTTCGATGGCTTCCGCACCCAGGTGGGCGTGGGTTTTCATGATTTCCCACTCGGCCGAGGTGAGCGGCCCCGGTTTTTGCAGGATGGCATCGGGAATGCCGACTTTGCCAATGTCGTGCAGCGGTGCGGAACGGCTGAGCAACTTGATGTAACGGTCGCTCAAAGCGTTTTGGAAGCGAGGGTGTTGACGCAAGCGCAGGGCAAGTTCATGCACGTAGCTCTGCGTGCGCAGGATGTGGTTGCCGGTTTCCGGGTCGCGCGTTTCGGCCAAATGCGCCAGCGCGCGAATGCTGACTTCCTGGGTCAGTTCGTTTTCCAGCATGCGGCGAGCGACCTCAGCTTCCAGCAGGACGTTCTTGTTGGATAGCCAGTCGCGCGCCTGCTTCAGTTCCAGTTGCGTGCGCACCCGCGCCAGCACGATGGCCGGCACCAGCGGCTTGGTGATGTAGTCCACCGCGCCCGCATCCAGACCGCGCAACTCGGCTTCCGCACTGTCCATCGCGGTAACGAAGATGACCGGTATGTCGCGCGTCGCCGGACCGGCACGCAGATAGTCAAACACCTGATAGCCGTCCATGCCCGGCATCATCACATCCATCAGAATCAGGTCCGGACGCGGTTCACTGGCCGCGACGCGCAACGCCTTTTCCCCCGAAGTGGCGACCCGAATCTGGTAATGCGGCCGCAGCAACGCATCCAGCACAGTCAGGTTCTCAACTGCGTCATCAACTATCAGGAGGGTATTCAAAGTGTTGTCCAGCATGGACTCAACGTCTCTGACCAAGGGTGCAGATTCATTTATCGGCGGCACGATCAGAATCTTCAACCATTTTGGCTGCCACGATTTGCAGGCCACCGCGCCCAGCCTTGGCCGGCAGACCTTCACCCGCGCCGGCCAAGCTCAATGCAACAGCGTGAACAGCCGATCAAATTTGGCGACTTCGAGCACTTGCAGCACGATGCCCCGCGCTCCCTTGATCTGGATTTCCTTGCCCGCCGACAAGGCTTTTTCCTTCATCAGCAGCATCATGCCCAACGCGGAACTGTCCAGATAATCGACATGGCTGAGTTCAAGCTGAATGATCTGGGTATTCGGATTGTCCAGAATCGGACGGCAAACGGTTCGCAGATCACGGTGGCCGCCGAAGACAAAAGCGCCCTCAAGTTGAAGCACCGCTGTACTGCCTGAGGTCGAGAGACTGACTTGCATGCTATTACCGCCATAGATCAAATAACTGGATGCGGCAGTCTAGCGCCGGCTAAGAATAGCTCCTATTTCTTTCACAAGAATGCGCGATTTAAAAATTGACACTTACAATCAGCGCAACAATAACCAGATTATTCATTTTTTATCACTTATATAAACATTTACATAGATGACAGTACATTAGGTAGAGTTTTCACCCCCGCCACAAATAACGGCCTGAGATTGAAACAGATGGGCGATTTATGAGACATCCGCGTAAGGCACCGCCGTCAAAATCCCCCTCGATCCCCCTTTACAAAGGGGGAAGCAAACCCCAACAGCCTGGGACCGCCGGCCGCGCTTAAATCTGTGACATTCAGAGCAGATGCCCCATCTGCTGGGCGAGATTGAAGCCCGCGCCCGCTTCATGCGCGCCAACTCGGCTGTCACCGAGTTGATGACCAATCGGCATCGACTTGTACCAACGCGCGAAGCGAGCAAAGTAAAATCAGGTTTCATTTATTTTCGCCGACATGATGAATACGCAAATGGATAGCCGGTTGAGCACGGATTTTTGCACGACCAGAGAGGCCGCCCGGATTTTGGGGATTTCGATACGAACCGCGCAACTTTGGGTAGAGAACGGCACCCTGTTGGGCTGGAAGACCGATGGTGGTCATCGCCGCATCAGCCTGGATTCGGTGCACCGTCTACATCAAAGCAAACAGCCGCTGACTGAAGCTGCCACTGAAAACATACAGGCGCAGGATCGCCTGAATATTCTGGTGGTCGAGGATGACAACCTGTTGCTTCGTCTTTACAAGAGTCAGATCGAAGCCTGGGGGATGTCGCTTAGCGTGGCGACCGCGCATAACGGTATCGAAGGCCTGATCCTGATCGGCCGTCTATCGCCCGATCTGTTGATCAGCGATCTTGTCATGCCGGAAATGGACGGCTTCGGCCTGCTGCGCACGCTGGCTCGCACGCCCTACCGCGAAGGTATGGAAATCGTCGTGGTCACCGCCATGGAAACTGCTGAAATCGAAGCCGCTGGCGGCTTGCCGCGAGACATCAAGGTGTTCCACAAACCGGTGCATTTCGCGGAATTACGCCTGCTTTGCGAACAGATTCTCCTGCGTCGCCGCGAATTGGCTCGTTGACAGTGTGCCGGTGCGTTTGCGGTGCAGGGTGCACTGATCCGGTGCACACCGCCGCACACCTAGTCACTCCATCCATCACATTTCCAATGATTCCCGGCCAAATCTGGCTTGGCACGGACATTGCATAGCTTCTGACAGGCTTCCTCGCCTAAGCGATCTTGGACAACGGCGTCCGCTCCCTATCAGGGCGGCCGCCGTTTTTTTTCGCCCATAGGATTTGCAAGGATATGAACATGTCACGCATGAAACTGGTTTTGGTGGGCAACGGCATGGCCGGCATGCGCACGCTGGAAGAGCTGCTCAAGGCGGCGCCCGATATGTACGACATCACGGTGTTCGGCGACGAGCCGCATCCCAATTACAACCGCATCATGCTGTCGCCGGTACTGGCCGGCGAGCAGACGGTGGAGCAGATCGTGCTGAACAGCCGCGACTGGTACGCCGAGCATGGCATTACGCTGCATACCGGCAAACGCATCGTAAAGATCGACCGAAAGAACCGATTTGTCGAAGCCGACGACGGCACGCGCGAAAGTTACGACCGCCTGCTGCTCGCCACCGGATCGAAGTCGTTCATCCTGCCGGTGCCTGGCGCCGATTTGCCCGGCGTGGTCGGTTTCCGCGACATTGCCGATGTCGACGCGATGATCGCCGCTGCCGGCCAATATAAGCATGCAGTGGTGATCGGCGGCGGTCTGCTCGGCCTGGAAGCGGCGAATGGTTTGAAACAGCGCGGCATGGACGTGTCGGTCGTGCACATCGCGCCCTGGCTGCTGGAACGCCAAATGGATGAACCGGCCTCACGCTTGTTGCAGAAGAGTCTGGAAGAGAAGGGACTGAAGTTTCTGTTGCAGAAGCAGACGGCGGAATTGGTACGCGGTGAGAGTGGCAGGGTTTGCGCGCTCAAGTTCAAGGATGGCGAAACGATTGCCGCCGATCTGGTGGTGATGGCGGTCGGCATTCGCCCCAACACGCAACTGGCGGAATCCGCCGGACTGCAATGCTCAGCCAGACCCGGCGGCCTGCTGGTCAACGACACGATGCAAACATTCGACCCGCGAATCTATGCGGTCGGCGAATGCGTCAATCATCGCGGCATTGCCTACGGCCTAGTGGCGCCGTTGTGGGAGCAGGCCAGGGTCTGCGCCAATCATTTGGCCGAGCACGGCGTGGCGCGCTATCAGGGTTCGATGACCTCGACCAAATTGAAAGTCACCGGCATTGACCTGTTCTCCGCCGGCAACTTCGTCGGCGGCGAGGGGCATGAGGAAATCGTGTTCCAGGATGCCGGACGCGGTTCCTACAAGAAGCTGGTGCTGAAGGACAACAAACTGGCCGGTGCGGTGTTGTATGGCGACACTCTGGATGGCGCCTGGTACTTCGAGCTGATGCGCGACGCCACCGATGTCTCCGACTTCCGCGACAAACTGCTGTTCGGCCGGCATCACATTGGTGATTCCGGCGCTGGCGGCGGTATGGGCGATGAAATGTCGCGCGTCATGGCCTTGCCGGATAGCGCCGAAATCTGCGGCTGCAACGGCGTTTGCAAGGGCGACATCATCAAATCGATCCGCGAGAACAAGCTGTTCACGCTGGACGAAGTGCGCGCGCATACCAAGGCGTCCGGCTCCTGCGGTTCATGCACCGGACTGGTCGAAACCATCCTGGCGGCGACCGCCGGCGGTGACTATTCCACCGCGCCGTCGAAGAAGCCGTTGTGCAACTGCACCGAGCACACACACGACGAAATCCGCGCTGCGATCGTCGACCAAGGCTTCAAATCGACGCCCGAGGTGATGCAGGGTTTGGGCTGGAAGACGCCCGACGGCTGCACCAAATGCCGCCCGGCGCTGAATTACTACTTGCTCTGCGCTAACCCGACCGAGTACGTCGATGACGCGCAGTCGCGTTACATCAATGAACGTGCGCACGGCAACATCCAGAAGGACGGCAGTTTTTCGGTGGTTCCGCGCATGTGGGGCGGCCTGACCAATCCGAAGGAGTTGCGCGCCATCGCCGACGTGGCGGAGAAGTTCAACGTGCCGGAGGTGAAAGTCACCGGCGGCCAACGCATCGACCTGTTCGGCATCAAGAAGGAAGACCTGCCGGCGGTGTGGCAAGACTTGTCGGACGCCGGCTTTGTCTCCGGCCACGCCTACGGCAAGGCGATGCGCACCGTGAAAACCTGTGTCGGCAGCCAGTGGTGCCGCTTCGGCACGCAGGATTCGACCGGCCTGGGTGTCAAGATGGAACAACTGACCTGGGGTTCCTGGATGCCGCACAAGTTCAAGCTGGCGGTATCCGGCTGCCCGCGCAACTGCGCCGAGGCGACGATCAAGGACTTCGGCGTGGTCTGCGTCGATTCCGGCTATGAACTGCATGTTGGCGGCAACGGCGGCATCAAGGTGCGCATCACCGATCTGCTGGCCAAGGTGGAAACGGAGGAACAGGTGCTGGAATTCTGCGCCGCCTTCACCCAACTCTACCGTGAAGAAGCGCACTACCTGGAACGCACCGCGCCCTGGGTGGAACGGGTCGGCCTCGCCCACATCAAGGCGAAGGTGGTGGAAGACGCTACGAATCGCGCCACGCTGGCCGAACGCTTTGCGATCTCGCAGAAACCGGCGCAAGTGGACCCTTGGAAGGAACGCACGGCGGGTGCGCTGAAGCGGGAATTCATGCCGTTGACTGCGTAGGGTGCGCCATGCGCACCGTTTCTCACCCCAAGGTGCGCGCGGCGCACCCTACATCATCAAGGACACGAACATGACCAGCTGGATCGAAGTAGCCCACCTCGACGACATCCCGCGCCAGGGCGCCCGCGTCGTCAAAACCGCAGCCGGCGAAATCGCCGTGTTCCGCACCGTCGATGACGAGGTTTTCGCGCTGCGCGACAAATGCCCGCACAAGGGCGGCCCGCTGTCGCAAGGCATCGTGCATGGCAAAAAGGTCGCCTGCCCGCTGCACGACTGGAAGATCAACCTGGATAGCGGTCTCGCCGTCGCACCCGATGTCGGCTGCGCGGCGCGCTATCCGGTGCGGGTGGTGGATGGTCGCGTCAGCCTGTCGCTGACGTCGGTGTAGGGTGCGCCATGCGCACCATTGCAACGGCGAACGGGGCGCATGGCGCACCCTACAGCGCACCCATCCGCACCACCTGTCCCTACTGCGGTGTCGGCTGCGGCGTGCTGGTCTCCCGCGAAGGTGACGCTATCACTGTGCGCGGCGATCCAGAGCATCCGGCCAACCTCGGCAGGATCTGCTCGAAGGGTGCAGCACTGGGCGAGACACTGAGCCTGGACGACCGGCTGCTATACCCTGAAATCAACGGCGAACGCACGGACTGGAACACTGCGCTGGATACCGTCGCGCATCGCTTCGCGCAAGTCATCGCCGAACACGGCCCGGATGCAGTGGCGTTCTATGTCTCCGGGCAATTGCTGACAGAAGACTATTACGTCGCTAACAAGTTGATGAAGGGCTACATCGGCAGCGGCAACATCGATACCAATTCGCGTTTGTGCATGTCGTCGGCAGTCGCCGGCCACAAACGCGCCTTCGGTTCCGACACCGTGCCGGGCTGCTATGAAGACCTGGAACTGGCTGATCTGGTGGTGCTGGTGGGTTCCAATATGGCCTGGACGCATCCGGTGGTGTTTCAGCGTCTGGTTGCGGAAAAAAAAGCACGCCCGGAAATGCAGGTGGTGCTGATCGACCCGCGCGGCACCGCAACAGCGGACCTGGCCGACCTGCACTTGGGCATCAAACCGGGCGCAGATGCCTGGTTGTTCAACGGCTTGCTGAACCATCTGAAACGCGAAGACGCAATCGACTGGACGTATCTGGAAGCGCATGTCGAAGGTTTCGGGCCTACCCTGCAAACGGTCAGCGGTTTATCCATTCCGACCGTGGCGACTCAATGCGGCTTGGCGGAGACCGATGTCGCGACGTTTTACCGACTGTTCACGCAGACCACCAAAACCGTCACCGTGTTTTCGCAAGGCATCAATCAATCCTCGTCCGGCGTGGATAAGGTGAACAGCGTCATCAATGTTCACCTGGCCACGGGCCGCATCGGCAAGCCAGGAGCGGCACCGTTTTCGATCACCGGCCAGCCGAACGCAATGGGGGGCCGCGAGGTCGGTGGCCTGGCGAATCAGTTGGCGGCACACATGGATTTCACGTCGGCGGACATCGATCGTGTCGGCCGCTTCTGGCATGCCCCGAACATGGCACAACAGCCAGGCCTGAAGGCGGTTGATCTGTTCGAGGCGGTGCATGACGGCCGCATCAAGGCGCTGTGGATCATGGCAACCAACCCGGCGGTCAGCCTGCCGGATTCGAACCGGGTTGCGGCCGCGCTGCACACATGCCCATTTGTCGTCGTCTCCGATGTGGTTTCCCGCACCGATACCAGCGTATACGCCGACGTCAAACTGCCGGCCGCCGCCTGGGGTGAAAAGGAAGGCACGGTAACCAATTCGGAACGCCGCATCTCGCGCCAGCGCAGCTTCATGCCGGCACCGGGTGAAGTGCGGCCGGACTGGTGGATCGTCAACGAAGTGGCAAAGCGCATGGGCTTTGGCGAAGGCTTTGGTCATGTCGGACCTGCGCAGATATTCAGCGAACATGCGGCACTCTCTGGATTTGAAAACGCGGGAACACGGGATTTCGATATTTCCGGACTGCTGCCGCCGGCAAGCTATGACAGTTTGCAACCCCTGCAATGGCCGCTCACATCGCAAGGTGAAACGCCCCGCATGTTTGCCGACGGCCATTTCTTCACGCCCTCCGGCAAGGCGCGCATGTTGCCGATTACGCCGCGCGCGCCGATGCACGCAACCGACCAGGCAACGCCGTTGCTGCTCAATACCGGCCGCATTCGCGATCAGTGGCACACGATGACGCGCACCGGCAAAGCGGCAAAATTGCTCGCCCATATCGACCAGCCGTTTATCGAAATGCATCCGCACGACGCACGCCAGGCCGGCGTCGAGGATGGCGCCCTGGCGCGCCTCTCGAATGCCAACGGCGACATGCTGGCGCGGGTTGTTGAAAGCCGCGAACAGCAGATCGGCAGTGTCTTTGCGCCAATCCACTGGAATGACCAGTTCACCGGCCGGGGCCGGGTTGGCGCGTTGATCCACGCCGTCACCGACCCGATTTCCGGCCAGCCGGAGTTCAAGCAGACGCCGGTGACAGTGGCGGCTTACGCGGCGAGTTGGCATGGTTTTGTGATGACGCGGGAAGCGTTGGATTGCACCGCAGCAGCTGGATATTGGACCAGGGTGCGCGCCAAAACCTGCTGGCGGCATGAAATCGCCGGGCTGGAAATCGCCGCCGATGCGCAGCTGCAAATGCGCGATCTGATCGGCCTGGCCGGCGACTGGATCGAAATGAAAGACGCCGGCGTGACACGCTATCGCGGTGCGCTGATCCAGAACGGCCGTCTGCTGGCGGTGTATTTCCTTGAACGCGAAGCCGATCGTCTGCCGCCACGGCATTGGCTGGAATCACTGTTTGATCGCGAAACCTTGAGCGACGTCGAACGCCGCGCCCTGTTGCTCGGTCGTCCCGGCCCCGGCATGGCGGACAACGGCCGCATCATTTGCGCCTGCTTTGGCGTTGGCGAGAAATCCTTGACCAAAGCCATGGCCGAGGGCGCGACATCGGTGGAAGCTCTCGGCATCCAACTCAAAGCCGGCACCAATTGCGGTTCCTGCATCCCCGAACTGAAACACCTGCTGCAACGACCATGACTACCGGCCTCACCATCCTCATCGTCAGCCCGTCGCGCCGCCGGCTCGACAACCTGATGCAAGCGCTCGCCGCCAGCGCGCCGGAACATCATCTGGTCGGTCGCCTCGACCGCGCCATCGACTTGCCGCGCTGGGTCGAAGAACTGGAACCCGACGCAATCATCATGGACACTGAATCGCCCAGCCGCGACACGTTGGAACAGGTGGTGGTGATGAGCGAACGCACACCGCGACCGATCGTGATGTTCAGTCAGGATGAATCGCAGGACGCGATGCGCCGCGCGGTATCGGCCGGCGTCGCCTGTTACGTCGTCAATGGCCTGGAAAACGACCGCATCCAGCCGCTGCTGCAACTCGCCCAAGTCCGCTTTGAAGCCTGGCAGGCGATGCGCGACGACACCCTGCGCGCGCGCCAGGAATTGCAGGAACACAAGCTGGTCGAGCAAGCCAAACGCTATTTGATGAAGCGCGAAAACCTGTCCGAAGAAGCCGCCTACCAGGCGCTACGCCGGGAAGCGATGCTGCACCGCAAACGCATCGCCGATGTGGCGCGTCTGCTGATGGAAGTCAGCAAGGGTTGATTGTCTCTTTGTTGCCGAGGTTCGTAGGAGCGCCTTCCAAAGCGAGATCGTTCTGGACTTCGCGCCTTGGAAGGCGCTCCTACGGGTGGCGTCGCACTCACCCCATGCCTCTAACCACGCGGCTTTCGAGCGATATACACATCATCAACTGAGGTTTCCAGGTTCATCCGTTGCGCAAAAGCCATCGCGGCGGGGTGGAAAGGCGAGTATTCAAGACAGGAATCAGTTGGCGTAGTCTGTGCTCCGGATAATTCATGTGTCCTATGGGAGGTACAGCATGCTTAAGAGCACGTTCATACGCGCACTCAGACGCACATTCCTGATCCTGGCGTTTCTGATCCCGGCCGGCTTGACGCAGGCCGCCGAAGTGGTCACTCCGGAGGCTGCCGAAACGACCGCAGAGCCGATGATTCTCACCACCACTGCATCCGGCATCAACATGGAAGCGGCGGTGGCGGCACTGACCCAGGCTATCGTCAATCACAACTACACCTTTGTTCGCCAACAGGCGATAGACAGCCGTCTGGTGCCTTATGCGCAGGAAGTCCACTCGGTGCGGCTGGTCTATTTCTGCAATTTCACCAAGATGGATCGGGCGCTTCGCATTGACCCGCGTGCGACGCAGGTGCTGCCGTGCCGGGTGACACTGGTGGAAACGGCGACCGGCGTTGATCTGATCGCGGTGAACCCCGCCTGGGTGACGCAGAACATGCCCGGCCTGCATGCGGAGTGCCAGGAAATGAAGCGCGACTATCTGGCGATTCTGGAAGAGGCTGCGCTATGAAACGGCGCCCCCTGCTCTCCGCGTTTGCGCTTTGCGCCAGCCTGGGCCTGCCGGCGCCCGGCCACGCCGACCCGTTGACCGTCAGCAAACCGGTGGATATGCGGCGGGCAATGGTTGACGTGGCCTTGGCGGCGGCCAACCATGATCTGGTGCTGGTCAAGGTGCAGCCGATTGATACCGCACTCGCCAAACGCGGATTCGACAACCCGCACATGCGTATTCTGTTCATCGGCAGCGAATCCGCCGTGCGCTGGGCGGAAGCCGCTGAACCGCGCCTGCTCAACCTGTTGCCGCTGCGCGTAACCCTGATTGAACGCGATGGCGGCATCACGCTGATGAGCGATGATTTCGGCCCCTGGCTGAAGGAGTTTCCCGAGCCGCCGGCACATTTAATGGTCCAAGCCTGGCAAGCAGAAATCAAAGCCATGCTGGATGATTTTGTCGTGCAGTGAATTCGTGCGCCGAAATGGCGTGATTCATGCTGGTTTGGCACAGCATCGGTGCATCAATCGCTACGACACATCCATTTGAAAAGCATGAATCATGTGTTTAGTCATTCACGATCAATAAGTTACAGATTTTCATGGCGTATGGCACAGGTATTGCTTAACACTGAGTGACCGGCGCAAAGGCGCACCGGCCATGTCGCTCCTTCTGTAGTTTTTTTGTCTTACCAATATGGACAACGGCGTCCCTCCCCATGCGGGTGGGACGCCGTTTTTTTTGGAGTTGTTGAAATGGATAACCCTTTTTCGCCCAAAACGCCGCAGGAAAGCAATCTGATCGTCGTCAATGATGGTAAACGTGACTTTTTGAAGAAAGCCGCAGGTATGTCAGCCGCCGCTGCAATCATGTCCCTTGTCCCCCCTGGTGTGCGGAGCGCCGCCTGGGCCGCCGGTTCCGACGCACCGGAAAAAACCGAAATCAAGATCGGCTTCATTCCGCTGACCGATTGCGCCAGCGTGGTGATGGCCGCCGAGAAGGGCTTCGACAAGAAGTACGGCATCAAGATCATTCCGAGCAAGG
>CAMDHJ010000110.1 GCA_945897865.1 Tepidiphilus sp. J10
TCAGGCGTCGGGGCGCGACGGCACGCAGGCCGTTGTCCGACGCGGTTTCTGTGCCGGTGTGGTAGGCGATGTAACTGCCCATCCACACCATGAGATGTTGGTCATCACCCTGATCGAAAAACAGCAGATCGCCGGCTTCCGCCTGCGTAAGTTGTTTGCCCAGCAAGCGGCAATTGGCCTGCACCAGCGCCAGCGCGCCGACGTAAGCCTGACGTTGACCGTCGATATCCACCCAGTCGCCCAGCGCCGCGCGCTGCGCCGAAGTCAACGCCACTTCCGGCGGCAGCGCGATGCCCTGCAAACCATTGGCGCGCACCCAGGCCGCATCGTGGCGGCGCAGCGATTCGCGCACGGCGAAGCGCACCAGCCCGGCGCAATCGCGATGCTGCCAGCGCGGCGAAGGCCCGGCGCGCAACTGCGCGGCGACGATCAACGTGATCCAGGCGCGCAGCCGGCGCGATTGCTCGGCATCGAGCAGCACCTCCGGCATCGCCTGCGTCAGCGCGCGCGCAGGTACGGCAAGCACGCCGAGAGTCAGCGCAACAAGGATTTGGCGACGGTGCATGAAATTATTTAGGCTTCCATCAGGGATTTGCCGACATGGAATTTGCTCATGCCGTGGAGAAATCCCCCCAGCCCCCCAATGGCACTACCTTAAGCGCAGCGGGCTGCACCAAGTCGTAGGACGGGGTTGCTTCCCCCTTTGAAAAGGGGGATTGAGGGGGATTTAACAACGGTGGCCTATGCGGATGTCTCATAAATCCCCCCAGTCCCCCTTTGCAAAGGGGGGAATCCCACACTGAGGCTGTTGGCCTTGGTCATCCCGACGTAACGAGGATTGAGCCATTATTTAAGCGGCGTCCAGCTCACAGCCCGCCAGCCGCCCTGCCCCGGCTTGCCGCTCAGGGTCGCCGCCAGCGCCGGATGCCCGGCCATCGCCGCATAGCGCGGCAGCAGGCTGGCACCGGGTTCCTCGCCGATGTCGTGCGTCGCCGTTTCCAGGAAGCGGGCCAGACGCGGCGGATCAAGCAGGAAGACAGCGGGGTTGGTGGCAGGCTCGGTGTTCAACCGGTCGGCGATCGACGGGTAGCGTTTCGCCAGCGTATCCAGCGCCTTGTCCAGCAGCGGGCCGGACGGCGAGAACAGCAGCACGTCGCCGGACTGGGCCAGCCCGACATCGAAATAGCGGTCGGCGGAAAACGCGCTGCGCCGTTCCGTCGGCACGGTCAACTCGCCATAGCGCGCGCTGACTTCCCGCCGCCAGACGCGCGCGCCGTCCGGGAGAACGGTCTGCCGCACCGGGAAGCGCCCAGCCTCCTGCTCGAATTCGCGCGCCCCGATCCATTGCTCGAACAGACCGCTCAGCAGCGGCGCCAGCGTCTCGGGCTTGGCGGCTGCGGTCAAGCCCAGCGCGAACAGCGGCGCCTGCCAGCCCTGCGCCTCATACCAGCACACTGCCGCAGCACCAGTCAGATACGGTTTCACGGCGACATTCGGCGCCAACGCCGCCAGTTCCGCCGGGCCCACCGGCAAACCGGCACAGAACGCAGCGCCCTCCGGCAACGCCCGCCAAGGCAGGGATTTCAACGCCGGCGGCAGTCTCGCGGCATCGCCGCCGAATTGCAGCGCGGCCCGCCAAGCCTTGTCCGCGTGCTCGAAACGCACACTCTTCACCCCCGGCATGAACTGGCCATACCCCTGGCCCAGCACATCGAACGCCACGCTCAGCCGATGCGCGCCCTGACGCGGCTCGCCGGCGAAATGCCTGGCGCCCGGCGCGCCCGCCTCGGACAACGCCGCCAGCAAGGCGGCGGCGCGCTCGGCCATCGGCGCGCCTTCCGCATTCAACAGCAGCGCAGGATTCGACAACACCACCAAGCGGTCACCGCGCGACGCGAACAACAAGCTGGTTCGGGTATTCAATTTCAGCGCATACACCGGAATCGCCGCCTCGCCGCCGAGTTCGGCGACCCGCGACAACTGGCTGTCATCCGCCGCCACCCGTGCCAGCGCTTCCAGGCTCTTCGCAATGCCGTTGCGCGTCCCGCTCAGCATCCAGTGCCGCAGACGCCCGCCCTCGCCGCGCCAGAACGCGACTTCGGCCGGTTCGTCGAACATGGCATCAAGCAGATGGTCGCTCAGACTCAGATCGTGCTCGAAAGCCAGCCGCTTGATCGCGCCCAGAACGTCAAGCCGGGTATCCAGATCCTGGTAATAGAAAGCGAAATCTTCCGTTAGCAAATCCTTCAACAGCGGCGACTGAATCACCGCAGCCGGCAACGCCGACAGACTGTCCGACTCGATCAGCGCATCCGGTCGCGACAAATCCGCGCTCAAGGACGCCAGACCCACGAGCGGCTTGAGCGTCGTCTCCGCCTGGGTCGCGGCCAACACCACCCCGCAAACCCCCACCGCCAGGGCCAGTCCCACCCAACGCTGACGCAACTTCATGGCATCACTCCCGTGTGTCCGTTTTGATGTTGTTACGATGCCTGAAGGGCATCAATGACCAGATTATTGCCAGAAAAAATCGAAACGAACAATCCGAAAATGACATGGCCCCAGATGTCACCCAAGTTGGGGTGAAGGCAATCAAAGCCTTGTCAATTGACAAACTTGAGCATTCTGAAGAAACTCGTTCTCGCCATTTGATTCCAAAACTATTCAAATAATTGGTCAACCAACCCAGGGAGTTTGTTCGATGCTGTTGTCTGATCCTTCGTCGTCTGGACGACTGTGTTCGTCTGCGTGTTCCCGATCCACGCTGTGGATCGCTATACACCTCCTAGTAGCCCAGAATTTCGTGCTGCAAACAGCGCAAGCAGATACCAGCGCAGTCGATATTTACGGAATTCAATACGCAGAGCCACTCCAGTATCCTTCCAGCGGAATCATTTCATGGAGTGAACCATCAGGTTCAATCACCTTTATACCGTCCACCGGAATCCAGGGATCCATCACGTCGACGGGGGTGCTGGTTGGAGGTACCTCTTCAAGCAACGATCAAATCGTCTCGCTTCCGGCAACGTCGGATAACAACTGGAGTACATCCGGTACGCTAACCGTCTCGGGAGGTGGCATTTCCCAGTCCGGCAGCACGGTCACCCAACCAGATGTCACCTTGGGTACTCCCCTTTCAGAGGTTTCCGGCACGCCGGTACCTGTTGATTTTCCACAATCTCCATCCCTTGTAATTCTACAATTCCTTGACCCTGCAGAGGTTGGAAGCGGTATCAGCCTGTCCCACGCAACATCACGCCTTGTCATCAACGGTGCTCACAGCAACCCGCTCTCCCGCCGCGTAGCCGAAGGACTACATAATTTCTGGCTGGCAGGCGATTGGGGTAGCGATGATCATGACTCGCGGGACGGCGATCTCGGCATGGCGGAGCTCGGTTTCGCTCACAACCTCGGTCATTCGCAACTGGGTGTCTCGCTTGGACAAACCTGGGCGCAGCAGAATCTGTCTCTCGGCGGACAGGCAAAGAACCGTGGAACTTATCTCCTGTTCGAAGCGATGATCCCGGTTTTCGGCAAGCTGTGGACGACGGTGAATGCCTGCGGCCAGTGGGGTGAAGGCAAACTCACGCGCAACTACATGAATGGCGCACTCATCGAAAGTTCGACAGGCACGCCGGATGCTTCCAGCTGGGGAGTACGGATACGTGCGGATCTGGAAAATGCCTATCGCGTCAGCAGTGCGGACTTCTCGCCCTATGTCAGTCTGAGTTATTCCAAAGCGAAGCAGGATGGCTACGCGGAAACGGGCGGAAGTTTGCCAGTCGTCTTCAATGCGATCAAAGCGGAGTCGACCGAACTGAGCCTCGGTGTGAACATCGCAAAACCGCTGAACAATGAAATTTCGTTGCTGGGCCTGCTTGAAGGCACGCACCGCTTTGAATCCGAAGGCGCCAGCATTTCAGGGCAAATAAACGGTCTGGGTAATTTCGGCATTGCCGGCAACCGAATCAAACGCGACTGGGTCAGGGCCATGTTCGGATTCAACAGCAACTTGGCTCAAGGCAAAGCCACTCTTTCAATCAATATAACCAGCAATGGGGAAGCACCCAATGTCTGGCTTGCGGTGGGGTGGCAACGACCGTTCTAGCGCTTGCCGCAAAGACAAATCGTGCGGCGCCCACAAAAAAAGTAGGACTGAAGCAATGCCGCTTAGTTAAGCCCGACTAGGTCGATTCCGCGAAGGCAAAATCCAGCATTTACGTAACACCCTGGATATCAGTCTTAGGGAAATAGGGGACGCACCACGTTTTAGGTTCTGGTCTTTGCCCCCCAGTTGGAACTGAACAAAGCGACACCGCAGTTCGAAGGTAAGAGGGTGAATCTGACGCCAGACACGGCGGTCACCGTGGAAATCAAAACCGGCAAACACCGCGTCGTCGAGTATTTCCTGAGCCCGCTCATGCACTCCGGGATGAGAGTTTGCGGGCGCTGTGAGGGATACGAATTGACGCACATAATCCGGCATCACCTGATGCTAGACTTTGGCATCAATCCTGACTTGGAAACCGCCATGCGCACTACGATCAACCTCGACGATACCCTGCTCGAACGCGCCCAGACACTGACAGGCGTCAAGGAGCGTTCCGCTTTGCTGCGCGAGGCGCTGACCGCCCTGATCCAGCGCGAAAGTGCCCGTCGCCTGGCTCAGTTGGGCGGCAGCCAACCTGATCTGAGCCCGATACCGCGTCGCCGCACTTCTGTCAAATCTTGATCCTGCTCGATACCTCAATCTGGATTGACCACTTGCGGCAGAGCGATGCCCAAGTAGTCGCTCTACTACAAGCCGATCTTGTGCTTGCACATCCCTTTGTCATCGGCGAGTTGGCGTGCGGCAATCTCAAATCCCGAGCCGATATCCTGGGACTGCTGAACATCCTGCCTCAGGCCCGAATGGCGCTTGAACATGAAGTCTTGTTCTTCATCGACCGCCATAAGCTGATGGGTCTGGGTATCGGCTATATCGACGCCCATTTGCTTGCTGCCACTGCGCTGACCGAGGGTGCGAAGCTATGGACGCGAGACAAGCGACTCGACGTAATCGCGCAACAACTGGGTTTGGCATACAAGAAGCCAGCGCATTGAGACTTTGTAGGGCGCGCCATTGAACGAGAAATGGTGCGCATGGCGCACCCTACTATGTTTCTGCGGTACGAGACCGTTACTTCCCGTACGCCTGCTCTCTTCATAAAACCGCTACGATTTCGACCTTTCCAGCCTGAAGCCCGCTTATGACCGAGAAAATTGTCGATCTGCGTATCGATGCCGACTGGATCGTTCCGGTGGAACCCGATGACACGCTGCTCAACGGCCATAGCCTGCTGGTGAAGGATGGCCGCATTGTTGCGATGTTGCCGAGCGATGATGCGGACAACTGGGTCAGCCGGGAGCGCGTGCATCTACCTGGTCATGTGCTGATTCCCGGCCTGGTCAATCTGCATACGCATGCGGCGATGACCTTGCTGCGCGGCTTTGCCGACGATCTGCCGTTGATGACCTGGCTGCAGGAGCACATCTGGCCGGCGGAGAATCGCCACGTCTCGCCCGCTTTCGTGCGCGACGGTACGCGGTTGGCCTGTCTGGAAATGCTGAAGTCCGGCGTGACCTGTTTCAACGACATGTATTTCTTCTCGGAAGCGGTAGTCGAAGCCGCCGTCGAGGCTGGCATGCGGGTCGCTGCCGGCTTGATCGTGGTGGATGCGCCCACGCCCTATGCTGCCGATCCGGACGGCTATCTGCAGAAGGGCCTGGCGCTGCGCGACGAATGGATCAACCACCCGCTGGTCAATTTCTGCATGGCGCCGCATGCGCCCTACACAGTGGGCGACCGGACGCTGGAAAAAGTCGTGACCTATGCGGCGCAGCTTGATCTGCCGGTGCATATCCACATCCACGAAACCCAGCACGAGATTGACCACAGTCTGGCGCATTACGGGGTGCGCCCGCTGGCACGATTGAAGGCGCTGGGGCTGCTCACGCCTGGCCTGGTTGCGGTGCATGCAGTGCATCTGAATGCAGATGAAATTGCGTCCCTGGCCGCGCATGGCTGCCATGTGGCGCACTGCCCGAGTTCAAACCTGAAACTGGCCAGCGGTTTTGCGCCGGTGGCTGATCTGCTCGCCGCCGGTGTCAATGTCGGCATCGGCACCGATGGTGCGGCCAGCAACAACCGGCTCGACATGATCGGCGAGATGCGACTGGCCGCACTGCTCGGCAAGGGCGTCGCCGGTGATCCTTCGGCCATGCCGGCACATCAGGTGTTGCGCATGGCCACCCTGGCCGGCGCGCGCGCGCTGGGGCTGGATGCACAGATCGGTTCGCTGGAAGTCGGCAAGCTGGCAGACATTGTTGCCGTCGACCTCAACCATGTCTCAACCCAACCGTGTTACGACCCCATTTCCCATCTGGTCTACAGCACCGGCAGCAACCAGGTCAGCGATGTCTGGATCAGCGGCCGGCGCGTGTTGAGCGAAGGTCAGTGCGTGACCCTGGATGCCGGGGAAATCATCGGCCGGGCGCATGTCTGGCGCGGGCGGATCGCGTCTTAGGCTGCAGCCTATCGAATGCCACTGGTTGATGGGCGCGCTGCGCTTCGCCCATCCTACTCATGTCTCCGTTTCGAGCCACACGCCCGGCTGCAAGATTCGTAGGATGGGCCAAGCAAAGCGGGCCCATCAACCTACGTCGTCACTTCGCGCCACTCGCCCGGTTGCAAACCATCCAGCCGGAAATTGCCAATTGCCACGCGCAATAGCCGCAAGGTCGGAAAACCGGCTTTCGCGGTCATCCGCCGTACCTGGCGATTCTTGCCTTCCTTCAGCACCAGTTCGATCCAGGTGGTCGGAATCGCTTTGCGGAAGCGCACCGGCGGGTCGCGCGGCCAGAGGTTTTCCGGCGCCTCGATCAGCCGCGCCTGTGCGGGCTGAGTCACGAAATCGCCGAGGTCCATCGGACTGCGCAGCGGTGCCAGATCGCCCTCGCTGGGCGCG
Source organism: Tepidiphilus sp. J10 (assembly GCA_945897865.1). GTDB lineage: Bacteria > Pseudomonadota > Gammaproteobacteria > Burkholderiales > Thiobacillaceae > PFJX01. The sequence continues at coordinate 7,008 of CAMDHJ010000110.1, forward strand.
CCTTCAACCTGCGCCCAATAGGTTTTCGGTAGTTTGTGGCGCGGATCAGCAAGGCGATGCTGTAGCGCACCATCGTCAGTTAAAATCAGCAAGCCCTCGCTATCGCGATCCAGGCGTCCTGCTGCATAGACACCGGGAATATCAAGATAGGCCTTGAGCCCGGGGTGACCATCTTCATCGGTAAATTGGCTCAGGACCCCGTAAGGCTTGTTGAATAAAATGATGCGTGCCATCTATCTAATAGTTTCGATTCGATAACTTTGAACAGGAGTTGCCATGAGCAGCCATATCAAGACGCCGACCGCCGGCACCAAAATTACCGTCAATGCCGATGCTTCGCTGAATGTGCCGGAACGGCCGATTATCCCGTTTATCGAAGGTGATGGCACCGGCGTCGATATCACCCCGGTGATGATCAAGGTGCTCGACGCCGCTGTTGCCAAGGCCTACGGCGGCAAACGCCAGATCGAATGGATGGAAGTCTTCGCTGGTGAAAAAGCGACCAGGGTGTATGGCGCCGATGCCTGGCTGCCTGATGAAACCGTGGCGGCAATTCGCGACTATGTGGTATCGATCAAAGGCCCGCTGACCACACCGACCTCAGGCGGCATCCGTTCGCTCAATGTGGCGCTACGCCAAATGCTCGACCTCTATGTTTGCCTGCGTCCAGTGCGCTATTTCGAGGGCGTGCCGACGCCGGTGAAGGCCCCGGAAAAGGTCGACATGGTGATTTTCCGCGAGAACACCGAAGACATTTATGCCGGCGTCGAATGGGAAGCCGGTTCGCCGGAAGTGAAGAAACTCATCGAATTCCTGCAAAAGGAAATGGGCGTCACCAAGATTCGCTTCCCTGAAACATCCGCCATCGGCATCAAGCCGGTTTCCGTCGAGGGTTCTGAGCGTCTGATCCGCCGCGCCATCCAGTACGCCATCGACAATAACCGTCGTTCGGTGACCCTGGTGCACAAAGGCAACATCATGAAGTTCACCGAGGGTGGCTTCAAGAAATGGGGCTATGAACTGGCGATACGCGAGTTTGGCGGCGAATTGATTGATGGCGGTCCGTGGGTGAAATTGCCGAACGGTATTGTCATCAAGGATGTGATCGCCGACGCCTTCCTGCAGCAGATTCTGCTGCGCCCGGATGAATACGACGTGATCGCCACGCTGAACCTGAACGGCGACTATGTTTCCGATGCGCTGGCAGCGGAAGTCGGCGGCATCGGCATCGCACCCGGCGCGAATCTGTCGGATTCGGTGGCCATGTTCGAAGCCACTCACGGCACAGCGCCGAAGTACGCCGGCAAGGATTACGTCAATCCGGGTTCAATCATCCTGTCCGGTGAAATGATGTTGCGCCACATGGGCTGGCTGGAAGCGGCCGACCTGATCATCAAGGGCATGGATGGCGCGATTCGGGCGAAGAAGGTGACGTATGACTTTGCGCGACTGATGGACGGTGCCACCCAGATTCCGTGTTCTGAATTCGGTTCGGAAATGATCCGCTGGATGGATTAGTCGTGCTTTTAAGCTTGGGGTAGTTCGGCTGAGGAATAAGCGCTCATTAAAGCGCTTATACAGATGCCGTCGTCCCAAGCTGCTTCAACAACGCGATGAGCTCATCGGCAATCGGGCCGAGCTCATCTTTCTGAAGCTCTAGCCCGGCAAGTAAATGCTGAAACTGGTGTCGCGATCCCGATTTTTGCTGGTGCGCAGTAGATTCTGCTCCCGAATCCGATTCCGGCAGCTGTGGGAAAACATAAGAAGAAAGGTTCATTTTGGCTGCTCCTGCGCCAACTTCTGATCTTGTGAATCAAGATATAGCACAAGGAAATACTTAAAGCAGAACCAAGCGAAACAAACGGCAAACAGAAAACCCAAGAAACCTCAAGAAAACCCAAGAAATCTTTACTCCGCCGGAACAACATCTCCGGGCAATGAAACCAGAGCAGGTGAGAGGAAATTCCGTTTGCCGGTAAAACCTGATTACATGGGTACGATGTTGGAAGCTTGCTTGCCTTTGGGGCCGTCCACCACATCAAAAGAAACACGCTGATTTTCTTTCAGGCTTTTGAAGCCTTTAGAATTAATCGCGGAAAAATGGGCGAACACATCATCACCACCGCCATCAGGGGTAATGAAGCCGAAACCTTTAGAATCGTTAAACCATTTAACAGTACCAGTGGCCATTGAAACTACTCCTAAACAAAATCCGACGTAACTTGATTGGAAAACGCTTGAACCATTACCCGCCGTATCGAGTCAGGCAAGCCCAAACGTGGGCTTTTTACTCGCCTATTCACCCTGTCGTCAATCGGCTTGAAAAAAATCTTTTCAGCCGCACAATGTTGTTAATCTAATCTCGCGTACCTCCAATGGCAGCAAGGCATCAAGATGAATTAGTGATTCATGCGGAACGTACAAAAACGACACCGCCTCCCTTATATAAGGTATTACTTCTGAACGATGATTTCACACCAATGGAATTCGTCATTCATGTGCTTGAAAGGTTTTTTCAAATGGGTCGCGAACAAGCCACCTCAGTCATGCTCAAAGTGCATAATGAAGGCGCTGGTCTGGCTGGAATTTATCCGCGTGATGTTGCTGAAACCAAAGTTCATCAGGTAAGAGATTTCGCCCGTAATCACCAGCATCCGCTGCAATGCGTGATGGAGGAAAGTCAATGATCGCCCAAGAATTGGAAGTTAGTTTGCATATGGCCTTTATGGAGGCCCGGCAGAAACGTCACGAGTTCATTACGGTGGAACACCTTCTGCTCGCCATGCTCGACAACCCGTCAGCAGCCGAGGTCTTGCGAGCTTGTGCCGCGAATATCGAGGATTTGCGTAAAAAACTGGCTGATTTCATTGAGCGCCATACGCCCAGGGTGCCCGGTGAAACCGATGTTGACACGCAACCCACTCTAGGCTTCCAGCGCGTCATCCAGCGTGCCATTCTGCATGTCCAGTCCTCCGGCAAAAAGGAAGTCACCGGCGCCAATGTGCTGGTAGCGATATTTGGCGAAAAGGATTCGCACGCGCTGCATTTCATGACTCAACAAGGCCTCACCCGTCTGGATGTTGTCAATTTCATATCGCATGGCATTGCCAAGACGGCGCAGGAAGGCGCTCCCAGCGGGCGCGGCGAACCGGCTGGTGAGCAACCTGAAAGTGAAGAAAAATCAGCCTCCCCGCTCGATTCCTTCACCAGCAATCTCAATCTGCAAGCGCAGGCCGGGAAGATTGATCCATTGATAGGCCGGGATCAGGAACTGGAGCGGGTTATTCAAACCCTGTGTCGCAGGCGGAAAAACAATCCCCTTCTGGTCGGCGAGGCCGGCGTCGGCAAAACTGCGATTGCGGAAGGATTGGCACGTCGAATCGTCGAAGGCAGTGTGCCGGATATTCTCGAAGGTGCCACCGTTTATGCGCTCGACATGGGCGCCTTGCTTGCCGGCACCAAATATCGCGGCGACTTCGAGCAGCGCCTGAAGGCTGTGATCAAGCAACTGGCGGCAAATCCGAAAGCCATTCTGTTTATCGATGAAATCCATACCGTGATTGGCGCCGGCGCGGCTTCCGGCGGCACGCTGGATGCGTCCAACCTGCTCAAGCCCGCGCTCTCGTCCGGCCAGATGCGCTGCATTGGCGCGACCACCTATACGGAATTTCGCGGCATCTTCGAGAAGGACCATGCGTTGTCACGGCGCTTCCAGAAAGTCGATGTCAACGAACCCTCGGTGGCAGAAACGGTCGCGATTCTGAAAGGCCTCAAATCGCGCTTTGAATCACATCACAACGTCAAATACACCCAGGGCGCGCTCTCCACAGCGGCCGAACTGTCCGCCCGTTACATCAACGACCGTCATTTGCCGGACAAGGCCATCGACGTCATCGACGAGGCCGGCGCAGCGCAGCGCATCCAGCCCAAATCGAAGCAGAAGAAAGTCATCACACCAAAGGAAATCGAGGACATCGTCGCCAAGATTGCGCGCGTACCGGCGAAAACCGTGGCAAATGATGAACGCAATGCGCTGAAGAATCTGGATCGCGATCTGCGCGCCGTGGTGTTCGGCCAGGACAAGGCGATCGATGCGTTGGCTTCTGCCATCAAGATGACCCGTTCCGGCCTCGGCAACCCGCAAAAACCGATCGGCTCCTTCCTCTTCTCCGGCCCCACCGGCGTCGGCAAAACCGAAGTTGCGCGGCAATTGGCCTATGTGCTGGGTGTCGAGCTGATTCGTTTCGACATGTCCGAATACATGGAACGGCACGCTGTATCCCGCTTGATCGGCGCCCCACCTGGCTATGTCGGCTTCGAACAGGGTGGATTACTGACTGAGGCGATCACCAAAAATCCCTACTCAGTGTTGTTGCTGGATGAAATCGAGAAAGCTCATCCGGAAATCTTCAACATCCTGTTGCAGGTGATGGATCACGGCACGCTGACCGACAACAACGGCCGCAAGGCTGATTTCCGCAATGTCATCGTCATCATGACCACCAATGCCGGTGCCGAGGCAATGAACAAGACCGGAATCGGATTCTCTCTGCCGAAGAAAATCGGTGATGAAATGGTGGAAATAAAACGTCTTTTCACCCCGGAATTCCGCAATCGGCTTGATGCCACGATTTCGTTTGCGGCATTGGATGAAGAAATCATTCTGCGCGTGGTCGACAAATTCCTGATGCAGCTGGAAGAACAGCTGCACGTCAAGAAAGTGGAAGCCCATTTCACCGAGGCACTGAGAAAGTGGTTGGCGAGCAAGGGCTTTGATCCGCTGATGGGCGCCCGTCCGATGGGGCGTCTGATTCAGGACACGATCCGCAAGGCGCTGGCCGACGAACTCTTGTTCGGCCGACTCAGCGAGGGTGGCGAGGTTACCGTGGATATCGGCGAAAACGATACGGTGCAACTGGCGTTCAAGGAAAGCCTGGTACCAGCCTGAAATCGTTGCCTTGATGTAAGAACGTGTGGGCGCTTCAACTGGCTGAAGCGCCCTTGTCATTTCCATGCAGCAATCTTGGTTAACACCGACGCTGTTTGATCTTTTAGTCGATTGGCTAGCCGCCTGTCATCATCAAAGTGATGACCCACTCAGCGCTATGCCCCTGGAAGTAGCGGTTTGATCGCCGACTTCGGCCGAAATGCCTTGACGATTTCTTCCCTTGTTTCCAGATACGGACCTCCAATCAGGTCGATGCCATAAGGCACGGCGGCAAAGACGCCGTCCAGGGTTTCCTTGATGGCTTTCGGTTGGCCGGGCAGGTTGAGGATCAGGCAACTGCCGCGCACGACACCAACCTGGCGCGAGAGGATGGCGGTGGGGACGTATTTCAGGCTGACGGCGCGCATTTGTTCGCCGAAACCGGGCAGGACTTTGTCGGCGATAGCCAATGTCGCTTCCGGAGTGACGTCGCGCGGGGCCGGGCCGGTGCCGCCGGTGGTGAGGACCAAACAGCATTCGGCGGCGAGTTCGATCAGGGTTTGTTCGATGACCGGCTGCTCATCGGGGATCAGTTCTTCGACAAATTGCAGCGGGTTATGCAATGCGGCGTTCAACCATTCCTTCAGGGCCGGCAAGCCTTTGTCTTCATAAACGCCGGTGCTGGCGCGGTCGCTGATGGAAATGATGCCGATGCGGGCGGTCTGGTACATGCGTGCGGTTCCTTTTTTCTATATGCGGGATACATTCGCTCCAACTTTTGGAGACGACCATGCGCGCGCTTGTTTATCACGTCCTTCTGCTGCTTGCATTGACCATGCAAACGTATTCAGCCGCCCGCGCCGATGCGCCGCCGGATTATCCGTTTGTCAGTCATGACGCTGGTCTGGCGCGGGCCAAGGCGGAAGCCAAGCCGATCCTGCTGTACTTCGGCCGTTATGGCTGTGCCTGGTGCGACCATGTCAATCGCAAGACGTTTTCCGATGCCGGCCTGAAGCAGCTCTTTTCTGACCACTACGTGTTGATTTATGTCGATGCGGAAGGCGGCAAGCGCTTGCGCATGCCCAACGGAGAACGCCTGACGGAAGCTGAACTCGGCACGCGTCTGGGCGCTTTCGCGACACCGCTGTTTGTGTTCATGACGCCAGAAGGCAAGGTTGTTGCCAAGATTCCTGGCTTCAAGACGGTTGATGATTTCAAGGCTTACGACCGCTATGTGCGCGGCGGCCATTATCAGAAGCAGACCTTGCTTGAGTTTCTGGCCAGCAAGCCATGAACATGGCGCGCGC
>CAMDHJ010000111.1 GCA_945897865.1 Tepidiphilus sp. J10
ATCGCCGATATCGTGCGCATCCAGCAGAACGCGGTATTGCCGGATGCCGCCGTGACCAGTTTTGATCTGGCCGCCGCCATCGGTGATGTGATTGCGCTGAATGAAGACACGCTGAAGCGGTATGCGATTGAAACCGCGTTGAATTTTGCCTACGACCTGCCAACCATGATCCTGCCCCGCAACAAATTCCAGCAGGCACTGATGCATGTCACCCAGAACGCCTGCAAGGCGATCCAGGCGCGCCCTTCGCCAACCACGCCGGGCCGCATCGAGATTCGCGCTGAACGGCTTGATCCGACGCGGGTTCGGATCACGGTCAGCGATAACGGCGTCGGCATGGCATCCGATCAACTGGATGCGGTGTTCCATTCCGGCGGCGCCGGCTTCGAGTTGCATACGGCGGCCCTGTTTGCCCACGAGATGGGCGGCCACATCCGGCTGGAAAGCGAAGGGCCGGGCTTGGGCGCGCGCCTGGTGCTGGAACTGCCGCACACATTTCAGCCGGATCGCCCTCCGCTTGAACACATTGAAAGGATGCCGGCGTGAAACCGTTTCCCGCTTGGGTTGCAGCTATCTGCCTGTTTGCCGCCAGCCTCGGTCTGCTGACCCCGGTTTCCGCCAACCAGACGCTGACGCTGGGCATGCTGGCATATCGGCCGCAGCCGATACTGGAAGCGCGCTGGCAACCCCTGGCCAACTATCTGAGCCAGGCCTTGCCGGGTTATACGGTGCGTTTGAAGGTGATGCCGCAAGCCGAATTGGAAGCCGCGCTGCGCCGCAAGGAGCTGGATTTCATCTTTACCAATCCGAACCACTTTGTGGCATTGCGCGAACACAATGCCTTGTCGGGTGTGATTGCCAGCCTGGTTTCGCTTGAAGGCGGCACAGCCAGCAAGCAACTTGGCGGCGTCATCATTCGACTGCGCGAGCGGGAAGAACTGCAACAGTTGTCCGATCTGGCCGGGCGGCGCATCGCTTCCGCCGGCATCAATTATCTTGGTAGCTATCTGGCCCAGATCACGGAGTTGGCGGAGGCCGGTGTCGATCCGGCCGGCTTGCACTTGTATTTCACTGATCAGCCGCATGATCGGGTAGTCGAAGAAGTGCTGTCCGGCAGGGTCGATGCCGGTTTTGTGCGTACCGGGGTGATCGAGCAGTTGATTCGCGAAGGCAAGCTGGATGTAAATCGTCTGCGCGTGCTGCGGCCGTTGCATCACGCCGCTTTTCCCTATCTGGTGTCGACCCGGCTTTACCCGGAATGGCCGTTTGTGGCATTGCCTGGCGTCGATGATCAGGTTGCCCGTCGGGTGGCCGCCGCGCTGCTGGCGCTGGAGCCTGGGCATGCGGTCAGTCAGGCGGCCGGGATTCATGGGTTTACCGTGCCAGCCGATTATTCGGTGGTGGAGCGCGGCATGCGTCAGCTGCGGCTGCCGCCGTTTGACCAGTTGCCCAGTTTCACCTGGCGCGATGTCTGGTCACGCTACCAGGCCGCGCTGGTGGTGTTGTTGCTGGCGATGAGCGGCATCGCGGCGCTGGCATACCGCCTGGCTTTGAACAATCGACACCTGGCGGCGGCACGCAGCGAGCTTGCCAACGTGGCGACTGAACTCGAGCACCAGCGCGGTCAGCTGATGACCTTGATTCAAACGGTGCCGGATATGATCTGGACAAAGAATGCCGACGGCATTTACCTGAACTGCAATCCGCGTTTCGAGCGTTTCTTTGGCGCCAGTGAAGCCGATATTGTCGGCAAGACCGACTATGACTTTGTCGATCGGAAATTGGCGGATTCCTTCCGCGCGCATGACCGCAAGGCGATGCAGGTCGGCGGCCCGAGCCGGAATGAGGAATGGGTGACGTTTGCTGTAGACGGCCATCGTGAGTTGCTGGAAACCACCAAGACGCCGATGTTCGATACGCGCGGTAATGTGATCGGCGTGCTCGGCATTGCGCATGACATCACCGAACGCACGCAAATGGATCAAGCGCTGGCGATGCGGGAGCAGTATCAACGCGCGCTGCTGGATAACTTTCCGTTCGTGGTCTGGCTGAAGGATGCGGACAGCCGCTATCTGGCGGTGAATCGCTCTTTTGCCGAAATGTGCGGCATGGAGTCGCCGGAAGCGCTGGTCGGCAAGGCCGATCTCGATATCTGGCCGGCCGATCTGGCCGAGCGCTATCGTGCCGACGACCGCGCCGTGCTGGCCAGCGGTCTGCCCAAGGTGGTGGAGGAGTTGGTGGAGAAGGATGGCCAGCGGAAATGGATGGAAACCTACAAGTCGCCGGTCATGATGGCGGGGCAGGGGATTGGTACGGTGGGCTTTGCGCGCGATATCAGCGAACAGAAGCGAGCCGAGGACTTGCAGCGTTTCAGTGCCTTCCAGGCCGGCATCGCGGAGATGAGCGTGTCGGTGTTGCACAACATCGGCAATGCGATCACGGCGGTGCTGGAAAACGCCGGCGGCGTGCGGCGGGCCAGCCAGGATCTGGCGCGGGTGGCGGACTTGCTGCGCGACAACGGCGTTGCGTTTGCCATTCAGTTGGGCGAAGACGGACTAAATGCCAGTCAGAGCGAGCGCCTGTTGGCGATTCAGCGGCGTGCCGCGCTGGCCATTGATGACCTCAACCAGCGCGAGTTGGACCGCCGCAGCCAACGCATTCTGGATAGCGTCGAACATATCTCGGAGATTGTCCGCATCCAGCAAAGCGCGGCGTTGCCGATGGCGACCGCCAGCGCCTTCGATCTCGGCGCGGTGGTGCACGATGCGTTGTCGATATTGGAAGATTCCTTCGGCCAGAAGGGCGTTCAGGTCGAGACGCAGATTGATGCCGGCGTCGGCATACTGGTGCTGTCACGCAATCGGCTGCTGCAAGCGATGATCAATGTGCTGAAGAACGCCTATGAGTCGATCCGCCAACGTCAGGCCGATGAGCCCGATCTGGCCGGCCTGATTCAGATCCGCGCCATGCCGATCGATGCGAATCGATTCCGGCTTGAGGTGGACGATAATGGCGCCGGATTTTCGCCGGAACAACAGTCACGGCAGTTCGAATTCGGTTTTTCCACCAAGCTGCGAGGCAGCGGATTTGGCTTGCATGCCACCGGCTTGTTTGTGCAGGAGTTGGGCGGCAGCATCACGCTGGAGAGCGAGGGCATCAATCGCGGCGCGTTGTTGACGATTGAATTGCCGTGCGGGGTCAAGGAATCTTCGGTGCGTGCCGTCAATACTGCTGGAGACGAATATGAAAGCTCAATGCTCGTTTAGTGGGGATGACCAAGGCGCAACAGCCTCCGTGTGGGCTCCCCCCTTTGCAAAGGGGGGCAGGGGGATTTATGAGACATCCGCGTAGGGCGCCGCCGTCAAATCCCCCTCGATCCCCCTTTGCAAAGGGGGAAGCAACCCCGACCAATGGCCTGGGGCCGCGCGCTGCTCTAAAGGTAGTGCCATTGGGGGCAGGGGGCAATGGCACTACCTTAAGCATTCCGATACCTACTCCCCCCTTTGAAAAAGGGGGGCAGGGGGGATTTATGAGACATCAGCATAGGCCACCGCCGTCAAATCCCCCTCGATCCCCCTTTGCAAAGGGGGAAGCAACCCCGTACAACGGCTTGGGACCGCCCGCTGTGCTTAAGGAAGTGCCATTCCCCCCTGCCGAACCTCGGCGAACCACGATCAGGAGTCTGCGGTGAATGAGATGAGGACACCGGCTTTTCGGGTTCTGGTGGTGGATGACGATGCCTCCATTCGGGCAACCTATCGACATATCCTGCAACCCCCCGCGTCCGAACTGGGCGGCTTGGAAGCGCTGATTTCCGGCGCCGGCGAGGTCGACGATACGGAAAACCTGTTTCAGGTGATCGAGGCGGACCAGGGTGAGACGGCGGCGGATTTACAGCGCGCCGCGCTCGATCAGGGGCTCCGCTACCAGCTCGCGTACATCGATATGCGGATGCCGCCCGGCTGGGATGGCATGCGCACCGCGATTGCGTTGCGGGCGCAGGATCCGTCGATTTACATCGTCATCGCCACCGCATTTTCCGATTACGACGTGAATGCGTTGCAGCATGCACTTGGGCATGACGTGGTGTTGCTGCGCAAGCCGTTCAACCAGGAAGAGGTTTATCAACTGGCGCGCACGCTGTGCCAGAGTTGGGAGACGCGGCAACGCCTGGAGGCGATTACCGCCGAGATGGAAAACCGGGTACTGGCGCGCACCGCCGAGCTGGATCGGCGCAACGCGCTGCAATCGGTGCTGGTCGAGATCACCACTCGTTTTGTCGAGGCGAACGCAGAAAGCGATATCGAGGATGCGGTGAACTGGTCTCTGGCGCGTCTGGGCCGCGCCATCGATGTCGATGGGACTGTTTTGTATCGTTTCAACAGTGCCCGCGATGCCTATGTGTATAGCGATGAATGGCATGCGCTGGGCATCAAACCGCTGCCCGCCACCATGCATCACCTGCCGCGCGTCGATGTCCTGCCGGCGCACGGCCGCTTCCTGCGCGGCGAGTCTTTCTACATCGATCAGCTGGCTGATCTGCCGGAGGAAATGAATGCCTTGCGCAGCCACCTGCAAGGTTATTACGAGCAATTTCTGGTAGTGCCGCTGGAGATTGGCAGCCGTCTGGTGGGCTGTCTCGGCGTTGGCATGGCGCGGACGAAAGCGGATATTGACCCGGGTGGCATTGAGACCTTGTTGCGCACGGTTGGCCATGCCCTGGCGCGGGCGCTGGATGCGCATGATGCAAGCCGCACATTGAGTCAAAGCCAGGCCATGCTGGCGCGCTCGGAAAGCCTGGCCCATATCGGCAGCTGGGAATTGGATGTGGCGACCGATGCGGTGAAATGGTCGGACGAGATATTCCGCATCTTTCGACTGCCAGTGCAATCGGCGGCGCCTCGTCTTGCCGAGCAGGCGCGTTTGTATCACCCGGAAGATTGGCAGCGGCTGCTTGAAGGCATTGACCTTGCGGTCAAGCAGGGCACGCCGTATGCATTGCAGCTTCGTATCCTGCGGTCGGACGCTTCAACCGGCTTCTGTCTTGCCCGCGGCCATGCTGAAATGGAGGCTGGATTCAGCCCGAATCAGCGGGTGGCGCGGCTGTACGGATCATTGCAGGACATTACCGAACAGAAGGCGACCGAGGACAAACTGAAGAGGGCGCAGTACATCGTTTCTTTTACGCCAGACGGGATTGCGCTGCTCGACAAGAACTATTGCTACCAGATCGTGAATCACACGTATGAGCAATTTTCGGGTCTCAGCAATGAGGCATTTATCGGCCGCAGCATCGCCGACTATCTCGGTCAGGATGTGTTCGAGAAGCAGGTAAAACCGCGCTTCGATCGCTGTCTGCAAGGCGAAATCATTAGTTACGCAGAATGGTTTGATTACCCGACACTGGGCAAGCGCCATATCTCGATGACTTACTTTCCGTATCGGGATGAGGCCAATCAGGTTCAGGGCGTGGTTGCAAATACGCGGGATATCACCGAGCTCAAACTTGCGGAGGCAGCCCTCGCCGACAGTGAAGCGCGCTTCCGCAACATTGTCGAAACTGCCGATGAAGGTATTTGGCAAGTCGATGCCGAGTGGAAAACCAGCTATGTCAACCGGCGCATGGAGGAGATGCTGGGTTATGCGCCAGGTTCCATGCTGGGGCGCCCCATTGGCGAATTCATGGATCAAGCTGCGCGGGACGTTGCCACCCAGTTTCAGACGAAGCGTGAACATGGGGCGCGCGAGTTGCATGAATTTCGTTTCCTCCGCGCCGATGGCAGCGAGTTTCATGCCTTGGTGAGTGCGACACCGGTGTTCGCTGGCAATGGCGACTTTGCGGGTGCGACCGCGATGGTGACTGATATCAGCCAACGCATCTCGCAAGAAAGAATCCTCACCGCGACAGCGGATTTTGTCTCCGTGCCGAGTAATGAAGACTTCTATACCCATCTGGTCCGTCATGCCGCCGAAAACCTGAGTCTGGATTATGTGCACATCGCGTTTTTGCAGCCGGATCGACATAGCGTGGCAACCCAGGCGGCCTGGCTGGATGGCAAGCTGATTCCCGGTTGGACTTATGAATTGGCCGCGACGCCGTGTTCGGATGTGTTGCAGAGCCAGCGCCTGTGTATCGAATCCGGCGTCAGCATGTGTTATCCGGATGACCATGATCTGAGCAATCTGGGCGCCGAAGGCTATGTGGGCGAACCCATCATCAGCGTCAGCCAGCAGGTGATTGGCTTGCTTGTCGGGGTGACTCGCCAGCCGTTGCGCAACGGTGACCTGGTCCAGGCCAATCTGCGCATTCTGGCGGCACGCGCCGGGGCGGAATGGAGCTGGCGGGAAAGCCTGCGGGCGTTGCGAAGCGAACGCGATACGACGCGCAATATTCTGCAAACCGCCGAGGTGATGATTGTTGCGCTCGATCTTGACGGCCGCATCACGCTGATCAATCGAAAGGGATGTGAACTCCTGGGTTATCGCGAAGATGAGCTAATCGGCCAGGACTGGTTCACCTGCTGCCTGCCATCGAATGACCAGATCGAGCAGGTGCGGTCGATTTACCAGAAGGCGCTGGCAAATGATCTGGCCGGTTCCGAGTATTACGAAAACCCGGTGCGCACGCGGTCCGGCGAAGAACGATTGATCGCCTGGCACAACAGCAGCATCCGCGATGCTGATGGCAAGATCATCGGCGGCATGAGCGCCGGCATGGATGTCACCGAACACAGGCAGGCGGAAGCCCGCCTGCATGCCAGCGAGGCGCGCTTCCAGCGTTTGTTCGAGGATGCCGACGCGCTGGCGATCCAGGGCTATCTGCCGGATGGCACGGTGGTGTTCTGGAACCATGCGTCGCAACTGCTGTATGGCTATAGCGCCGCCGAGGCAATGGGGCGCAGTCTGTATGACCTGATCATTCCTGAGGCGTTATGTGATGACGTGAGAATGGAAGTGCGCCAGATAATCGAAAGCGGTATCCGGGTGCCGGCCAGTCGTTTGCTTTTGAAGCACAAGGATGGTTCTGAAGTGCCGGTATTTTCCAGCCATACCCTGGTTGAATCGCAGCCGGGGGAGAAGGTGCTGTTCTGCATGGATATCGACTTGCGCCAACTGGCGCAGACCGAAGCCGAGTTGAATGTGGTGCTGACCAAGTACAAGACCTTGTTCGACTGCTTTCCGCTCGGTATTACCATCACCGATGCTGCCGGCAAGGTGCTGGAAACCAACATGGCAGCGGAGAAGTTGCTCGGTATCCCGGGGGATCAACACGCTCAACGGGGTATTGCCAGCCCGGAATGGCAAATTTTGCACACCGATGGTTCACCGATGCCGATCGAGGAGTACGCCAGCGTGCGCGCGCTGAAGGAAAGTCGGCGGATAGAAAATGTGGAAATGGGTGTTGTCCGGACGGATGGCGAGATCACCTGGCTTAGCGTCACCGCCGATCGGCTGCCGATCGAGGGGTATGGCGTGGTCATCACCTATAGCGACATCACCGCTCGCCGCGCGGCGGAAGAGCAGATTCGCCAGTTGGCCTATTACGACCCGCTGACCAACCTGCCCAACCGGCGTTTGTTGATGGATCGGCTGGATCAGGCGTTGATTGCCAGCAAGCGCAGCCAGGCATTCGGTGCGTTGTTGATGCTCGACCTGGATTACTTCAAAGGCCTGAATGACAGTTGCGGGCATGATGTTGGTGACCAGTTGCTGATCGAAGTGGCGCGTCGCCTGAGCACCCATGTGCGGCAGGAGGACACCGTTTCCCGCCTGGGTGGCGATGAATATGTGGTGATTCTGCAAGATATCGGCATGCATGCCGAAGCCGCCACCCACCAGGCTTTGCAGGTGGCGGAAAAGATTCGATTCGCTTTGTCGCAGCCGTATCCGCTTTGTGGTGACGCAATGCCTGGTAACGCAATACCTTATGCAACCAGCGTCAGTATCGGTGTCAGGTTATTTCAAGGTCATCAGGAAGCGGTCGAGACTTTGCTCAAGCAGGTTGATGTGGCGCTTTATCAGGCCAAGGATGCCGGCCGTAATCAGGTGGTGTTGTTTCAGCCGGTGGGCTGACGTCAGCCCAACCTACAAAGTTATACAGCTGTTGTAGGTGCGAATTTATTCGCACGCAAGCGGTTGATTATGCGAATAAATTCGCACCTACAGTCCGGTCTGCTGTGTTTTTTTCAGGTTTCCCGTTTTTTGATCAGCAGGAGTTTGATGTGTTTGGTTTTCGTCGCGGCGGTAAGGTTGAGCGGAGCGAGTCGCTGATCTCGCTTGATCTCGTCAATGCCCCCAACGCGCCCACCCCGGTGCAATGTCGCCTTCGCTTGAGCAATCGCCGCCGGACGCTGGCGTTGCGGGTCAGCGCCACTGGCGAAGTGGTGGTGAATGCGCCGCTGCGGTTGCCAAAAAGCGAGATCGAGCAGTTTCTGCGCAAGCATGCGGACTGGATCAGTGATCGCCTGCATGCGTTCAGTGCCGATCGCTTCGTCTGGCAACACGACGCGGCATTGCCCTACCTCGGCGGCGTGCTGCGTCTGCATCTGGCTGAAGGGGCCGGGCGTTGCGCACAGCGACAGGCGGATCAGCTGATCTGCGCCGCCATCCACGCAGAAACACCTGCGCGATTGGCGGCACATGTGCTGCGCTGGTATCAACGCGAGGCGAGGCTGTTGCTGCAAGCACGGCTGGCACACCACGCAGCGCGTGCGGGTATTCCGCTGCCGGTGATGCGGCTCTCCAACGCCCGCACGCGCTGGGGCAGTCTGTCCGCCAAAGGCGTGGTCAGCCTGAACTGGCGGCTGATCAAGGCCAGCCAGGCAGAAATCGATTACGTCATTTGCCATGAACTCGCCCACTTCCGGCAGCGTAATCATTCGCCCGCGTTCTGGCTTGAAGTCGCCAAGCTGTTTCCGGATTACCCGCAGGTGCGGGAAAATCTACGTCGTGCCGGCAAAGTCTATTTCGCGTTTTAGGCCAGCCCGGGCCGAGCTATGACTTGTCGTCGCGCATTGATGGGCCCGCTGCGCTTGGCCCATCCTACGCATTGATCCAGCACAGTTTTGGAGGATGGGTCACGCGCAGCGGACCCATCACTTATCGCGCCGCAAGCGGACGCCCCTACGCTGCGGTGAAATGTTTTGTAGTTTTGTAGGATGGGTCAAGCGCAGCGGACCCATCACTAATCGCGCAAGCGGACGCTCCTACGCTGCGGTGAAATGCTTCGTAGGATGGGTCAAGCGCAGCGGACCCATCACGCATACCGGCAGCGTTTGCCTGACCGATGAACCTCAAGCCGGCAGTTCGAAATCGTTGCCGATCAGTTCCAGGCGGGTCAGCAGTTCGCCGGCGCGTTTATCCTGCGGCTTCAGTTTTCGCGCCAGTTCAATGCAGTTGCGCGCTTCAGTATTCAGAGCAGTGTCACGGCCGTGGCGTTCCATCCAGGCGATCAGCAGGAATGCGTGGTTGAGCAGCAGGCGGGCGTTGTTGGGCATCTTCGCACGTGCTTCCCGGGTCAGTTTGATGGCTTCGCCGAGTTTGCCTTCGCGCGACAATTTGACGCCACGGTTCATGATGTCGGTGGCGGCGCGGGCTGCGCTTTCCACCAATGTGCGGCCTTCGTGTTCAAGTCCGGCATGGGTGTAGATCGATTGTGCGCGCTGAAGAAATTCCGGGTGTTCATGGTGGTTGCTGATCAAGCTGCCCAGCAGCGCAGCGGCCGTGCTTGTTTCGCCCAGTGCAAGCAACGGCGCGGCAAGGTTGAAGACCGCTTCCGTTGGCAGGTGTTGGGCATCGATCTTCAGCCCGGTCGCCAAGTTCTGCGCCAGGCTGAGCGCCAGATCCTTTTCTCCCCGGTGTAGCCGCACCGGAATCTGCATGGCTTCCGCCAACAGCTGGGCTGTGCTGTCGCCGTGCATGTCGGTGGCTAACCTGGAAAGGGTATTCAGGGCAGCATCGGTCTGGTTCAACGTCAGTTGGACTTGCGCTAGCGCCAGATAGGCTTGCGACGATTTCAGCGGTGTGTTGCGTGCCAGTTCGATGCTGTTCTGGAAGGCGGTGAGGGCGGTGCCGAGTTCACCCCGGTGCAGCGCGACTTCTCCCAGGTGCAATTGGCGCAGCGGCGCGCGCGGCGAGGTGGCGAGGGCGCGCTGAATCACTTCTTGCGCGGCATCCGGATCGCCCAACTTCTCCAGCGTGTAGGCCAGCAAATCGTGTGCTTCGAGATAGGCTCGGTTGCCGTCGGTGATCTGTTTGAGCTCGCGGCTGGCATCGGCGTAATGGCCTTCGTTGAAGTGAAGCTTGGCCAGTCCCAGCCGAGCCCAGGGCAGGTTGCGCAAGTTCAGCGCTTCTTGGTAAATCGTCCTTGCCAACTCGTTTTCACCGCTGAGCAGGGCCAATTCCGCTTTCATTCGTTTCAAGTCCCAGGCGTGCGGGTTGTTGTCGTCCAGTTGCGCTTCCACCAGGCGCAGCGCTTTCAGGTATTCATGTTCACGCAGCGCCACTTCAATCGGGGCCAATGCCCGCTTTTTCTCCAGTTGGCGGGTCAGGCGGCTGAACAGCATGGTTTCGGTGATCGGCTTGATCAGGTAGTCGTCGGGTCGCGATTCGACGGTGCCGGTGACCATTTCGGCCGCTTTTTCGGCGCTGACCATCAACCACACCGCATGCGGTGGCAGCAGGGCGCGATGGCGTGCTTCTTCCAGAATGTCCTGGCCGGTCTTGCCCTGGCCGAGGTGCAGATCGCACAGGATGATATCGAAGGGGTGCTTTTCCAGTTGGCTGATGGCGCTGCCGGCATTGGCCGCCATGACGATGCGGGTTGCGCTGGCGCGGGTGAGGATGTCGCGCAGGATCACGCGCATGCCTTCAAAGTCTTCGATGATCAGAATGCTGTTGCGCGATAGATTGGGAGGCGGGATGGTCAGCAGGTTCATGTCGTTTACGGTAGAAACAGGCTTAAGCAACCACCACTGAGATGTCTACCAACGGGTTGATCATCACCTGGCTTTCCTCCATTCGTCAGCACAATGCGGCCGGTGCGACCTCCGGCCTGGTGCAGGTTGGCGACGACATCGGCGAAATACAGGCCCAGCCCGGTGCTCCCGGTTTCGAAGCAGATGCCGCGTTGCAGGGCGTTGCCTTGATCGAGCAGGAATTCGGGATAACCCGGGCCGTCGTCTTCAATCTGGATCAGTACGCCGGCTTCGCAGGGGGCGGCTTTCAGAAAGACCTTGTTGCATGTGTAGTTCATGGCATTGAGCAACGCTTGTACGATGACGCCAAACACCAGATCGTAATCAAACCAGCCGAACAGGTTTTCCGGGCATTCGCAATCAAGTTGAATGCCTTTCGATTCGGCCAGCGGCATGGCCCGCGCCAGCGCTTCACGCGCTAGATCGGCAAGCGACTGTTCGGTCGGGTCGAATGGGTAGAATGACTGATCGATTTTGTACAACGCGAGGAGTTGGATCAGATGGTTGTTGACGCGTTGCGCTTCGTACAGCGCCTGCGCCGTTTTTTGCCGCGCGAGCGTATTGTTGGCCTGTTCGCCTGCCTCGGTGGGGGTTTGCGCCAGCGCATCCTCCAGATAGCTCGCCATCATGCTGAGCGAGTTTTTCATGTCATGGATGGAAGAAAGCAGAAAGGTGGACAAGTCCAGCTTGGGTTGTTCAGTGGGCATGGGCGGAATGCGGCAGGGCGTGCGTGGTGAACGAATCGGCTGATTATACGAGCCTGACCCGCGTGCTCATGCCGGGTCAGTTGCAGGCGCCGCCGCCGTTGGCGGTGTATGTGCATTTACCTTGGTGCGTGCGCAAATGTCCGTATTGCGATTTCAATTCGCATGCGCAGCGGGGCGAGATTCCCGAACAACGCTATCTGGCGGCGCTGACCCGCGATCTGGAGCTTAGCCTGCCGCTGGTCTGGGGGCGCGAAGTCCGCAGTATCTTCATTGGCGGCGGCACGCCTAGCCTGTTTACCGGTGCCGGCATCGATCAATTGCTGTGCCTGTTGCGCACCTTGCTGCGCGTCTCGCCGGTGGCGGAAATCACCCTCGAAGCCAACCCTGGCACCTTCGAAATGGCGCGCTTCAAAGCGTTCCGCGATGCCGGTGTGAATCGACTGTCGCTTGGCATTCAGAGCTTCAATTCGCGCCATCTGACTGCGTTGGGTCGTATCCATGATGCCGCTGAGGCGCGTGCGGCGGCTTCAGCGGCGCTGGAATTGTTCGAGACGGTGAATCTCGATCTGATGTATGCGCTGCCGGAGCAGACGCTGGCGGAAGCGCGGCAAGATTTGGAGACCGCGATCAGTCTGGGGCCGGCACATCTTTCTGCCTATCACCTGACGCTGGAGCCGAACACGCCGTTTGCCGCCGCACCCCCGCCGCTGCCCGACGATGACGCTGCCGCCGACATGCAGTTGATGGCGGAGGCCACCTTGGCTGGTGCCGGTTATCGGCACTATGAAACCTCGGCCTTCGCCTTACCGGGGCAGGAATGCGTGCATAACCTGAATTACTGGACCTTCGGTGATTATCTCGGCCTTGGCGCCGGTGCGCATGGCAAGCTGTCGCAGCATGACCGGATTGAACGCCAGGCGCGCAGCAAGCATCCGCAGGCGTATATGGATGCGGTGTTGGGCGAATCTGAAACGAGTTGGAACGAAACGCGCAGACTGACCCGGTCTGACCGGGTATTCGAGTTCATGATGAATGCGCTGCGCTTGACGCAAGGTTTCGATCCCCGCCTGTTCGAGGCGCGTACCGGCTTGCCGCTGCGGGTGGCGGAAACGGCGTTGCAGGCGGCGGAGGCGCGTGGCCTGTTGCTGCGCACGCCAGACAACATCCGGCCCAGTGAGCAGGGCCGGCATTTTTTGAATGAGTTGCTGCAGATGTTTTTGCCGGAGGATGCCGCGTGATGAACCGATTGGCCTGGCTGCGCCTGGGTGGGCTGTTATGCCTGTTTTGCCTGTTCTGCCTGTTTTTGCCGACGGCGCCGTTGTTCGCCGAAACCGCGATTCCGCCATTGCAGACGCGGGTCACCGATCAGACCCATACGCTGGATGCGGCGACTCGGCAGGCTTTGGAAGCGAAGCTGGCGGCGTTTGAGCAGACCAAGGGCAGCCAGATTGCGGTGCTGATTGTGGCGAGCACCGAGCCGGAGTCGATTGAGCAGTATTCG
>CAMDHJ010000112.1 GCA_945897865.1 Tepidiphilus sp. J10
CGCCGGAAGCCGGCGAGATCAAACTCGCCGGCGACAGCTATGCCGCACTCGGCCCGCGTTGCGCCGCGCGGTTGCGCGGGCTGCTGGCGCAACAGCAGAGCGATGCATTTGCCGCCAGCGTGCTGGAAACCGTGTTGATAGGCCGCCACCCGCATGTCTCGCGCTGGGATTGGGAAAGCGCGGCGGATGAGCAACTGGCGCAAGCGGCGCTGGCGGAAGTCGGTCTGGCCGATCTGGCGGCGCGCTCGATCCAGACCCTGTCCGGCGGCGAGCGCCAGCGGGTCGCACTGGCCACCCTGCTGGTGCAGCAACCCCGGTTGTATCTGCTCGATGAACCGCTGGCGCATCTCGACCTCAACCACCAGATCGCCATGCTCGATTTGCTCAGCCGCCGCGTGCGGACAGAACAAGTCGCGCTGGTCATGGTGCTGCATGACGTCAATCTGGCGGCGCGCTTCAGTGACCGCGTGCTGTTGCTGTTCGGCGACGGCGAACATGAATTCGGCAACAACAGCGACCTGCTTGATGTCTCCCGGCTGACCCGCCTGTACGGACATTCATTGCGGGTGGTCAAGGATGGAGAGCTGCGCTGGTTCGTTCCGGAGGTAAACGGTGCGTAGGGAGATTGCAGAAGTGCAAGACACGCAGACAGGGATGCCGCACGTGGCCTCAATCAAACCCGGCAGACCGTGTTATTCGCTGGACCGCGATTCCTCTTCCCAATCTTCCACGGGAAGACCCTCGATGCGCTTGAACTCATCGGTGTTGTGGGTGATCAGCGTTAGACCATTGGCGAGTGCGGTGGCTGCGATCAGCAAATCGTTGGCGCCGATCAAGCGCCCGGCGCGATGGAGACGAGCTCGGATTTCGCCGTAACGCTCCGCCGCCGCATCATCAAATGGCAAGCGCGGCCAGCCAGCGAATGCCGCCTCCATGCGTTGTATTTCCTGTTCCGGTTTGGCCAGCAGGCAGGCGCCGCAGTGCAATTCCGCCCAGACAATGCTGCAAAGCATTAATTGGTCAAAACCAGCCGTCTCAAGGCGCTGTCTTAAATTCGGATTGCGTCCGCGCAGAATTTCGATGCAGACGTTGGTATCCAGCAGATACCGCATCACAGCGGATCGATGATATCAATGGCCGGCTGTGCCGGACGATCCGGGAAATTGGGTGCCGCCCCCCAAGCGTGGTCAATCCAGTTGACGGGCACCTGACGGGCACGTTTGTCACGCAAATATTCGACGAAATCCAGCACCTCCCGCTGGTATTCCAGCGGCAGCGCGCTGACCTCCTGGTCAATGGCGGCAACATAATTCATCGTGGCATCTCCTCTTTCTGACAGTTAGCTCCGTGTTCGCCTTGGTCCAGCACCCGCTTGTCACAATAACCCTGCTTGATGGCTCGCTTTCTGGCGGAGCGATTGCGAGCGTACCTTAACTGCGGATGCATTTTTCGTCTCCCGCGCGCCGTTTCGAGATGCCGGCAAAGCTGTTCCGCGCCGTCGAGCAGACGCGGCGTGGGGCGCTGCATCAGGTCGGCGGGGACGAAGAACAGGTTGTTGCGGGCGACCGCGTGCAGCTTTTTCCATTGCCGCCAGTCGTCCAGGCCGACCGGTGTGTCACGGCCCATGCCGCTGGCGACGATGGCTTCCGGGGCGGCGGCGAGCACGGCTTCGACGCTGACGGTGGGAGCTTTCGCGGTGAGTCCGGCAAAGATGTTGCGACCGCCGCACAGGCTGATCACATCGCTGATGATCTGGTCGCCGCCGACGGTCAGCAGCGGCTGATGCCAGGCTTGGTAGAACACCGGCACCGCCGGGCGCGTTGCGTACTGTTTGCGCAGCGCCGCCAGTCGTTTCCGGAAGGCTGCGGCCTCCCGGTTTGCCGTTGCTTCGGTGCCGGCCAGTCGACCCAGTTTCTCGATGTTGGCGGGAATGTCGTCGAGGTGGTCCGGCTGGGTCTGGTAGACGGTCAGACCCAGCGCGCTGAGTCGGCTCAGCGTCGCATCGGCGTTGCCGCTCTGCCAGGCCACCACCAGATCCGGTTTGAGTGCGACGATGGCTTCCAGGTCCGGCCGCGCGTAGTTGCCGACTCGACGGATTGCGCGCGCCGCAGCCGGAAAGTCGCTGTACTCCACCACGCCGACCAACTGCCCGCCGGCACCGGCCGCGAACAGGTTCTCGGTGGCATGCGGCGCCAGGCTGACGATGCGCTTCGCCGGGGAGGGCAGCCGCACGCTCACACCGGAGTCGTCGCGTACCGATACTTCAGCTTGCGCGGTCGCGATGCCGCAGGACAGGAGCAGGACGAACAGGGAGCGCATGCAGTGGCCGGAGAAGAATCTGGGAGCTGGATTCTATGTGAAGCTGGCCATCGACTTGACCCGTAACGGTTCGACGATGTATATCCCGTATATACAAACAACTGGAGAACCTTATGCTGACCCGTGTTTTCAAGAGTGGAAATTCGCTGGCCGTGCGTATTCCGAAAGAGCTCGCCATCGTCGAGGCCGGCCAGGAGATCGAGATCGAACAGGTCGGCAATACGCTGGTGGTGCGGCCGGTGAAGAAGGAAAAGCTGGATGATTTGATGGAGATTTTCGCTTCCTTCCCGAAAGGTTTCATGTCGGAAGGCCGCGAATTCCACGAACAGAAGGAACGTGACTGGAGTGGCTTCGACAAAGTGAAGGACACGCCGGAGTAGGCCATGCGCTACCTGCTTGATACCAATATCTGCATCCACTTGATGGATGCGCATCCGCCGCATTTGATTCAGCGTTTCAGCGAGACCTCGATGGGCGAACTGGGCATGTCCGTCGTCACTTACGCGGAATTGCGCCATGGAATCGAACGCTATCCGGCGCTGGATTCCGACCGCTTTGCGGCCGAACATTCCTTGCGCCGCCTGCTGACGCGTGTCCCCGCCATGCCGTTCGACTCGGTTGCTGCTGAAAGCTACGGTGTCCTCGCCGCCGCTGTGCGCGACCGCCGCCGCGATGCGCTCGACCGCATGATCGCCGCGCATGCGGTCAGCCTGGACGCCACGCTGATCACCAACAACGAAACCGATTTCAAGGATTACCCCGGCTTGAAGGTGGAGAACTGGGTGAACGAACCAGCATGAGGCGAACCACATGACTGCCCGCGTACTGATGGTGCAGGGCTGCACTTCCGATGCCGGCAAGAGCGCGCTGGTGACGGCGTTGTGCCGCTGGTTGCAGCGGCGCGGCGTTGCCGTGGCGCCGTTCAAGCCGCAGAACATGGCGCTGAACAGCGCGGTAACGGCTGACGCTGGCGAGATCGGCCGCGCCCAGGCCGTGCAGGCGCAGGCGTGCGGGCTGGCGCCGCATACGGACATGAATCCGGTGCTGTTGAAGCCCAATTCCGATACCGGTTGCCAGGTCATCATCCAGGGCCGTGCGCTGAGCAACATGGAGGCGCAGGCGTATCACGACTACAAGCAGGTGGCGCGCGCTGCGGTGCTGGATTCGTTTGCGCGGCTGTCGGCGCAATACCAGGCCGTAGTCGTCGAGGGCGCCGGCAGTCCGGCGGAGATCAATCTGCGTGCGGGCGACATCGCCAACATGGGCTTCGCCGAGGCGGTGGATTGCCCGGTGATCCTGATCGCCGACATCGATCGCGGCGGCGTCTTTGCGCATATCGTCGGCACGCTGGCCTTGCTGTCGGAGACGGAGCGGGCGCGCGTCAAAGGCTTCGTGATCAACCGCTTTCGCGGCGACATCGCGTTGCTGCAGGACGGGCTGGACTGGCTGGAAGCGGAGACGGGCAAGCCGGTGCTGGGTGTGTTGCCGTATCTGCATGGGCTGCATCTGGAGGCGGAGGATGCATTGCCGGCGGCGCGCGACCAGGTTTTCGAGTCGGCCCGGTTCCGCGTCGTTGTGCCGGTACTGCCGCGCATTTCCAATCACACCGATTTCGATGCATTGCGATTGCATCCGTGCGTCGATTTCCGTTTCGTCGGCATCGATGACGGTTGTAACACCCAACCACCGTCAGCTGATCTGATCATCCTGCCCGGTTCCAAATCGGTGCGCGCCGATCTAGCGTTCCTGATCGAACGTGGCTGGCGCGAACATCTGCAAAGGCATCTGCGCTACGGTGGCAAGCTGCTCGGCATTTGCGGCGGTTTCCAGATGCTGGGCCAGGCGCTGCACGATCCGCATGGGCTCGAAGGCGCGCCGGGTTCCAGCGCCGGTCTGGGTTGGCTGGAGATGGAAACCACGCTGGCGGCGGAGAAGCAGTTGCGCAACGTGAGAGGACGCCTGGCCTTCGCCGATTCCGCTGTTTCCGGTTACGAGATTCATGCCGGCGTCAGCACTGGGCCGGCGCTGGCACAGCCGTTTCTCGTAGGGTGTGCCGTGCGCACCGGGGATGGTGCGCACGGCGCACCCTACGTCGATGGTGCTATTTCTGGCGACGGCCAGATCGCCGGCACTTATCTACATGGTCTGTTCGATACGCCTGCTGCTGCCGATGCGGTGCTGGCCTGGGCAGGACTGCGAAACGCGCAGGCGCCCGACATCCACGCGCTGCGCGAAGCCGCCATCGACCGGCTGGCGGATGCGGTGGAATCGCATCTGGATTTGTCGCGTCTGCTTGCGATCCTGGGTTTGCCAACGGAGCCCGCATGTTGACCTTGATTCTCGGCGGCGCACGTTCCGGCAAAAGCCGCCATGCCCAAAATCTGGCTGCCGAAACGGGCGGGGCGGTGACCGTGATCGCCACCGGTCAGGCGCGCGATGCCGAGATGGCGGCGCGCATCGCGCGGCATCGGGCTGAACGGCCGGCTGACTGGCACACCGTCGAGGAGCCGCTGCATCTGGCGCAGGCCTTGCAGCAAGCCGCTGGCGAAGGCCGTTGCGTGCTGGTCGATTGCCTGACGCTGTGGCTGATGAATCTGCTGGAAGCTGGCGAGGCGGTGTTCGCCGAGGAACGCGCCGCGTTGTTGAATATCTTGCCGTCGCTGGCTGGCGAGATCGTGTTCGTGTCCAACGAAATCGGTCTTGGCGTGATTCCGCTGGGCGAACTCAGCCGCCGCTTCGTCGACGAGGCGGGTTGGCTGAATCAGGATATGGCGCGTCTGGCTGATAACGTAAGCTTCATCGCGGCGGGCTTGCCGCTGAAGCTGAAGACGGTGAAGGGTGAAGGGTGAAGGGTGAAGGGTGAAGGGTGAAGGGTGAAGGGTGAAGGGTGATGCGGCTGCGCCGCTGGTGAAACGTGATGGGGTTGATATGAGTTATTGGTGGCAACTGCCAGTCAAGCCGCTTGATGAGTCAGCGCGCGGGCAGGCTCGACAGCGTCAGGACACGTTGACCAAACCACCCGGCAGTCTGGGGCGGTTGGAGGAGATCGCCATCGCACTGGCGGCGATGCAGGGCTGTGTCATGCCGCGCATCGAACGGACGGCGATCACGGTTTTCGCGGGCGATCATGGCATCGTCGCGGAAGGCGTGGTGGCGTTTCCGCAAGCCGTCACGCAGCAGATGCTGGCCAATTTCGTGGCCGGCGGCGCCGCGATTTCGGTGTTGGCGCGTGAGCTGGGGGCGCGTCTGGAGGTGGTCGATGTCGGAACACTGGCGGCTTCGCCGATTGCCGGGGTCGTCGATGCACGTGCCGGAGCGGGCACCGCGAACTTTGCGCATACCCCGGCGATGTGCGAAGCACAGTTGGCCAATTGTCTGGAACAGGGGTGGCTGGCCGTACAACGCGCGTTGGCGGATGGCTGCGATCTGTTCATCGGCGGCGAGATGGGCATCGGCAACAGCACGGCGGCGGCAGCGGTCGGCTGCGCGTTGCTGGGCTTGTCCGGCGCCCAGTTGGCCGGGCCGGGCACCGGTCTCGATGCGGCCGGCGTATCGCACAAGGCGACGGTGATCGATCGGGCGCTGGTACTGCATCTGTCGGCGCACGGCGATGCGCTGGAGGCGCTGCGCTGCGTCGGTGGCTTCGAGATTGCGGCACTGGCCGGCGCTTACATCGCCTGCGCGCAGGCCGGAATGCCGGCGCTGGTCGATGGCTTCATTACCACTTCAGCCGCGTTGGCGGCCTGCCGGATGAATCCCGGCGTGCGCGACTGGCTGCTGTTTGCGCATGCTTCCGCCGAACCGGGACACGCCCGCCTGCTCGCCGGCTTGCAAGCGCGACCGCTGTTGCAGCTCGACATGCGCCTCGGCGAAGGCAGCGGTGCGGCGGCGGCTTTGCCCTTGCTGCGCCTGGCCTGCGCGCTGCATGCCGGCATGGCGACTTTCGCGGAAGCGGGAGTGCAGGCGGCATGATCGCAGGCGCCACCCTGGTCACGGTGGTCCGCCACGGTGAAGTGGCAGGCCGCGCGCATGTGTATCGAGGCGCTCAGGATGACCCGATGACGGCGCACGGCATGCAGCAAGTCCGGGCGCTGGCGCTGCGTTTGGCGACACCGGCATTCGATCGGATCGCCTGTTCACCCTATCGTCGCTGCCATGAATTCGCCAGCGCTTATGCCGATGAAACGATAACGCCGCTGCAAGTGATTGAAGCGTTCCGGGAAATTTCATTTGGCGATTGGGAGGGGATGACGCCCGAGGAAGCAGCGCATCTGGACCCGACTACGCACAGGCTGTTTCGCGCTTCGGACGGCTGCGTTGCGCCACCCGGCGGTGAGACGGTGCAGCAATTGCAGGCGCGTGTTGCGGCGGGTTGGGACGCCTGGCTGCAAGGCAGTCGCGGCGGACATCGCCTGCTGGTGACGCATGCCGGCGTGATGCGCGCGCTGCTGATGCATCTGATCGGCCTGCCGACTGCGCATACGTATCGCATTGCGCTGCCGGAAGCCGCGCATTTCCAGGTGTCCGTGCTGGCCGGCGAAGCGCCGATCCTGCTGAATCTGAATTCATGCGCGGACTGATCCTCGCGGTCCAGTTCCTGACCCGGCTGCCGACACCGCAACTGCGGGATTTTCAGCCAGCCGAACTGGCGCGAGCGGCGGTCTGGTTTCCGCTGGTTGGCCTGCTGGTGGGCGCGTTGGTGGTGTCTGCCCTGTGGGTGGGTGCGCGTGTCGATCCCTGGCTGGGTGCGCTGCTGGCTCTGCTGGTGTGGGTCTGGGTGACCGGCGCCTTGCATCTGGATGGCCTGTGCGATCTAGCCGATGCGTTGGGTGCCGCACATGGTGACCAGTCGCGCTTGCTGAGTGTGCTGGCGGACCCGCATGTCGGCGCTTTCGGGGTGGTGGCGCTGGTGCTGCAACTGCTGAGCAAACTGGTGCTGCTGATGCTAGCCGCCAAGTTCGCCCTTTACTGGCCGTTGTTGCTGGTCCCAGTTTGGGCTCGGTTGGGTACGCTGGTCTGGGCGCAACTGCCTGCGCTGAAATCGGGTCTGGGCGCCAATCTGAATCCGGCAGAGCGGGAGCGTTTCGCCTGGCAGACACCGGGCTGGACGGTTGTGCTGTGGGGCGCGCTGCTGCTGCCAGTTAGTGTTTTTTTCCCGGGCTTGCTCGCCGCCCCGGTCCTGATTCTGGCTTGGCGCGCGTTTCTGCTGCGGCGTCTTGGTGGCATGACCGGCGATGCGCTCGGCGCTGGCGTGGAATGGCTGGAAAGCGGGTTGCTGCTGGTTCTGGCGTTATCGGTGTGGCTTACTTTGTAGGGTTCAGGGTTCAGGGTTTAGGGTTCAAGGTTCAAGGTTCAGGGTTCAGGGTTCAGGGTTCAGGGTTCAGGGTTCAAGTCGCGCTTGTTTGCGTGCTCGTTTGACCTCGTACATCTTCGCGTCTGCCGCATTGAGCAGATCGTCCAGCTTGGCCCCGTCGCCTGGATAGATCGCATAGCCGATGCTGCATGACGGCGTCAGGCAAACGCCATCGTGATAGACCGGTTGAGCGACTTCCCGATCGACTTTGTCGCAAAGCTCGCCACAGGATTCGCTTTCGATGCCGACAAACAGCAGCGCGAATTCATCGCCGCCGAGTCGCGCCGTGGTGTCGGATTTGCGCACTACCTGATGCAATCGTCTGCCTACCGCCAGCAACAGGGCATCGCCGGCAGCGTGGCCATGGATATCGTTGACTTGCTTGAAATCGTCCAGATCGATGTACATCACCGCCAGGGAAAAATGTTCTTCGGCCGCATGCTGGATGGCTTCTTCCAGACGACGGTAGAACAAGGCCCGATTGGCCAGCCCGGTGAGCGGGTCATGCGTCGCCTGATGTTCCAGCAACGTGCCGGCCTGTTCCAGTTCGCTGAACTGGGCGTAGATGATCTTGGCGTCACGTTGAAACAAACGCTGAGCAATGACGGCGATGCTGACCGCCAGCAGGATCAGCACGCCGCCCAGGGCAAGATGCAGGGTGATCGCCTGATTGGTTGCCCGTTGTGCCTGTTCCAACGCGACCCGGATCAAATCGCGCTCGTACCGGCGCAACGCTTCGACGACTTCGGTATATGCCTGGTTCAGCGGCCGCAGTTCGGTCGATAGCAGGCTGCGTGCGTTGGTTTCCAGTTCGCGCGCGGCGAGATCGGAGATGATCTCTTGCTGAACAATGATCTGCTCCACCAGTTCGTCCTGCCGGATCAGATTCTTTCGTTCAAACGCATCCAGCGGCAGCGCTTTCAGGTTGTTGCGCGCTTCGCCGACGCGGTATCCCCATTTCAGGTAAAGCTGAAAATTGTCGTCGCGCTCAAACGGGTCTTCTGCCAACACTTGATAAACCAGCGTGTTGTGGCGGTTGTACGAGGCTTCCTGCAAATCGGTGGCAAGCTGGATCTTGCGGTTGCGCACATCGACAATATCGCTCATGCGCTCTTTCAGCTCGGTGATCTGCCAGATTGCATGACCAGCCAGGCCGGCCATCAGTGTGATAAGCACAGCGAAGCCCAGCACCAGATAGCGCGAAATCGAGCGGGACAATTGTTCGCGTTGCTTCGCTGCTGGCATGTTCAGATTTGGGCGGTTGAGCGCGTGTGTTGCCTGTAACGGCAGTCGAACAAGAAAACTTGAGAGAAATGTAGGGCTAATCCAGGAGCTTGTCGAAGCTAAGCTTTTACAATGTGGCGTCGCCATCTTTCATATTTGCGCCATGTCCGAATTCTTCGCTGTCATCCCTGCCCGTTACGCATCCACTCGACTGCCCGGCAAACCGCTGGCCGACATCCATGGCAAACCGATGGTGGTGCGGGTGGCAGAACGCGCTGCGATGAGCGGCGCGGCGGGGATCTGGGTGGCGACGGACCATGACGGCGTCGCCGCCGCAGTCGCCGAACAAGGCTATCGCACGGTGATGACCTCGCCGGACTGCGCTTCCGGCACCGACCGTCTGGCGGAAGTGGCCAGCCAGTTGGGCTGGGCCGATGAAGTCGTGGTGGTCAACGTGCAGGGCGACGAACCGCTGATCGACCCGGCGCTGATCCGCGCCACCGCGCAGGCATTGTTCGACCATCCCGCAGCCAGCATGGCGACAGTCAGCCATCGTATCCACGACCCAGCCGAGGTGTTCAATCCGAATGTGGTGAAGGTAGTCACCGACAAGGATGGCTACGCGCTGTATTTCTCGCGCGCGCCGATTCCCTGGGCGCGCGATGACTGGGCAGGGGGCTCTCAGCCTGTGGTGCTGCCCGAAGGGCTGCCGATGCAGCGCCACATCGGCCTCTACGCCTATCGCGTCGGTTTTCTGAAGGCCTATCCGGGTCTCAGCAGGCCCGCCATGGAAATGTACGAATCGCTGGAACAGCTGCGCGCGCTCTGGCACGGTCACCGCATCATGGTGATCGAGTCGTCTCAGCCGATTGCA
The DNA here is from genome assembly GCA_945897865.1 of Tepidiphilus sp. J10. Taxonomy (GTDB): domain Bacteria; phylum Pseudomonadota; class Gammaproteobacteria; order Burkholderiales; family Thiobacillaceae; genus PFJX01. The sequence continues at coordinate 9,771 of CAMDHJ010000112.1, forward strand.
CCGGGGGTGGATACGCTGGAAGACCTGGAGAAAGTGCGCGCGCTGCTGGCTTGAGGCGGTTCAACAGGCCAGGCCGTGCAGGCCGCACAGATAACGCTTGGCGACGGCCAGTGCGATCCACAGCCAGAACAGCAGGAAGAAGGTCAGCATCGGTACATGCGCGTCGATGATGCTGCGCGGAGCCAGCCAGCGCACTGCCATGACTGCCGGTCGGGTGACGGTTTCCAGAATCTTGTAGAACAGGTTGCCATGCCGTTGCTCGCCGGCCAAGAGCGCCAGCACACCACGCCCGAGGAGCGCGAAACCGGCAACTTCAACCAGTACGCGTGCCAGTTGCACCAGGATCAGATCGATCGCCACAACGTTTTTCCTTACGCCTCCTCATCCACGCCGAAGCTTGTATCCAGCGCATTCATGCGGCGGGCGTAGAACCAGATGATCAGGACATAGATGATCAGTGAGCCTTGCGCACCCATATAGAACGCGAGTGGAAAACCGGCAAAAATAAGTTCATTCAGTTCGCGGGCAAACCAGATCGCCACGAAGGTCACCACGAACCAGATGCCAAGCAGGATGCCGGTCAGCTTGAGGTTTTGATGCCAGTATTTGCGCTGTTCAGGTGTCCGCTGCATGCGGTTTCTCCAATCGAATAAGACTTCAAATCTGACTTTATTTATGGCTTCATCTTGCATCCCGGGAGGGCGACCGAAACGTAATCTTCTGCTATGTTCGCGCCCCACCTCGCGAAGCGCCAGCATGAAAGGCTGAAAAACTTATGGAAACCGTGTTTCTCTGGCTCGCCCGTTTGATGTTTCTGGGCATTTTTTTGATGGCGGGCGGCATGTTGTATCGCGCCTGGCGGATCGCCGTGCGCAAGGACATGCGCCATGTTGCCGACTGGCGCGGGCGTCGGGTGGCGAATGGAGAAAAATGGGCCGCTTCGGTGCTCAGCATCAATCTGATTGCCGCCGGCGTGCTGCTGGCGATCGGCATTTCCGTCGTGGTGACGGGACTCGCGTTCACCATCTGGACCGGTTTATCGGCACTGGTGCTGTGGAGTTACTATTTCATGCTGCGTATCGTGGTGGCTCGCGCCGAGCACACCACCGAGTCATAGGTCAAGTCTCAGATAACTAAAGCCAGCTGTAAGTGTTTTGTAAGTGACAACTCGCTACACTCCGGCCGGTAGTGGTACCCCAGGGAGGTTGTTTTGTTTCAACAAGGCCGCTCACCGTTCATTCACCCAAGGAGACCCCCTCATGTCAAAAAACTCCACCTTTGACCCAAAAGCATACTGGAGTGCAACCCTCCGGTTGCTGACCATCACCATGGTCATCTGGTTCATCGTTTCTTTCGGCGCCGGCATCCTGTTCCGTGATGTGCTGGACAGCTTCAACCTTGGCGGTTATCCGCTTGGCTTCTGGTTCGCGCAGCAAGGTTCCATCTTTATCTTCGTTGGCTTGATCTTCTGGTACGCCAGCCGGATGGACAAGATCGACCGCGAACATGACGTCCACGAAGAATAAGCACCCCACCAGGAGATAACACAATGGATTTGACAACACTGACTTACCTCATAGTTGGCGCCTCATTCGCCCTCTACATCGGCATCGCCGTCTGGGCGCGCGCCGGAACCACCAAGGAATTCTATGTTGCAGGCGGCGGCGTTCACCCGGTCGTCAACGGCATGGCAACTGCGGCTGACTGGATGTCTGCCGCTTCCTTCATTTCGATGGCCGGCCTGATCGCCTTCCTCGGTTACGGCGGTTCCGTTTACCTGATGGGCTGGACCGGCGGCTACGTGATGCTGGCCGTGCTGCTCGCCCCGTACCTGCGCAAGTTCGGCAAGTTCACCGTGCCCGAGTTCATCGGCGACCGGTATTACTCGCAAACGGCGCGCATCGTCGCGGTGATCTGCCTGATCTTCATCTCATTCACCTACGTCGCCGGTCAGATGCGCGGTGTCGGTATCGTGTTCTCGCGCTTCCTGGAAGTCGAAATCACCACCGGCCTGATCATCGGTATGGGCCTGGTGTTCTTCTACGCGGTGCTCGGCGGCATGAAAGGCATCACCTACACCCAGGTGGCGCAGTACGTCGTGCTGATCTTCGCTTACACCATTCCGGCCGTGTTCATCTCGCTGCAGATTGCCGGTACCCCGTTCCCGCAACTGGGCCTGGGCGGCAACATCGGCGATGTTTCTTTCCTGTCCAAGCTGAACAGCGTGGTGACCGATCTTGGTTTCTCCGCCTACACGACGGGCAGCAAGACGATGATCGACGTGTTCTGTATCACGCTGGCCCTGATGGCCGGTACTGCCGGTCTGCCCCACGTCATCGTGCGTTTCTTCACCGTGCCGAAAGTGCATGACGCTCGCGTCTCTGCCGGCTGGGCGCTGGTGTTCATCGCCATCCTCTACACCACGGCTCCTGCGGTTGGCGCCATGGCGCGTTACAACCTGCATGCCACGGTGAATACCGCCGTTGCGACCGGTGGTGACATGTTTGCTCCTGAAGCTGCCATCGTCGGTGAGACCCGTCCTGAATGGATGAAGCGTTGGGAAAAGACTGGTCTGATCAAGTGGGAAGACAAGAACGGCGACGGTCGCATCCAGTACTACAACGACGCCAGCAAGAACGAAGCGTTCAATGCCAAGGTGGAAGCTGCCGGCTGGAAGGGCAACGAACTCGGTTCCGTGGTCAAGGGCGCTTACGTACCGAAGGTCGACAACGACATCATGGTGCTGGCCAACCCGGAAATCGCCGGTTTGCCGAACTGGGTGATCGCCTTGATCGCCGCCGGTGGTATCGCCGCCGCGCTGTCCACCGCCGCTGGTCTGTTGCTGGTGATCTCGTCCGCCATCTCGCATGACCTGATGAAGGGTGTGTTCGCCAAGAACATTTCCGAGAAGACCGAACTGATGGCCGGCCGTATCGCTGCCGCGTTTGCGGTGTTGATCGCCGGCTACCTGGGCTACAACCCGCCAGGCTTCGTTGCCCAGGTGGTGGCGTTCGCCTTCGGTCTGGCCTGCGCCTCGTTGTTCCCGACCATTCTGCTGGGCATCTTCAGCAAGTCGATGAACCGCGAAGGTGCCATCTTCGGCATGCTCTCCGGCCTGATCTTCACGCTGACCTACATCATCTACTTCAAGCGTGATGTGCTGCTCGGCATGGAAAAGGTGCCTGACAGCGCCTGGTTCCTTGGCATCTCGCCGGAAGGCATCGGCGTGATCGGCATGCTGATCAACTTCGTCGTCGCCTTTGTCGTGATGAAGATGACTGCCCCGTGCCCGGATCACATCCAGCACTTGGTGGAAGACATCCGCTACCCGCGTGGCGCGGCAGGTGCGCAAGCACACTGATCCGGTTTCCCACGGACGA
>CAMDHJ010000113.1 GCA_945897865.1 Tepidiphilus sp. J10
TGGCCTATACACTCCCCTACCGACGCTTCGCCTGCATCCTCACGAATACATACGCACGGCTCGGGGCCAATGTGGGTCGCTAATCCTTCATTGCAATGGACTTTCACCATCTACTCCTTGCCGGTCTTTACCGGCGCACACCTGAAAACTGCAATCGCAGCCTCCGCCGTAGGTTGGGCTGACGCCAGGAAGCCCAACCCCGCTCCGTTTGCTGGCCGTGGCATGTTGGGCTTCGTTCCTCAGCCCAACCTACATTCACCAGTGGCATGTTGGGCTTCGTTCCTCAGCCCAACCTACATTCACCAGCTCCCACAGTGGATGTACGACATCATGCCCATGCATGCTGCTATCCACGCGATTTTCGAGCGTATCGCAGGCATTCAACTGCCTTTTCAGGATAAATCCAACTCCGACATTCCCGCGCAGATCGGAATCTATCCGTCACTCGTCTTACCGATCCAGCGGACTCACCACCCCGCGCCCGCCCTTGTTCAGCACATGGGTGTAGATCATCGTCGTAGAAACATCGGAATGTTGAGTGTGGTCACCTGATTTGATGTTCAATTTTTCACGAATGGTGATGGTTGTTGGGGGCAAGAAATGCAAGTCATAACGCCGTCGGCAAGGGAGTCCGACGGCGTTGAGTTTGGACTGCGAATCAGCAAGGCGGGTCGTCGACCGAAGGTTGCCGGAGTGGAGGCAACTGGCCGAGGTCGTTGGCGAACTGATCCTGGTAATAGCGATGAATCTGCGCGAAGTAATGCGATTCGACGAGCAGGACGAACTCGTTGAGGACATCATGGACTGCAACGGCGGCTTCATCGCTGAGAGACGGCAAGTGGATTTCGACCGGCATGGAATTGGGTTTCATGGTGGGCTCCGAAGCCATCAGCGGGCCGCCGCGCGACGCGACGTGGGGGTTTCGGGTTGGGCAAAGACCTCCAGGTAAAGCTTCTCATCGAGTTGCGGCAGATCACGCTGTGCCGCAGCGGCCAAGAGTTCGGCGGCGAGCGTGGTCAGGATGCGATAGTTGCCGGCGGCGTGGTCGCACAGGGTTTGTTGCAGCGGCGGGGTCATCAGGTTGGCGTTGCCGGCGCCAGCCAGGAGATGGCCGAGGCAGGCTTGCAGCTCGGAGCGAGAGGCGTGTTCGGTAGCGAGTCGGGTGCGAATGCGGCTACCCAGCGGGATCAACTCCTCGCGCCGCAACTTCTCGATCAGCCGGGCGTCGCCGGCGAGTACCACGCACAACAACGACTGCGAATCGAAACGGGCGCTGGCCAGCAGACGCAGCTCGCAGAACACCGCCGGACTCATTTCCTGGGCTTCATCAATCAGCAGGATGGCGCGCCGCCGCGTCGTTTCCAGATGCGCGAACCAGACTTCGCGCAGGGCTTTGAAGCCGCCCCAGCGGTTATGCGGCTTCAAGGGCACGGCAAAGATATCGCCCATCTCGCGGTAGAAGTCCGCCATGTTGCTCTGCGGGTGGTTGATCGCGCCGACGGTGACGTCCGGCAGCCGCGCCAGCCGCTCGGCCAGCAGGCGCAAGGCCACACTTTTGCCGGTGCCCGGGTCGCCGTGGATCATGGCGAAGCCGCCTTCGCGAATCTGCGCGTGCTCAATGCGCCAGCAGAAGTTCTCGATCCGAGGCGGCACATAGATCGCCTCGCTGGGCAATTCGGCGGAGAAGGGATTCCACTTCAGCCCATAGAGGGCGAGGAGTTTCTGGTTCATGCGGGTTCCTGGTGGGTAGGTTCGGAGGGCAAATAAGCAGGTGGCAGGCCGGTCGCGGCGTAGTCGGCGAGCAGTTGTTTCAGCAGCGGCGCGATCCCGCTGGCAGCGGGCGGCGAACGATCGGCGGTCGTTGGTGTGAGCGCCCGCCGCTGGCCATCGGCGTTGGCGGATTTATCCAGCGGCCGAACCGGACACAGGATGGCGCCGCTGCGGGCATCGACCAGATCGACCCGGCTCAGGTCCCAGCGTGCATAGCGCAGCTGCACCCGGACCAGGTGGCGATAAGCGGCGGGAATCTCGAAGCGTTGGCCTTCCAGGCTCACGGTGCCGTCGGAGCGGCGCTGCGTGCGCGTCACCTCGACGCGGAAGGCGGCCGCGAGTTCGGCCGTGCCCGGGCACGCGCGGTGGACATTGGGGCCGGCCAGGTAGCGAACCAGCGGGGTGGCGCCCAACTCGGAATGCAGTGTGCGGTGGTATTCCTGTTCAACCCAGGCCTGGGTGGCCTGATTGAGCAGATCAAGGGTGAGGGCTTCCTCGCCTTCGAGCATCGCCATCAAGCGACCCTCGACCCGGCCCCAGAACGATTCCTGCTTGGCGTTCTGATACGGCGAATACGGCAGTGTCGTCTGATGCAGGATGCCCAGGGTCGCCAGGCCATTGACGGTTTCCTCCGCCAGCATCGCCGCGCCGTTGTCGGTCATCAAGGCGCGCGGCAGGCCGCGTTTCATGAAGGCCTGGCAGAGCCCCTGCACCAGACTCTCGGCGGTTTCATCGAGATACCACTGGAGATGGCAGACCAGACGTGAGCGATCGTCGATGACGCCGAACAGCATCGGCTTGGCCCAGGCGCCCTGGCGTGTAAGTACCTTACGCGCGCCGTGATGGAAATCCAGATGCCAGAGGGCACCGACATGGTCGACCTCGAAGCTGCGCACCTCCAGGCGTTCGAGCCGATCCCGAGCCAGCAGCGCGCCGTCGCTTGACCGCTTCGGGCTAGCCTGGCGGAACATGCCCCGCGCCTTGAGATAGCGGCGCACGGTGGGATAGGACGCCAAGGGCGAGTCACTACCCGCCAGAGCGGCGCGCAGGTTGTCGTAATGCAACTGCATGCTCCAGCCGGGATGCTCGCGGTACCGGGCCTCCAGGCAGGCGATGGCGGCGGGCGAGAGGCTGGGGAAGCGGCCGATGTCGACCCGCTGCCGGTTCTTCAGAACGGCGACGGGATCGTTGGCGCGACGGGCGGCGTAGTACCAGCGCTCCAGCGTCGAGACGCCGAAGCGAACATCCAGGCCGGTCGTGGGGTGGCGCCAGGGCTTGGCGGCCAGCGAGGCCAGGGCCGCGCGCAATTCGCCCGGACCGGGTGGGGCGGCCAACAGGGGGCCGATGATCGAGAAGCGCAAGCGCGCCCAACGATCGCGTTTGAGGGGATCGACAACCGTGCTCAAAGAGGTCTCCTGAAACGGTGGCGCCGGCGGCGCCACAACGGGGAGAGCAGGCTACGGAGCCTCAAAAAACTTGACTACCCACATCCTCTGCGTGTGATCAGTGGCCCTCATGAAAGGCGACCGGCCGAGCCGAGATCGGGCTCAGGAAGTGCAGCAGCCGGAGCAGCGATTCCGCGGCCTCACCGACGTAGCGTTCGAGCAGGCTGGCGGGAAGCAAGGCGGTGTCCAGCGGCGGCATGAAGCGCGCGCACTGGGCCCGCCACAACGGGGTCAACGGAAACTGCTGGCGCCACCACTGGCGCCAGCGTTCCAGAGTGCGCATGGGAATGTTCAACTCGTCGGACAGCCGCGCCACCGTTGGCTTCTGCCTGGCAAGCCGGGCAGAGGCCAACACCACCGCCAGGGACAGATACACGCGCCGGCCGAGGAAGCGCACCGACATCGAGGTGGTCCGTCGACGACACCGGTTGCAACAGAAGCTGAAGCGCGATTCGAAGGCGGCACGTACTTCACTCAGGCAGGCGCGTGGCTTCCTCGGATAGTTGGCGCGGTGGAGCGCACCACCACAGGCACAACCACATGAACGTGCCTCGCTCGCCAGTTCCTCGTCGGCGCGCTGTAGTAATAGGTAAAACCTGGGGTCTTGATGAAGGGCATGGCACACTTGAGCGGGTCTCTTGGCTTGGTAACCAGAGACTCCCCCGGAGGGTTCATTTGTTCAAGTTCCCCGAGGGGGATCCCTTCTTCACATCACGCTACGTGACCAAACAGGCAACCAAAACCATCACGGGCGGTGACCGTACTCAATGTCCGAGTAGCTCCTGCACGGTGCGGATGTCATAACCGCCTTCCAACAAGTGAGTGGCAAATGAATGCCGCAGCGCATGCGGACTGACCTGTTTGGCAATGTCCGCCTTCGCTGCCGCCAACTTCACCGCGCGTTGCACCCGTTTGTCATCCACATGATGCCGCCGCACCGCCCCGGAACGCGGATCGGTGGAAAAACCTGCAGCGGGAAACACATACTGCCAAGCCCACTCCTTCGGTGCATTCGGATACTTCACCGCCAAGGCATCCGGCAACCAGACCTCGCCCTTGCCCAAAGCCAGATCGGACTCATGCTGAGCCTTCACCACAGCCAGATGCGCCCGCAGGCGATCCGACAAAGTCCCCGGTAACATCGTCACACGGTCCTTGCTCCCCTTGCCTTCACGCACCACGATTTCATTGCGAGAAAAATCCAAATCCTTCACCCGCAGGCGCAAGCCTTCCAACAAACGCATCCCCGTGCCATATAGCAAGCGCACGATCAAATCCATTAATGGATCATCAACCCGCGACATCAAAGCCCGCACCTCCCCTTGATTCAATACCGTGGGGAGCCGCGCAGTCCGTTTCGCCCGCGTAACCTCGGTCAACCAAGGGAATTCGATGCCAAGCACTTCCTTGTAAAGAAACAGCAGTGCCGAGAGCGCCTGAGTTTGCGTGGAAGCGGAGACTTGGCGATCAACCGCGAGCGAAGTCAGAAAAGCCTCAATCTCCGGTTTACCCATTTCGGCAGGATGGCGCTTGTTATGGAAAAAGATGTATCGTTTGGCCCACTGCACATACGCTTGTTCAGTACGCAAACTGTAGTGCTTCAGGCGTAAACGATCCCGAATCTGGTCGAATAGTTTGGGTGTGCGGGTAGCAGAATCAGTCTGTGGGTCAACAGGGCACATGATCAGAATAAGTAAAAGAGCGAAGGGAAGCAGAATGTATCAAGCGCACAAGTCTTGTCCAATAAGCTGGAAACATGGACAAATGTCGGCGAAGCAGGCCAATGGCCAGCTTACGGGACAAGTGTCCAGTAAACCCCGAAATGGCCGCCTTATTGGACATTTGTCCCGTAAGCTGGTTTTGGCGGGTGATACTGGACATTTGTCCAATAAATAACAGTTATCGGGGCAAGAATATTCCTATGCGTAATTTGTTGTGCATTGTTTTATCAATTCTTTCAACTAGTGTTTACGCCATTGATGTCGACATGGTGATTGCCGAAACAGCAAAACGCACCTACACGCCCATTGAGGAGGTGAGACAGCATTACAAAACAGGTTGTAGCAGTGGAGTTACGCCGTGGATGAATATTTGTTCTGCATACCACACCACAGAAATAGACATGGAATTGAATGCGGTTTTCCAGAGATTAATTAAACAACTCAACACAAGCTCAGCCGTAAACAAACTTAAAAAGGCCCAGCGGGCCTGGATTAAATTTCGTGATTTATCATGTGATTATAGTAGCGACGGATGGAGTGGCGGCACTGGTCGAGGCATCATATACGGGACCTGCTTTGAAACCCTAACAGAGGCTCGTACAAAACAATTGAAGGAGTACTTGGAGTGCACGTACACAGGCTGCCCTGGAGATTGGTAATTTCACAACCCGACTCATATACAAATTCAATGACTCATAAATTTCAATGTGCCGCTAACGAATGCTTCGAGAGGGACGCTCCGCGCCCCTCAAGCTGGCGTTAGGCGCTGCCGAATATCATGTCACAAGGAATAGCAGAGTCGGATTGGAAACATTTTCGCCAATTGCACTCTGTCGCACTTGAGCGCTTTTGCCAGCAAATACTAAATGAGATCGAGAGCGTTAACGCAGATATTTCTAAGAGTTTTCATCAGCGCTACCTCGACATTTACAAGATCATCGAACGTCGAGACAAAGAACTTTCAAAAACATTTAACGACCTTCGTCGATCTACCGCATTGATGCAGCTCGTTTCTATTTATGGCCTTGGGTTATTAACCGAAGTTGAATTAAACGGTTTTAGTCAAGAGGTTGTCAGTGTTGTCAAATCATTTAATTAGGGTTGCCATGCCTAACAAACCAATCAAGCGGGACGCGCGAACATCCGGCGCGCTCCCGCAACCGTCTCACGCGCGCCCCTTATCGGCGGCGTTATGCGCTGTAGAGGAAACCGGTATGGGTAGCATTATTTTTGCACCTGGCACCTTGGCAGATGGGCTATCGGAGACCGCTGGCTATAAAGCAGGTCTAGCGCTCTCAATCGAGGAATTATGTGATCATCTTTCGGGCACAGATTACCCCGATCTAATTATCGATTCGGAAGCAGACCCAGTACGACTCCGCGCAGAGGACTACGAAGCCCTATTTTACAAATTGCTCTATCGCATTGGATATACAACCGATGAGTATGATGGTGACTACGTAGGAGCAAAGCGATTCCACAAATATAGACAGACCGGGCAACTCGATATATTTCATGGAGTGCTCGAAATTTATAACAACATCTGCATGGACCTCATCAATAAGACCGCTGCAGAGGGAAAAAAGAGCATTGATCCAACCCCGTTTTTGCTTCAATGCCACGAGAAATACGGGGAAGCCGGTCTAAGAATGGCGATGGAACAAATAGAAGTTTTAAACCGAGCAATAACTCTGAGTCCACATTCAATTGGGCGAGCAACAGAATGGGAAGACGAGATTGAGCTCAAAAAACTCTTTGATGGCTCTAGCGATACTCCAAAAAATGGAAGGTTCATAGATCAGCGTTTCATCGACTATCTATCCAATAATCACAACCGTTTACCTGAAATGCATTGGCGAAAATTTGAAGAACTGGCAGCGGAGTTCTTTCATCGTGAGGGTTTCCGGGTAGAACTTGGGCCAGGTAGGAATGACGACGGCGTTGACGTCCGTGTTTGGGTGCCCGATTCAGAGCCAACAGATAAGCCATTGTGTCTTGTTCAGTGCAAACGTCAGAAATCCAAAATCGAAAAGGTAGTCATCAAAGGTCTGTACGCCGATGTTCAATATGAAGGTGCGGAATATGGGGTACTTGCTACCACATCTGAGTTGAGCCCTGGTGCCAGAACTACAATTCAGTCTCGCGGATACCCTATCCAGGAAATAGAAGGCAAAGCATTACGTAAATGGCTTACTACACTACGCACACCCGGAACTGGAATTGTTCGAGTATGAGAACGCATAACAATCGCTTCGAGTGGGACGCTCCAACAGCCGGCTTCGCCGCCCGTTTCCGCGCCCCTCAAGCTAAACGTTGGGCATACGCGCTTCTGTATTTCCACAGAATCACTGGGGTTAATATGAATCGTCGTTCACGTTTCGTTTTTTTATTAGCACCACTTTTCCTACTGGGCTGCAGCCATCAATTATCACGATTTACGAATACAGAAGAGCTCCACCTAAGAGAAACGTGGCCTAGAATCCAAGAAACATCCGAGATTACACTTTATGTAATCCCTCAAGTTCACGAGGGGGCAAAGTGGGATTCAGAATCAAGAAAAACTCAATTCACAAAATCACCCGAAGCTGACACTTGCCAAAGAAACATCCCGGCAGCGTTGGAATATCTTTACAAACAAGGAGCCAAAATTCTAGTCTTAGAGGGCCTTTCATCAAGAGTGGCGAGTGGTAATTTTGAACCTTCTTCCATTGATGATTTAAGTGACGACATTCATGTAGCCGGGCGATACTTTTCAAAGCTTGGTGGGGTTGTTTACGGTGGCGAACCAAGAGATGATCCATTGGGCCCGTCATCGACTGGTGCAATGGCAAGCGTAACGGGCACGAGAATCATATTAGATGAAGCTCGCGCCAATTATGGGTTAAGATTTTTCTTGGATGCGGAGCCTACGAGAGATTTTTATACTGAATACGTCAGATATAGTGCATCATTTCTTACCGAGTCCATCCTTCGTTCAATGCACGCGTTAAATGTTGCCATTAGGGCATCAATAATCCAACGCGAAGGCAAAGTCGTAATCATTTTGGGCAAAGCCCATTACCCTGATTTTGCCTACGCCGCAGAACGGATTAACACTCAGTTCAATAAGTGGTTGATTTTCCCGAATCACCATCAAGTTGTTATCAATCTGGTTAAAGTTAATTGCTCATAATAATTATCTGAATAACAGATCAAAGGGGCCAGGGTTGAATTGAATGCAAATCAATAGCCCAACCCAACAGTCCACACGGACGCTGCGCGATAAAGCCGAGCAGCGCCGGTGACTTCTACGTTATGCATAAAAAGGAGATGAGACGGTGAGAGGGCAGTGGCTAGGTAGCTACTCTGGAAACACTACCGGTAAAATAATGATCAACATCGACGACCTTCGCGATCATTATGAAGGGGTGGCATACCTACACCCCGACGAAAAAGGCATACCCGGTACGATCGCCTACTTCAGAACTGAAGACAGGGGTTTGGAACACTCCCTGATCGCATACACTGCCCCGATTGATCCAAGGACTGGATTTCAAACGACGTGGGAAGAAATAAAGGTTTTTTACCCGGAAGGCGTTGCCCATTCCAGAGAAGCAAAAACACAAATTAAGCAGTCGGACAATTGCCTAACCGTAAGCGCTACCACGGATATTGGCGTGGTCTTCTCGGCGGAGCTTGCGCGCCCGGATCAAAAATCAGAATCCAAGATTTCAGGGCAGGAGATGTCTTGGAATGAGTTCAAAAACTATGTTTCAAAAATTCCTGACGCGGGGTATATATTTCGGGGGCAGAAGGAACCTTGGAAGTTGTGTACATCTTTCCATCGTCGTGGCAGATATCGAATCAGTGAATTCACATCTAAAGACGTAAGTCAGTTACACAAGCGCCTCAGCGCAATTACATCTCACTTATTTGATCTTAACGTTCCAGAGCAAAACGGCGCTTTTTTTAATCTTCTGCAACACCATGGCTACCCAACGCCGCTCCTCGATTGGTCGCACTCTCCTTATGTTTCAGCATTCTTCGCATTTCGCGACAGGCCCATCGACTATTCCGGTGATGAAAAAGTTCGGATCTACCTCTTCAACAATCGTGAATGGTTGGCTCGTTTTAGGCAAATTGATAACTTAGACCCAGCATTTCCGCACTTGTCAGTATCTGAGTTTATTGCCATCAACAATCCAAGACTGGTTCCTCAACAGGCTGTTACCACTGCTACAAACCTATATGACATAGAGGCGTACGTACTCGGAAAGGAATCGGAAACCGGCGTTAAATTTCTTCAAGCGATTGATATCCCTGCACGGGAAAGGCGTGAGGCGATGATGGATCTGAGATTTATGGGGATTACGGCTGGTTCGATGTTTCCAAGCATTGATGGCATTTGCGAAGAGTTACGAGAGCGGGACTTTGATAGGTAATGCGCATAACCTTGCGTTCAAGCGGGACGCCGCAAAAGCGCGGCGCCTCTCAACTTTACGTTAGAAGTGGCCATCGCATGAGCCTTTTCGACCCAATAATTGCCCTTGTAGAGTTGTGCTTCTCAACGCTTTGGGGTCTTGTTGGCGTAGTTCTCGGCTTGGCAGCTGCCGCCGCTGTTTGGCATCTTGCCAGTCATGAAAACCGGGCAGCTTTGGCTGCAGTGTCATACGTGTTTGTCTTCGTGGCCTGTCTTATCGTTGGGCACAAAAGGGAGTCAAAAAATTAAATCTCAATTAATCAGCCAATCCACTTCTAACCCTGCGCTCAACCCGGACGCCCTACATGCCGCTTCGCGGCATTCCGTGCGCCGGTTAGCTCCACGTTGGGCATTTCTATAGTGTTGGCAGATATTGAGCGACTTAGAAAATTTGCACTAGTAGCAGCCTTAACCCTACTGGGGTATGTTGCCGCTGGCGTTACTCTTGAAGCAGGAGCCAAGGTTTCAATTCTTGGAATCCCGTTTGTCATAAGCAAGCCAGAGCTACTGCCACTAATCCTTATTCTCGCTTCATTTTATGGGTTGGTAAGGTACTTCTATTACGGTGTTATGCTGAATAAAACGCCCTATAGGCGCCGAAATGACCTTTTAAGAAAGCTAAGCTCGTTCAAGAAAAATAGACCTTTTGCCGGGCACCATGAGTACACAACAAGCCCAATGACTCCAGACAGGGATGAAGTTGAGGCACTAGCTAATTCAGTCATTGCCGTTTATCCAAAAGTCACATCGGCCATTCCAGTGGCCAAAATCGAACAATCGTTGGTTGCCGACGATAACGGAGAACAGTACTCTGTTTTTTATGCGTATATAAAAATCCCTTTTGTCTGCCGCTTAGCGGCAATTTTAGAAGACCTCGATTACATGACTCCAGTGCTATTGAACATTGTGGCATTGGCTTGGGGCGGCTTTGTTCTTTAGAGGCATTGAAATCATGGCCAATTATTCCGTCGTAAGTGTTACCCAAGACTGCATTATTGTCATGCTTCTCTAATCACTTTTCAACAACCACCGGAGATTTAGAATGGGGTTATTTAGCTGGGTAACAACTCCAAAAGCAATATTTCAACATACCGATTATTACGGTGAGCTCCATCTATTTACCGCTGAACAATTTGGTAGAGTTTGCGTGGAATGGTCAGCAAATATAGCGGGGTTGAAAATAAGACAACTTGCTTCCCAAGGTCAACGATATGATAATTCCGATATTCTCGCTAAAATACATCAAGACCCCACTATTGCGCTCACTCATTTAACTGCATTGTTGACAGCAGTTCACGCAACATACTCGGTAATAAGACTTGGGATTGCGAATGGATTATTTAAAGAGGTAATCAGGGGAATTAACAACACAATAATTAATGAGAGTTATCTTCTTAAAGGCCACCCCAAGGGCAGAGACTATTACGAGTATTTGATTTCGGAGGTAGGACAATACTGTGCTTTTATACTTGAAACTGCTGGGAAGTCGAGCCAAGTCAATGAGGACCGTATGTTGTTTGGCGTAGGTGGCGCTTGTCAACGACTTCTATATACGCTTGAACACAACTATCTTCATGTTACAGAAAAAAATGGAGACCAACGCGAAGCCACCCCATCTGGGTATTCTGAACACACGAGCCCCAACTCCTCCGAGACAGAATTCAACAACCCTACTTCTGAGTCAGCTAGACATATAGATTCACCAACTTTTCTTGCTTCATTTATTGTTAACCTGTCTACATCAATAGTAACTGGCGCAGATAAAGACGGCGGCTTGGCACTAGCGCATTAACTTAACAAAGGATGGTGCAAATTTAAGGAAATTGAGGGGCCAGGTTCGCATTTAATATGAAAATGTATTTCTTCTTTTTTTGCTTTGCTATCACGCCCAACATGGCGCTCAAAAGGGACGCCCGAAATGCCGGCTTTGGTCTTTGCCAGCGCTTGCGCGGGCGCCCCTTAGCTCAACGTTGGGCATCATGTCTCGCCCTGCTGTCGCCTGAACACTTTCGGCTGATTCGAGGAACAAAATGAAACTGCCAATAGCCCGCGCCGGTGAACGGCTTAAAGTAAACCACAAGCTAATTCCCTACAGCTTATGGCCAACTAAAGTCGGTCCAAAAGGAAATGCGAGTCTTCAGCCGCTCCTGTTTTCCCTCGATCCTTGGGCGCTCATTGATCAAGCAATCAAAACAACATGCCCAAATGCTGCAAAAAATGAGGCTTTAGCCTGTTTGGCTCAGGCGCGTGACTTCTATGAGGGAGCGACTGATGCACAAAGAATCGCAGCAAAGCCATTAGCTCTCTACTACTGCTTCATGAACCTTGTAAAAGCGTTTTGCTTGACTCGCGCTACTAGATCGACATTCGACAAAGCTCAACACGGGCTAGCAGAGAAACTTAAAGCTCCGACAAATCGGGAACTTACAGACGCATTTCTCACTGCATATCCCACACCGGCTGGGGGGACGCCTCTACAAAATTTTTCGGAGTTTATGCTTGCCTTAACAGGCAACGCCTTACCGGCACAAAAGGACTACGATATTCCGGTTTTGCTGCCACAGATATTGCCTGGACATCGACTGTGGTCTTACGCTACCAACAAAAAAGAAAGATTTGTTGCTATCTACGATATTCGCCCATTTTTGGACAAAGCTACAGGTTCACTTTGGCTGAATCTCTATTTTGTCTCTGACGATCTGTCAAGAATTGACATTTCCGGCAAGGACTTTTTGGCGCAATCATGTCTTTCGCCTGACTTTGTTCAGGTGGCTTGTGACGAGCTAGATAGCTCGGGCAGAAGGTTGATCTGCTATCAGCAAGTCAATCCGATTGTTTGTGCAACCACAAAATACGCAAACTACCTTCAACAGTTGTTTGATTTTATTCGCCCCATCCTTTGGGTCACTGTGGCAACGGTACCTCCATATCGCCGCCACTACGTTTATCTACGTCCTCCTCTCGAAAAACCGCAGGTTCTTCCGCAGTTACTTTCCATTTACGCGCTTGCGTACTACTTCGGGTCAATTACACGCTATCGCCCGCATCACTATCCATCTATCACCGATACTGCTTTCGGCCCTCGTGTTCAAGATTTCATCACTGGTCAGCCGCAACAGTTTTTGTACCTACTAGCGTCGGAATTTGCAAAACGCGAGATAGCTAAGCCATCCATTCTCTGAACACAATGCCGCCCAACCAATCATTCCACCGGACCTGCGCGAAAAGCCGCGCAGGTCCGGTGAATTCAAACGTTATGCATAAACAATGAGTAAGTTCTTCATCGCTTTTTTAGCCTTTCTACTGTCGGTGCCAGCAGTCGCTGAAGACCAAGTGCTTGCGAAG
>CAMDHJ010000114.1 GCA_945897865.1 Tepidiphilus sp. J10
CCAATACGCTGGTTGAACTGCCGTCACCATCGCGTCACATGTTGCCGGTCAGCTTGTCGAAAACAGTGTCGGAGAGCGGCTTGTTTTATGAATCGCACCTGGCCAAATGGAGTCGTGGCTCGCTGTCACTGGAATCCATTCTGCGTGAACCACAGGCGCGACTGGGGCAAGACAACACACTTGCTTTGCGTCTGGCGGAACTCGATGGCATGCCGGAAGCCGCCGCCAGAATGGCCGGGCGGCAATTGCAGATGCTGGAAGGGGCGCCTTTTCTTTGGCAGGGTCTGGCTTGGCCGGGGCAGACGATGGAATGGATGGTGCGTGAAGAAAGTGGCGGTGAAGGCCAGGCCGAGGGCGAAGAGAACGCGGCTGAATGGAGCACGGAATTAAAGCTGACGCTGCCCAGATTGGGGCAGGTGCATGCGCAACTGGGGTTGGCGGGTGATCAATTGCATCTTCGCTTGCGCGCCGACTCAGCGGAAGCGCGGGACAAGCTGAATGCGGCCTTGCCCCTGCTGATCAAAGGTCTGGAAGCGAACGGCTTGCGCGCGATCGATCCGCATATCGAGGCGCTGGATGGTGAGCATGGCGAAGCCTGATCGGTCCAAACGAAACAAGGACGACCAGCGCGCCGAAGCGGTTGCGCTCGCCTACGATGCCGTCGATGGCGCGCCGCGAGTGGTGGCCAAGGGACGCGGCTTGCTGGCCGATGAAATCATCCAACGCGCGCGCGCGGCTGGCGTTTATGTGCACGAATCGCCGGAATTGCTCTCGCTGCTGATGCAGGTCGATATGGATGAACGCAGTCCGCCCGAGTTGTATCTTGCGGTGGCGGAATTGCTGGCCTGGTTGTATCGCATAGAGAACGGCATGGAAAGCACGGATTTTCCGGCGCTGCTCGGTTAGATTCAGACGCTGACCTGAACCGGCCAGCCCAGTTTTTCCACCCTCACCGCCAGCGCATGCAGCCATTCCTCCGGCAGGCGGCTGAGACGGCTTGCCTCGGCTTGCAGCGAAGGTCGCGCCAGGCCATAAAGCAGCACCCCCCGCAGCGGCAGGTTTTCCGCTTTGGCGCGCGCCAACATGGTCAGCCAGGCTTCGATTTCGACTTCAGCCGGCGGCGCGCCATCCAACCCGAACATGCAGGTCTGAATCCATGTCGGGCAGAGTTGGGCAACACTGTTCAGGCGTTGAAAATGCCGTTCCGGCTCGGTTTCGGTGTCATTCACCTGCTGCAGTCCGCTGCGGGTGGCGCGGTCGAACTTGAACCAGACCTCGCCGTTCAATTGCGCCATCCTGCGCAATCCGATTTGCACCTGGGGCTTGTTCGCCAGGCTGCCATTGGTGATCAAAACCAGCTTGATCTTGCCGATCAGGTCGAAGTCGGTCAGCACCGTGCCGATCAGATCGACCACGCTGGAAAACTCCGGCGAGCTGGTCGGTTCGCCATTGCCGGACAGCGCGACATCGTTCAGCCGGCGCATTTCCGGCGGTGCCGAGCGGCGCATGAAATCGCCGTGCAGGATGTCGTCCAGCATACGGCGCAACTCGTCTTCCAGTTGCGCCAGATCAATCGGTGGTGGCCCGCCGCGCGTCAGATCAGGCACCTGGCAATACACACAGCGCCAGTTGCAAGCGTTGTTGGGGTTCAGATTGATGCCGACCGAGATGCCACCCGCGCGACGCGACAGCACCGGATAGACATAGGTCATGCCGGCGCTGTCACGGTCGTGATTGAGCGTGGTTAGCGCCCCGGTTAGCGCTGGTTTCTGTGTTGAAGTGGGCGTCGTCATGGCTGAATTCTGGCACACTCGAATCGGCCAAATTTATGGCGAAAATCCCAATCTGTCCATTTGCCGGTTGACCTGTCACTGCTACATCTCGGGGTACTGAAGAAATGTCCAAATCGTTGCCCAGATTCATGCATTTTCTGGCCTTGCTGCTAATCGTTTTCTGCTTGCCAGCGCAGGCCGCTTTCAGCATCACCACGAGCAGCGGCGACAAGCTCGACATCAAGGTGTGGGGCGAGACGAGTCGTGGTCCGTTGTTCATCTGGTTGCTCAACCAATATGGCGAAAACAAGCGTGCCGACAGCCTGGCCGCCGAGTTGGCGAACAAGGGGGCCAGCGTCTGGCAGGTCGATCTGCTTGATGCATTGATGCTGGAACGCACCGCCGAAGCCATCCGCAACATGGACGGTGGGCCAGTCGCCAGCTTGCTAGAAACGGCAGTCAGCAATGGCCGCCGGCCTATCGTGCTGGTGGCCAGCGATCGTATGGCCGTGCCATTGCTCAAGGGTTTGCGTGAATGGCAGTTGCGCGTGCAATCCGGAACAACTGGCAAAACTGCTGATCAGCGCGCAGTGGCCGGCGGCGTTGTGTTTTTCCCCAACCTGTATCGAGGAACGCCGGTCGCCGGCGAAGATCCCGAACTGATGGAAATTGTCGCCGCCACCAATATGCCGTTGATGATCATGCAACCGGCGTTGGGTTCGAACCGGTCGCGGCTGTCTGGATTGCTTAAAACGCTACATGCGGCGGGCAGCCCGGCCTTTTCCTGGTTGGTGCCCGAAGTGCGCGATTACTACCTGTTGCAGACCGAAAAACCGCGCAGCGAGAGTCTGCAAGCGATGGCGGGAAAAGTCCCAATGCCGGTGGAACAGGCGATTCGTCAAACGCCGAATCAATTGCTCGCTGCGGCGCGTTTGCTCGCCGCCAGCCAGAAGCCGGCGAAACCGCTCGCCATGCGCGAAAACGCGCAAAAGGCCAGCGCGCCGGCATACGGCCTGATCGAACGTCCGCGGCAGCCCGCGCCCAACTTCAGCCTTACCGATGCGTATGGCAAAACCGAAAACTTGAGCCAGAGCCAGGGCCGCATCACACTGGTCAACTTCTGGGCCACCTGGTGCCCGCCCTGCGTGCATGAAATTCCCTCCATGAACCGGCTGGCGGCGGCGTATGACAAGAAGGATTTCGGCATTGTCTCGATCAATTTCAAGGAAGACCCGGAACATGTACTGGCCTTCCTGAAGCGGGTCGATGTCGATTTCCCGGTGCTGCTCGATCGCGATGGCGCGGTCTCCGGCCGTTGGCGGGTATTCGCTTTTCCGAGCACTTTCCTGCTCGATCAGAACGGCCACATCCGCTACTCGGTAAACACCGCCATCGAATGGGACACCGATGAAGCGAAGGCGGTCATCGATAGTCTGCTGAAAGAAGCTCGTGCGGCGAAATAGCATTCGGTTATTGCGCACATGAATACAACGCAACTCAGACAGAACTTCGCGCCGCGACTGGTGGCATGGCAGAAGCAGCATGGTCGCCATGCCTTGCCCTGGCAGGGTGGCGCCAACGGCGATGCGTATCCGGTCTGGCTTTCGGAAATCATGTTGCAGCAGACCCAGGTGGAAACGGTGATTCCGTATTACCAGCGTTTTCTGGCCAGCTTCCCAGACCTGAAAACTCTCGCGGCGGCGGATCAGGATGCGGTGCTCGGCCACTGGTCCGGCCTCGGCTACTACAGCCGGGCGCGCAACCTGCATGCGGCAGCACGGCAAATCGTTGATCAACATGGCGGACACTTTCCGCGCCACATTGACGCGATTCTTGCGCTGCCCGGTATCGGCCGTTCCACCGCCGCCGCGATTACCGCTTTTGCCTTCGGTGAACGGCGCGCCATTCTCGACGGCAACGTCAAGCGGGTGCTAACACGGGTGTTCGGCATCGACGGCTGGCCAGGTGAAAAGGCGGTGGAAAACCAACTCTGGGCGCTTGCCGAGATTTTGCTGCCAAGCACCGATATTCAGGCCTACACGCAGGGTTTGATGGATCTCGGCGCCACCGTCTGCAAACGCGGCCGGCCGCAGTGCGAGAGCTGTCCGTTCAGCGACGACTGCATCGCCAATGTGCAAGGACGCCAGCGCGAACTCCCCGCTGCGCGACCCAGAAAATCGGTGCCGGAACGCAGCACCGGTATGCTGGTGTTGCTGAACGCCGGCGAAGTGCTGCTGGAAAAACGCCCGAACACTGGCATCTGGGGCGGTTTGTGGAGCCTGCCCGAGTTTGCCGAATCGGAAAACCCGCTCGCCGCTGCTCACCGGCTGGGTTATCAGGCTGTCCTGGCTGACGAACTGCCTGGCGAATTGCCCGCGTTCAACCACACCTTCACCCACTTCCGCCTGTTCATCCAGCCCTGGCAATTACGCGTCGAGCGGGCGCTGTCCGCCGCCGAACCCGGTCGTCTCTGGCTGTCTCTGGATGAACTCGATGGCGCCGCGTTGCCGACGCCGGTGCGGCAGATTCTGGCCGGGCTGAGATGAATCAAGGGAAGAAAACAGGCTGATCAGGATGTCATTCAACCGCGACGAGCCAGCTCCGGCGAATCGATTCCAGGCTGATAACGCGAACCTGATCGTCTCCAGCCATCTGCATTTGTTGCAGCGTGAACTGTTGCCTGCGAGGCCAAATGCCGTTGAATTGGCGCACGCGCTTTATCACGCACCATTCGTCGTGCTGGCGCACGACACCGCTCCCGATCCGGTGTTCTTCTATGCCAATCTGACTGCCCAATCGCTGTTCGAGATGTCCTGGCGGGACATGGTGCGACTCCCATCGCGGCATTCCGCCGAACCGCTACAGCGCGAGGAAAGGCAACGTCTGCTCGATTGCGTCCGTCGCCAGGGCTACATCGACGATTACGCCGGGGTGCGCATTTCCGCCACCGGCAAGCGCTTCAAGATCGCCCGGGCAAGCGTGTGGAATTTGCTCGACGCCTCTGGCGACAGCGTCGGCCAGGCAGCGACCTTCAGCGCATGGGAAGGGGTGTGAAGCGGGGTTGAAAGGTTCATGGTTCAGATATTCAGCGCCCCCAGCCGCTGCGCCAGAAAGTCGACTAACGCGCGAACCCGGCTGGAGAGATGTCGCGTCGGTGGGTATACCGCGTAGGCATTGAGTTCCGGCCAGGCATGGTCGGTCAGTAATGGGACCAGCGCGCCGCGTTCCAGTGCATCGCGCAGATAGAAAGTGGGATGCAGGATCAGGCCATGCCCGGCGAGCGCTGCCTGGAGCAGGAAGTCGCCATTGTTGGTTTTCAATTTTGCCGGCACCAGCACGCTGCCATTGACGCCATCCGGGGCGCGATATTGCCAAAGCCCCGGCGTCGCTTGAATGCTGTAGGCCAGGCAAACATGCTGTTGCAGGTGTTGCGCGCTGGTCGGTGTGCCGTGTTTCGCCAGATAGGCTGGGCTGGCGCACAGCAGATGCCGGATCGGCAGCAAACGGCGTGCAATGAAGCTGGAATCAGGCAGATTGGCGATGCGGATGGCGAGGTCAAAGCCTTCCTGCATCAGATCGATCTGGCGGTCATTGAAATCGAGGTCGAACACCACCTCCGGGTGCAGCGTCATGAACGCCTCGATCAGCGGCGTCAGGTGCAGCAGCCCGAACGACAGCGGCAACGCGACACGCAAACGCCCCTTGAGCGCGCCATGCGCTTGTGAAACAGCGGTTTCGGCTTCATCGAGATCGGCCAGGATGCGTTGCGCCTGTTCGAGAAAGGCGCGGCCACTGTCCGTCAGGTTCAGGCGACGGGTAGTTCGGTGCAGGAGTTGCGCGCCAAGTCGACTTTCCAGTTCCGCCAGACGGCGGCTGACCGCCGATTTGGCCACTTTCAAGCGTTCCGCCGCGCCGCTGATGCTGCCGGCTTCGACCACGTGAACGAACATCTGAATTTCGGCGAACCGGTCCATCTACCTTCCTTTTGTTCAGAATAAGAGAACAATCAATTGTTAATCCGATTGTTTATCAAGATTAAAACAACAACCAGAATGGAATCAGCCATACCGGCAACTGATTTCAAGAGTCCCGGCAAAATGGCTTGGCGACCAAAGTTCGAGTCCATTTCATGAGGAGCAAAACATGAACATCCGTTCCATTCAGCAACAAATAAACGCCGTCGCCGTCACCGAAGGCGCCGGTGTCAGCGTGCATCGCAGCCTCGGCACAGCGGCGTTGAAGAATCTCGACCCGTTCCTGATGCTCGACCATTTCGGCAGCGACGATCCCGAGCAATACATCGCCGGCTTTCCCGACCATCCACATCGCGGTTTCATCACCCTGACCTACATGCTCGACGGCCACATGGAACACCGTGACAGCATGGGCAATCGTGGCGATCTGCGTGCCGGCGGGGTGCAATGGATGAAAGCCGCCAGCGGTGTCATCCATTCCGAAATGCCGCAACAGAGCAACGGCCTGATGCGCGGTTTCCAGCTCTGGATCAACCTGCCGGCGGCGGAAAAGATGAGCGATCCGGCGTATCAGGAATTCGCCGCCGAAGCGATTCCGGAAGTGGCAGAGGCGGGCGTCAAAGTACGTCTGTTGGCTGGCGAGTATGGCGGTCAGCGCGGCGTCATCGACGATCCGCATACCGATCTGCTTTATCTCGATGTCGCGCTACAACCGAACGCTGTTTTTGCGGCACCGCTGGCAGCCGAGAAGCGTGGCTTCATCTACGTCTATGCGGGAGATGCGCAGGTAGAGGTGAACAGCAGAGCGCAAACCCTGTCTGGCCATAGCTTCAACCTGCTTGGCGCCGGCGATCAAGTGCAGCTAACTGCCGGATCAGAGGGCGCGCGCCTGATCCTGGTCGCCGGCCGCCCGATCGGCGAAAGCATCGTGCAGTACGGCCCCTTCGTCATGAACAGCCGGGAAGAGGTCGAACAGGCGATGCGCGATTACCGCGACGGCAGCCTGGTGCGAGCGAGGGCGGAAGTTAAAACCGAAGCCAGCCAGGCAGGTTGATATTCGCCGGCATGCCGCGCGGGATCCGATTTATTGCGGCATCTGGTGTCATGCCGCGCTCGAACTGCCGGCACAGCTCATCAAGGCTTAAACCGGCCCGGATTTTCCGGAACCGTTGGCCAGCTGACCACTGCTTGCTTACAGGTGGTAATGCATTTACAGGTATCTAGAATCGACTGTTGAACCCCCATCTTTCCCGCCTGCACAAAGCCTGCTCCAAAACATGGAATTCGATGTCGAAGTGTGCGGTTCTGTGGGGAGGAATGGCTCTTGCTCGGCCTTATGCAAAGCTTTACATAAGGCCGAGCAAGAGCCATTCGTAGTGAAAATCCAGCAGGAATTTCGGCTCAGTCAAACCCTCGTCCTTTTGTCTCCAACAGCACTGACTGCGACGAGCCAATCGTTTTCATGAAAGATCATTTTCAACATTGAGCTTTCGTAGCAGGCGCTCGCCCGAGCTTGCGGCATTCCTCACTATATTTCGGATAACCATCCTTACTGCCAATCATGCACATGCGTATGCCGGTGTTCGATGTTGCCGTGGCGGTGGCGATGCGTGTGCACCAGGTTGGCGGCGGCGAGCAGGTTCATGTCGGTGAGCAGAGCCTGGATCGGGCCGTCGTGGATCAGGCTGTGGTCTTCGCCCAGCACCAGGGCGCGGCTGCCGAGTTCCGGCGCCAGGCTGAGGTTGTGTGTGGTGGTCAGCGTGGTGATGTCGAGTCCGCCGAGAAAGTCGACCAGCCAGCCGGTGGAGCGCGGGTCGAGCGCGGCGGTGGGTTCATCAAGCAACAGGACTTTCGGTTCCAGCGCCAGCAACGCGGCAAGGCAGACTTTTTGTTTCTCGCCACCGGAGAGTGAAAACGGCGGTCGCGCCAGATGCTGGCTGACGCCGACCAGATCCGCCCAATGCCGCACCCGATCATCCAGGTTGGGTAGCCCCATCTGGCGCGGGCCGAAGGCGATTTCATCGAATACGCTGGGGTTGAACAACATTGCATCCGGGTTCTGGAACAGCAATGCGACTTCGCTTCTGAAGCGGCGATGCAGGGCCGGTGCCTTAAGTCTGAGTGGGGTGATTTCCTCACCCTGAAAATGAAACTGCCCGGCGGTAGGCGCGATCAGGCCGTTGAGGATTTTCAGCAATGTCGATTTGCCGCTGCCGTTGCAGCCGAGCAGGACGACTTTTTCGCCGGGGCGAATGGCAAAACCGATGTCGCGAAGAATTTCGGCGGCGCCGTAACGATGGCTGATGCCAACCACTTCCAGCATCGGGGCGGCATCCTGCGCCGGGGCGGGTTTGATGATGCGGTAGCGCAGTTCAGTCATGGAAGAAGCCGCGCGAGCGCAGGGCTTGTGAGGATTGCGTGGCGGCGTGCAGCGATTTTTCGATGAACCAGGAGATGGCGGCGGCGCTGGCGCGGTAGCGGTCGATCAAGCTGGGCCGGGTCAGCGAACGGCTGGCCAGCGCGAGGCGGAAATCGTCATGCGCGCGGCTGAAGGTCAGCGTTTGGCTGTAGGCGAGGCCGAGCACATAGGTCAGGCTTTTCGAGAAATCCAGCGCTTGAAACAAGTTGGTGCGGGCGATGAACAGAAAGGTCAAACAGGTCAGCAGCAACACGCGCAGGTTCAGGCGCAGCAAGGTGAGCCAGGGCGAAGGGGCTTGCGTGAATGCGTCCTGCCACCAGGCCATGCCGAGATAGCTCAGGCTGATCAGCGTATTGAATGCCAGCACGGTCAACACGGCGCGGCGCAGCAGGCTTGCCGCATCCCGGCCGGAGAGCAGCAGCACCAGAGCCAGTCCAGCCGCCAGCCAAGCCGGTGCATGGATCAAGGTTGCGCCAAGGACGCCTGCGAGGTAAAGGCCAAGATGGATACGGTCGCGTTGCATGACGCGAAGAGTATCAGGCGAGACGGCTACGCAGCCGGGTCAGATAGCGGTATCCGAGCACGCTCAGCACGCCTTCCGCCAGCCCGACCAGCAGATGCGGCAGCACTACGGCCGGCAGCGTCACCGCCAGTCCAAACGGGAAAAACAGTGGTGCGCCCTGTGCGTCGTGCGCGATCAACGGCTGTACGCCCAACGCCAGTGCAACCAGCAGCGCCGGCAGCGCAATGGACAACCAGCCGGCGAGAAACAGTGCGATCGTCTGATTCCAGCGGCCGAGTGCTTTCCATGCTGCCAGCGCGGCGAAGCTACCGATGAAGCCCATGGCCAGCGCGTTGATCGGCAAGGCAGTGATGCCGCCATCGCCGAATAGCAGCGCCTGCATCGCCAGCACCAGTGAGATCGCCAGAAAGGCCATCCAGCCGCCGAAGCTGACCGCCAGCAGGCCAATGCCGGCGGCATGCACGGTCGTGCCGCCGGGTAAGGGCAGGGCGACCATCATCAGCACGAAAGACAGCGCAGTGCAGGCGGCGAGGAAGGGCAGCGTGTCGGCATCCAGATCGCGTTTCACCCGCCGCGCGGCGTAAGTCCACAAGCCGGCCGCCACTGCGGAGGCGGGCAGGTAGGTTTGCGGTGAGATGAAGCCGTCGGGGATGTGCATGGCGTGGTTTAGAACAACGCCGAGAAGGTGGCGATGAAGCGGTATTGCTCTTTGCCTTCAGCACCTTGTTGCTGGCTTTCTTCGTTCAGATCGGTCCAGATCGGTTTTT
The DNA here is from genome assembly GCA_945897865.1 of Tepidiphilus sp. J10. Taxonomy (GTDB): domain Bacteria; phylum Pseudomonadota; class Gammaproteobacteria; order Burkholderiales; family Thiobacillaceae; genus PFJX01. The sequence goes on from CAMDHJ010000114.1 coordinate 9,456, forward strand.
TCAACGCCAAGCCGAGGCTCATATTGTCCTTGTACAAACGGGTGCCGATTACGCCGTAGAGCATGTTGCCGCCAGTTGCTGCTGCGCCGACGCCATTTTCGATGTCGCGGCCGAGGCTGAGGAAGTTGAGTTCTGCGTTGCCATCAAGGCGGAAGCGGGTTTCCGGGTTGGTCATCAGGCGGTAGGCGATGGCGGCGTTGAGGCGGGTTTCGGTGCCGAATTTGACGCGATCGGTGTTGTCGTATTCATACGTTTGAAAGCGAATCTGACCCGCCTCGAACACCGCTGTGGCATTTTCCGAGAATTGTCGGGTTGCGGTGAGGCCATAGCTGAGGCTGGACTTGCCGAAACCGAGCGATTTGCCGGGGTCAATGCTGCCGTCGTTGAGACGATGGTTGGCATCGCCGCTGGGCAGAGAAACGCCGCCGTACAGCGTGAAATGCCAGTCCATCAGGTCGTCCAGGCTTTCGTTGGCCGGCACCAGCATGAAGCGATCATCGTATTTGAAGCCGATCACGCCCATCACGGAAAGGTCGGTGAAGCCGCGCGAATCGGTGTCGCCGTATTCGTCCTGCTTGATGTTGTAGGGCTGGAAAACATAGCCGGAGAACCACGGCGTGAAGCCATACCCAAGACCCGCCATCCAGTACTGGTTGTAGTCGCCTTCCTGATCGCCAGGGGCGGTGGAAGGGTCGTAGGTCTTGGATTTTGCGTGATCCACTTTGAGGTATCCCAGCCAGCTGCCTTGCGGCAGTGTCGCGGAACTGGAGGTTTCCACCGGTGCGCCGGGGCCTTCCAGGCCAACTGCGCCGAGCGTGGCGACGCCATGGTGGGCCTGCACAGCAGTGCTGGCCAAAGCTAAAGGCAGTGCCAGTACCAGGACGACAGATCGCTTCAATTTCATGATGATTTCTTCCTCTTCAGATACAGGCTTAGAAAGCCAAACAGGCCCACGATGAAGGCAATGCCGATGAAGATGCGGCTGTAGCGTTCGTACAGCGGTTTTTCCGAGTCAATCAGCACGGCCTCTGCATCAGTACTGAGCTTGAAATCAAGGCCGTGACCATCTTCTGAAATCGCTTTGATGCGCCAGTTAGCTGCCCGGTCAGGCAGGAAGGCGATGCGACCCTGGCTGTCGGTGCGGCCGACCTGATAGGGCAGCTTTTCGCCGTCGCGGAAAATCTCGTAGCCCTCGAAGGTGAACGGCGAGTTGTCAACGTAAAACATCCTGATCACCACGGCCTGACCGCTTTCGACGCTGTATTGCAGGTCATGCGCCTGAACCGGCGTGGCGCAAAGCAACAGGACAAGGAGGCGGTAAGCGTTTTTCATGGCAGTTCAAATTGCATGGCTGAACTGTGGATGGTCTTGTCCGCCTTGCCGTCATCAAGTGGTGTCTCCAGGCTGGCCTGGATTAATTGAAAACCCGTTTCGCTCAGGCGGATGTTGACTGCGCCATCCGCGCCGCTGACACCGCGTGGCTTGCCGAAATACGCCACCGTCACATTGGCTGCCGGCTTGCCTTGATAGAAGGCGCGCAGACGCAGTTTGTCGCCGGTTTTCAGACTGAGCGGATTGTTGGTTGGCACCAGTTCGAGTGCCTGAGTCATCGGACGCGCCTGCGCTGCGCCCCAACGGTCGATGCGTTTGATTGCCTCCACTGACCGCCAACTGTCCATCACCGCGCCTGCCTCGGTCTTTGGCAGGTTCTTTGTGCCGTAGGGCGTCTTGCTCCAATAGCCGCTGGAAAGCAGAAACCAGCTGACGGCGCAATCGCCCTTCAGCGTAACGGGATACTGCTTTCCCAATTCGACCCGGATTTCCTGCCCCGTAGGGTCGAAGCAGCGCGCTTGCTGCACGTTTTCAGGTTTGTATTCAAGACGCTTCGATCCTTCGTGTGCGGAACGTTCGTGACCATAGAGCAGGCTATGCAGCGGCCCATTTCGCTCAATCCAGAGGTCGTGTCCAGATGCCATGGCAGGAAACAGCGCGGTGAGAAGAAGGATGCGTAATTTCATGGTCCGGGGTCGGGGATCAGGATGGCGGCATCTTAATATGAGTTAAGAGAAAAAGATAATTCGTATTAATTATTCTGAGCCCTCATTCGACCGGAATGTAGGTGCGAATTCATTCGCATCATCAAACCTACATCAGTCAGGAAACCGAGGAAATTCTGGCGTGTTTAGACATGGCACAAACCCTGTAGGTTGGGCTGACGCAAGGAAGCCCAACAGCTTTGTGCGGTCGCTCATGTTGGGCTTCCTGACGTCAGCCCAACCTACGCAGTTATTACTACGCAGTTATTACGCAGTTACGCATGGCGAGCCATCAATCCTCGCGTCGCAACTGCGGGAACAGAATCACATCGCGGATGCTGGGCGAATCGGTCAGCAGCATGATCAGGCGGTCGATGCCGATGCCTTCGCCGGCGGTGGGTGGCAGGCCATGCTCCAGCGCGCGGATGTAGTCCTTGTCCTTGAACATGGCTTCTTCGTCGCCGGCTTCCTTGGCTTCCACCTGGGCGTCGAAACGCGCTTCCTGGTCTTCCGGATCGTTCAGTTCGGAGAAGCCGTTGGCAATTTCGCGGCCGACCATGAACAGCTCGAAGCGGTCGGTCAGGTTCGGGTCGAGGTCGTTGCGGCGCGCCAGCGGTGAGGTTTCCGCCGGGTAGTCGATGATGAAGGTGGGCTGGATCAGCAGGTGCTCGGTGGTCTCTTCGAACAGCGTCAGTTGCAGGCCGCCCAGGCCGTCTTTCGGGCGGAAGCCGATCTTGCGGCGCTTCAGTTCTTCGATCACGAACTCCTTGTCATGCAGCGGTGCGTCGCGCAATTCAGGGTGATACAGGCGCACGGCGTCGAGCGCGGTGAGGCGGGCGAACCGCGCGCCGAGGTCGATCTGGTGGCCCTGATACGGCACCGTGGTCGTGCCCAGCACCTTCTGCGCGATGTCGCGGAACATGCGCTCGGTAAAGTCCATCAGGTAACGGTAATCGCGGTAGGCCTCGTAGAACTCGACCATGGTGAATTCCGGGTTGTGCCGGGTCGAGATGCCTTCGTTGCGGAAGTTGCGGTTGATCTCGAACACCTTCTCCAGACCGCCCACCACCAGCCGTTTCAGGTACAGCTCCGGCGCGATGCGCAGGTACAACTGCATGTCGAGCGCGTTGTGGTGGGTGACGAACGGCTTCGCATTCGCGCCGCCGGGGATCGGATGCATCATCGGCGTTTCCACTTCCAGATAGCCGTGCGAGGTGAAGAAATCACGCATCGC
>CAMDHJ010000115.1 GCA_945897865.1 Tepidiphilus sp. J10
AGTGGAAGAACTGGCCCAGGTCGAAGGCATCAGCCACGAACTGGCGGAACGAATCTACCGAGAATTGCATTAGGGCGCCCACACATGCCGTTCAACTTGCCCAACAGCCTGACCTGGCTGCGCATCCTGCTGATCCCGCTGTTCGTCGCAGTGTTCTACCTGCCTGACGGCTGGGTGCCGAAGCATGCCATCAACCTTACCGCTACAGTGATCTTCGCTTTTGCCGCCATCACCGACTGGCTGGATGGCTGGCTGGCGCGTCGGCTGAACCAGCTGTCCGCCTTCGGCGCTTTCCTCGATCCGGTCGCCGACAAACTGATGGTCGCCGCCGCGCTGATCGTGCTGGTCGACCTTGACCGCGCCGGCGTCGATGTCGCGCTGATCATCATCGGCCGCGAGATCGCGATCAGCGCGCTGCGCGAATGGATGGCCAAAGTTGGTGCGGCGGGCAAAGTCGCGGTATCGATGATTGGCAAACTGAAGACCACTGCACAGATGGTCGCCATCCTGTTGCTGCTTTATCACGACCCCATCTTCGGCCAGCCGTTCACCCCAATCATCGGCCGTTGGCTGCTCTATCTGGCAGCTTTTCTGACCCTATGGTCGATGCTGCATTACCTGCGCATGGCCTGGAAAACACTAAAAAATGAAACTTCGGGTTGACAGAGCTGCTTCCAGCTTTATAATGCGCCTCCACTTCGATGCGGGAATAGCTCAGTTGGTAGAGCACTACCTTGCCAAGGTAGATGTCGCGAGTTCGAGTCTCGTTTCCCGCTCCAGCATTTCAGGGGAAAGCTAAAATGCTTTCCCCTTTTCGTTTCAGATCAGCGATTTAGATACACAACTTCATCGCGGCGCGTTAGCAAAGCGGTTATGCACCGGATTGCAAATCCGTGTAGGTCGGTTCGACTCCGGCACGCGCCTCCAGTATCTATGCGGCTTCCCAGACAGGAAGCCGTTTTTGTTTCTGCAATCGGCATTCCATGTAAGCACTTTGTAAGTGTTTCTGGTCAATGGCGGCGGCATACCGCCGCTTCTTCACGCGTTCAGCTCCTTCAACAGTTCCGGGTGACGATCCAGGAGACGGAACAGATTCACCACGGCAGGCATGGGCTTGGCCTCCCCGCGCTCGTACCGGGAAAACGCATTCTTCCCGCCTCCGGTGAGCTTCGCGGCAGCCTGCTGGGATAGTTTCAATTTCTTGCGGATACGCGCGAGTTCAGCGCTGTCCTCGGCATCTACCCGGTCACGGAAGGCTTGCCATTCGGCTTCTTCCTTTGCGTCGTGGATAGGGTAGCCGTCCTGGCAGTGGTCGCAGAAAGCACCGTGTACCGTGGATTCGTAAACTCGGCCCCGGTATTCCATCTGCTGTTTCTTCTCGCCATCGTGCAAGGTGCCCTCGAAGCATAGGGGGCACTGCTTGCCATTCCATTTCGATACCATTTCACAACTCCTTGAACGACACAACGAAGTATTCGCCGGCCTGCTGGAACTTCACGTAGAGCGCCTTTCCGCGCCACTGGGCGTGATCACGTCCTGCCACACGCGATGGTCCATGTGGGTGGTCATGCTCTTGTAGAAGTTCGTGCGCGTCAGGCCGCGCACCACGTCGAGCGCATCCCCCATCACCATGCCTGCCGCGCGAATTCCCTCCTGCGCCGTGAACGTGATGTTCATTTCCTCGATGCCGGTCATTTGCGCCTGGATCGCGGAAAGCAGGTAATGGGGAGTGCGTTTCTCCATGTCGTTCATCCTACCCTTAAAGGGTAATTTCACCAAGAACCCAAGTCATTGTTTGTCGAACCCGCCAGCGCGCGCAAATGGCTGGCAAGGCGCTGTTCCGAATACGGTTTAGTTCTTCACCAGGCGTACCCGTGCCTGATCTTCATCGGGTTGCGAGATACCGGCCTGTTCCAGAATCCAGGCTTCAATCCGGACGTGCCACATCCGCAGCAGGTCGAGGGGGCGGCGACGGTAATGCTTTTCGGCAATCGCGCTCGGCTTGTGGCCCTGAATTTGTGCAACTACGCCGACAGGTGCTTCTATCCATTCGGATAGGGTGCCTAAGGAACGGCGCAGGCCATGCAGGGATACATGCGGTAGGCCGGCAACCTGCAAAGCGGTCACATGGGGCTGGCGAACATCGGCAATGCGCCCAGTTCTGGAATTTCTAGCAGCACTGCTGAATACCCACTCATTGCGGCGTGGCAGGGCATTCAGCAAGCTGGCAAGGTAAGGCGTCAAGGGGATGATGCGACCGGTCTCTTCCACCTTGTCGGCAATCTTCAAAGACTTCCATTGAAAGTCCACATCCTGCCAGCGTAGCGCGGCCAGTTCCTCGCGGCGCGCACCAGTCAGCAGCAGTCCTTGCAAGTAGGCGCTCACGGCGGGCGGGTTGATTTTCGTCACAGCATCGAACCATGCCGCCAATTGTTCATGTTGAAGGCAATCATCCTGCTTGGCCTTGGCGCGGGGAACATGATCCTTGGCAACACGCGAGCCGACAGCTTCAAGATGAATGGACGCCTTGAAGTCATCATGTCCTGCACTCCATCGCATGAAGGCGCCCAACAGGCGATAGGCCAGGGCGGCCTTGGTCGGCCTGGTCTTGGTTTCCTCATCCAGTCAAGCCGCCACCTTGGCGGGGGTCAGGTCAGACAGCTTCAATGGCATCAGTGCTGCCAGAGGTCCGGGGTTGAGTGCGCCGACTCCGCGCCTGCGCTGCACATCCGCCCCCCTTGCGAGGATTTCATGGTCTTGCAGATGCCGTACCCCCCACTTGCTTTTGCGAGCTTCGATGTAGACCACCCAGGTATCGCCCACGGTGGTTTCTTTGCGCCGCGACAGGGGGATGAAAAAGATCATGATTCCAGGGGCGGCTGACAGTGGTCTTGGGACGAACCGGCCCCAATAAGCGGCGGGAATATCGCACTCCAAACCAGCGCATCAACGCGGCCTGATCAGACCCGCTGGCAGGAATGGCCAGCCACCGTTACCCTTGCGCCATGCAGCTACCCCAAGCCTATCTGGACATCGTCCTGCCCCTCATCGACAAAGCCCGCGGCTTCCTGGAAAACGGCGAATCGCTGGAACCCTTCGCCTTCGTCGGCAACCACGCCACCCGGCAGATTACCGCCATCCTGATCGACACCCGATCCGAGGAATCCAAGGATCAATCGGTCGAGCACATCAGATCAGCCGCCGCGCAGACCGAGGCCGATTTCGTCTTCACCATCATGGAAGCCTGGGGCCTGCCCAAGGACAAGATGCCGCGCTACCAGGAAATCATCGACAAGTACGGATCGATCGGCGCCAGTCCGTACAAGATCGACATCGTCGGATTCATGCTGGAAACCCGCTACGGCGTGTGGGGCTGTCAAATGACGTTGAAGCCGAAGGGCTATTCCAAGAAGAAGCGCACTTTCGGCAAGGTGGAGTTGCCGTTTCTGGATGGAGTGGAGGGGAGGTTTGTGGGGTTGCTGCCGCAGGCGGAGAAGCAACAACTGCATTGAGGGGAAGGCGACGGTTTTTACACCACATCAAATATCACACTCATCGGCTCAGTGCCGATGTGGCTTCGGTAGGTTACTGGTCCGTAGTAAACGAATCTCGCCGCCGTGCCGCCCGCCAGTCTGGCCTCGCGGACAAATAAGTGGATGCTGATGCCAAGCCGCTGGTGTTCGATGATCTCTTTCCCACGCTTGTTGATAGGCGAAGTGGAATTCTGGCTTTGCCAATGAAAACTGTGCTCATCAATCCAATGGTCAAGATAGCGATGATCTGCAGCACGTCCTTGTTTGTTCAATGTAACCAAAAGAATGTGGGCGTTCTGCGCCTTGAGTACGACATGGCCGGTGTTCCAGTTGCCGGGATTGAAAGTTTCGCCAAATAACGGCGGGATTTCCTCCCTCAACCAAGCTTGTCCAATCGCCATCTCTAGTGGATCGATCACCGACTTCAACCTAGCCAACGTTTTCATTTCATCGATTGCTGGCAGGTCGTGGTAATCAGGGTTGTTGGCCTTGAGTATGTAACGCCCATCCGTTTTCGTGACGACACGCAACAAATACTGGCTGTCTCCACTGTCATCTTGCCGTTCTATCGCCATGATCTGGCCGGTTATCGAACCCGCACTGCCGGGACTGACATGCTCCAGCAATAAATAATCGCCATCTCGGATTGGCTGTTTCCCACCATCCATGGAATTGCCCGAAGCCCTCGCAATGAAGTGCCGCGCGGCTTCCAGGCGACCATATCCGGCACCTAAAGCGCGAAATTCTTCTGCATCTGCGCGGCCTGTCCTGAAATGGCCGCAAGCAATTTTGAGATTGGGGAAATAGGGCAACTCGGTTCTGGATAGCGCGGAAGTCGCTGCTGACCGACGAAAGGGAATGACGTTGTCCGCTGTTTCCTCTGGTGCGTTTCGCACCTCGTATGCTGCGAGACGGTAATCCACCAACTCCTGGACTAGAGCGGCAAATACATCAACCTGATCTGGCGCCACGCTGAAAGTCGCGGTTAAACGGGTATCCGTCAAAGTGAAATAGACATTGGTCGCCGGGGTCCGATTTGCACCTATCCATGCCGCAACTGGATTACTTCGCCAAAAAGTTTGCCAAGTACCGCTCTTGCCATCTGATAACTCGCGTTTGTCCGCAGGTAAATCAGCAAGCAATGGACGCCGACGCTGGAGAACTTGCCATGATCGTTCGGCCAGCGCGGAAAGTTCCGGCGGTTGCTGCCAACCATCGAGTTCTTGCAAAGCTTCCAGCAATACCATCTTGTAACTCTTGGTCATGCTGGTGGTTTCTACTTCCCGCAGGAAGGCGCTGTATGACTTTGCCGAAGCGGACTCAGTTGCCTCGAGGTCGTTCATGGCCACGACCAACTCAAACCAACTGCCAAACTGTTGCCGCATACGGCTGACATTGGCGCCAGCGCGATAAAACTCGCTCAGGCTCGGACGCCGGCCAAGACCTTGCTTGAGCGCCTCGTATTCGTTTTGTGTGCCATCACTATCAAGGGACTTCAAGAACTCAATCAGCTTGAGGTCATAATTGATGTAACAGCCATCTGGCAGTTGCACTCGCTGCTGCTCGACTTGGCGCGCGAATTCAGCCAATTGCCGGTAGCTGGCGCCGATGCCGAGCAACGCCGAAGGTTTGTGGAGAAAACTGTGATGGTTGCCAATGAAATCAAGAACCACCAATTGATCCTTGCCCTCGACCTTGCGTAAGCCACGCCCAAGTTGCTGAAGAAACAATATCTTCGATTCGGTCGGCCGCAGCATCATCACCGTGTCGATGCTGGGTAAATCCACACCCTCGTTGAACAGATCAACTGAGAAGATCACCGCCAGTCGGCCATCGCGCAATTGCGCCAAAGCATCTCCCCGGCTGAGATCGGAACCAGAATAAACGGCGGCAGCCACCACGCCAGCCTGACTAAATTGCGCCGCCATAAAGTCAGCATGACGGGTGGAAACGCAGAAAGCGAGCGTGCGCTGCTGGCCGCGTTGACGCCATTCCCGCAAGGCATGGCGCGCCCGCGCCAGGGTGGCAAGTTTGTTGGAAAGTTGCTCGGGTTCGAAGCGGCCATTGCGCCAGGGAATTTCCCGGTAATCGACCGAGTCGTCATAGATGCCGTAGTAATGGAACGGCGCAAGCAGGCCGCATTCGATGCCGGCAAACAGGTTATGGGCAAAAACCAGGTTGTCATCGCACAACGACAAAATATCGGATTGATCGGTGCGGTCAGGCGTCGCGGTTAGACCAAGCAGGAATCGCGGGGCGAAATAGGACAAAACCCTCCGATAGGTTGCCGCAGCGGCATGGTGAAATTCATCAATGACGATGTAATCGAAATGTTGTGGCAAAAAACGCTCAAGGTGCGCTGTCCGGCTCAGGGTCTGTACCGAAGCACAGAGCACATCCACTTCCACATCTCTGACCCGTCCGGCATAAAAACCAACGCGCGATTTCGGACGAATACGCAGGAAGGTTTCTGCCGCTTGGGTAAGAATTTCCTCGCGATGCGCAACGAACAACACCCGCCGCGCGCCGACTTGCTCAGCATCGAAGGCGGCAAGCCAAGTCTTACCCAAGCCAGTTGCCAACACCACCAGCCCACGGCGAAAACCTTCCTGGCGTGTCGCATGCAGCGCCGCCAAAGCAGCCAGTTGCACGCTGGTTGGTTGCGGCGGCGGTTCCTGCTCCAGACTTCCGGGCGCTATAGCGCGTAATTGCGGCAGCCGGCGCGCTTCATACCGTTCGATCCAGGCGTCACTCAACGGGACCGTTTTCGGGTGTGCGAACAAGCTTTCAAAACGGCGCCTGGCTTCAAGAAACCCGGTATCGGCGGGATAGTCGATGCGGTAATTCCATTCCAGACCTTCCTGCAAAGCTTGCCGACTGATGTTGCTGGAACCGATGAACGCGGTGCCGTGAAATTGGCCGGCTTCAGCATAGCGGGCAAACAAATAGGCCTTCATGTGGAAACTGCTATTGGCTGCCTCATACACCCGGACTTGCGCACCCTGTTCCTGTAACAGCAACAACAGGCGCAGTGCATCGGGATCGGTGACATCCAGATAATCGCTGGTCAGTACCCGAATTCGCGCTGCGGGCCGGGTCGTTTCAGTTTGAGCCACAAGGGCATCATGCAAGTCAGGCAACAGCAACCTGAGTCCGGTCGCTTTTATGAAGGCAACTGCAAAGTCGATCTCGGTGGCATGGCTAATCGATTTGCAAAGATGCGGCAAAAATGGGTTATCGCCACCAGTGACCAACTTGTCTGAGGCATCGTCGCCACGCAACGCAATCGCGTTGATCCATTTTTCCTGTCGATCCGGTCGCTGGTCATCGGTTAGCCAGGTTTCCATCGCATGGAGCTGCGGGAGAACCCGCAACCATTCGCGCAGATTGGTTTCACTGGCATCGGTGAAATGGCGCCCATCCTGCGAACGTTCGCCTTCACCCATTTTGAAACTGAGATAAAAAGCGCCCCCTGGTTTGAGTGCTGTCCACAACCTTGCAAGGGCGGCGGGAATCTCGGCCAACGGCAAGTGCAGCAAGCTGGCGCAGGCCCAAATACCGTCGTAGCAATCACACTCAACAATCCCGGCGAATGTATTGACCTCAACCGGTTGGCTCAAATATTCCGCAGCCAGTTGAGCCAAGCGCGGTGAAGCGTCGAACGCTTTGACTTGAAAGCCGCGCACCAGAAATGCCTTGGCATCCCGCCCAGAACCACACCCTGCGTCCAGGATCAAACCACCGGGCTGGACATGGGCCAGGAACCTTTCATGCAGCGCCGACATATCGACGTTTGCGGTCTGGTCAAAGAATGTCACCGCATGTTTTTCGTAGTAGGCCTGGGTATCGGTCATGGTGGGTTATGAGCCTTGAAAGAGGCTTTCTCGATGGCCAGCGAGAAATGTTTTGTCTGGGTAAAACCGCTCCGGCATTTTCAACGGCTTGCCCTCGTAACCCGCGAAGTTGTCTCGAATGTTTTGATTGGTGAAATGGTCTTTGAGGCATTTGCTCAAGATCATCCGGTAATCGTCATCGAAGGCGATCAGGCCTTGGTCGAAGGCGCCATCATGAAGACGAGAAAGGCACAGTCCGTTGCGCGGGTTGACGCGCTGTTGCGGGTGTCGCGCCCAAGGCAGGATGTGGCTGGCAACCAGGAGTTCAGCGATTGGGTTGCCGGTGACGCAGCATTTCGCTTGATAGGCTGACAGGACAACACGGCGGAAGAAGCTTTGTGCCAAACGGACTTTGACTGTTCGTTCGATTTCCGTCTGGATTTCTGCGGCTGGTGCCACATCGATTGGTTGCGATGTCTGAACTGGCCAAATGCTTTCCCGCAGTGCTTCGCTTTCAATCGCCAGTCTTTGCCAATCCTGATGAAATTCTTGCCAAATCTGCCGATCGAGCCGGCTAGCACCAGGTAGCCCCTTGACCCCACGCGCAAGTTCTTCGGGGTCGAGTGAAGTCAGATTGTTCAGCTTCATCGCCACGCTGCCCGGCGTGCGCCCAAGCGCTTGCGCCATTTCTATAACTTCCGGTGCCCTACTATGCTGTCGTCCGAATGGAATGCGGCAGTACAGATTCATGACCAGGAGAAGTTCGTCGCGAGTCCAGTTCAAAGCCGTTCACCCAACATCAAGCTTGTGTTGTGGTCGCTAAAAACCCGCCTTCTCATTTGGAAAATCCGGGTGCGTGTCATCGGCAATGCTTCGTGCTCTTGAATTGGTGCCGCTGGAACAGCCCAACCAGACTCTGCTTACCGAAAAACACGGGTGCATTCCTTTGCGATGAATGGGCAACAGTCTTGTTGCTTTATGCGCTGACCATTCTCCCACCCGGCCTGAACTGGGTATATATGGCGAAAGTTATAGAGATTTCGGCTTTTTTCCTGCCGATGCATGAGGTCACGTTCAAACTTTCCCGGGTTCCAGGTTGACTTGCTATTTGGTCAGCGTGACGAATCTGCGGTTGCCGTACGCCGAAGCTTGAATAGATGGAGCATGTGGATATCCGGATTTCGGCGATCCCGGACTGCAGGCGAAACAGGCTTCTGGCGGTTGGGTATCCAGGCTCAACACGCCCCCCCATCAAAGGCCGGCGTAAAGCGATCGATATCGGCAGTCGTCATGCCCAGGCTGCGCGCCAGTGATTTCCAGTCGGATATTGCGGCCTTCACTTCGGCAAGCACCTGCGCTTCGGCGCCTTTGGTCAATCCAAACAACGGGGCAACCGCAATGGCCGCCGCCAGTGAGGCATCATCGCCCGCATCTTCGGAAATCCAGGTTTTCAGCGACCGCGCCTTGTCCGGGAACGGGTTCAGATCAAACGCGGGCGCGAGCGTCCATTGATCGTGAGCATGATGCAGAAAGCCATGATTATTCAGATGGTCATCCACATTGTTGATCAGGATGTTGAACACCATGCGCCGCCACAGCTCGCGCAAATCGCGGCTGGCCCGGCTACTCACCCGGCGAATGGCATCGGCAATGTCGACGTAGGTGTATTGCTCGGCGGGCTCTGCCTGCAAAAGCGAGCGGGCGGAGAGATACATCAAGCGCTTGCCGTCGGCACGATCGAAGCGGCTGATGACAGCCACCGGAACACCTTCGGAATCGACCACACGCGCACGGGCGGCATCGATGCCTGCCGCCGTGGCGAGGTTGAGCGCCAAAACCTCGCCATGCACGATGGAACGGGTGTCTTGCACGCTCGGAAATTTGCCAATGGCCAGTGAACCATCCGTATCGAGGATGGCGCATTTGGGGCGCAAACCGCCCAGCGAAGTGCCATTCCCGCGCAAAATAGCCAGATCGCGCGCGGTCTCCCGGTTTTCCTCAACCGCTTTGGACGCAGACAACAATTGCGGCAACGCGATCAGCGGCGGCGTCTCCCGTTTGCCGCCGGATGCGCGCTGATAGACGCCTTGATCGTCGCGCAAGCGCAATGCGCCCATCCGGCTGAAATCGTTGACCCAAAGCAGAAAATCGAAATCGTCCAGATGCCCAGCCAGCGTGGGCGAATCGCCTGACTCCTTGCGCTGTTTGGCGTAATCGCGCTGGATCACCATACGGCCCCAGCCATCGGGTTCGGTATCAGCAAAGCAGCCAAAAAATGCGGACTGGCTAACGTCCATGTTTTTTTTGGCGCGAAACTGGTAACCGGAAACCAGCGGAAGATCAGGCGACAGCGCAAAGCGGTCGGGATTTTTCAGCCAGGATTCCGTGTAAACAAACGATGCTGATTTGCGCTGGCCACGCGCCTCGAATGCCAGCTTGCCAACCTCGATTGCCGCCTCGCCGAGGCAAACCGTCATGCTGCGGATCACAAGGCCTCCGGCTTGCGGCCGGGAGCGCGCACCCGTTTGGGTAGTCGTTGCTCTTCAAGCATCAGCCCCGTGTCATCGCTGGCGACATCGGCCAGGTTTTCCAAGGGCATGCCCAGCCCCAGGGCAAAAAATACCATGGCATAAGCGCCGATCGACGTGCCCGGCGCGCCTTCCACCATCCGCCGGTAGAGCGGTGCTGAAATACCTGCGCGTTCGCACAAAGCCGCAATCGTCAGACGCCGCTTCTTGCGTGCAATATCAATGTCGTGGCCGAGCTTGGACAAGCTGCGAGCAAGACGCGGGGATAAGGTCATACTTGGTGTGGCTGGCATTTTAATGAAACGTATACGTTTATTTATGGGAGTTAATGAAACGATTGTATTTCTTTGATTAAAATGCCACAACGCCAATCGCCGCCGCTCCTGTTGATCAACAGAGGCCAAAAAGCCGTCGGTTGGTGGTTATGCAATACAGGGTCGAGTTGGTCAGTTCGCTGGTTGCGACCACGTAATCCGTCGCGCCAGTGTGGATTTCCACAGAATCAACAGGTTGCATCATGACTCTGTAACTACTGATAAGTCACGGTGGCACAGTGGGCTTGCAGGTCGGGTCAGGCGCGTGTTTTTGCGCCGTAACCCGACTTCAGTGCGGCCATGTTGGGTTACGCCGACAAAAGAATGTCGGCTAACCCAACCTACGCCCTGCTGGCTAGCACACCGAGGCCGTGTTGGCAAAAGTCATGGTCAAACCGGCTTGTTCTCATCCCGCCCATCCCGAAACTGCGTCTTGCCCTGTGCCGATTTCCGGCGCAGAAAGGCGGGCGCTTCGGCTTCACCCAGCATGGCCAACGGCTCTTCCTTGGATGCCAGCCGGGTGTTCATCAGGCGTGAGGAATAGCGGGCTTCCTTGGCGAAATGTGCCTGTTCTTTCTGCCTGGCGAGTTCAGCCATGCTGGCCAGCACTTCCTGCACCCAGGGGTTGTCGGCGAAACGCTGTTTCGCTTCATCCAGCAGGCGGTCGATGCCGGCCCAGTCTCCCTTTTGCGCGGCGGTGCGGGCTCTTTCCAGCAGCTTGCCGGCTTCCAGTTCGTTCAGCCGTTGCAGCACCAGAGGATCGGGCAGCAGCGCCTCCCAGGCTTGGGCGGGCAAGGCTGGCAGTTTGAGTTGGGCGGGTGGAAAGACGATGAGTTGGCCTTCCAGGCCGGTGGCGTTGATTTCCAGTTGCAGCAGCGGGGTCGGCGCGTCGCCGTTGGTGGGCGCTGGCACGTCCAGTTCCAGCATGGCCCAGGCTTCGGCACCCCAGGCCAGGTCGGGCAGGCGGATTACCGGGAACCTTATGGCGCGAGAGTCTCGCCAGATGAGTCATGCATGTTGACCGCCACCCAGATCACCGTCTCACCAGGCGAGACCAGGACGTTGCAACGATTGCAAGACACGATGCATCGGCATATAAACACCTATGTGTCTATGCGCCGAACAACCCTTGAAGGAGCACACCATGAATTCAGTCCGCTGGAACCTCGCGGTATCCGCTGAAACAGACCAGACGTTACGCATGTTTCTGGCCAGCCAGGGCGGGGGCAGGAAGGGGGATTTGTCGCGCTTTATCGAGGAAGCGGTGCGGGCGCACATTCTGGAGTTGAGCGCGGAACAGGCCAAAGCCGACAACCAGGGAGTCAGTGAAGGTGATCTTGCCGCAGCGGTGGATGAAGCCCTGGCTTGGGGACGGCGTTCGTAATGGGGGTGGTTCTGGACACCAACATTCTGTTCAGCGCCCTGATCTCGCCGCATGGACCGCCGGATGCGATCTATCGCGCCTGGCGGCTGGCGCGTTTTCAGTTGGTCAACTCGAATGCGCAACTGGATGAAATTCGCCGCGCCAGCCGCTATCCGAAGTTTCAATCCATTCTGCAACCAGCCAGGGTAGGCGTGATGGTCAACAACATGCAGCGCGCCATCGTGCTGGAAAACCTGCCCGACACGTTCGCAACCATGGACCCGGACGATGCGTTCTTGCTGGCCATGGCTTCCATGGGCCAAGCGGATTACCTGGTCACCGGCGACAAACGCGCCGGCCTGTTGCAACGCGGACATCTGGAGCGCACGCGCATCGTGACGGCCGCTGTTTTCTGCGCCGAAGTGCTGTAACGCCCGGCAGGTCGGGTTAACAAAGTCATCGGCCTGCGGCAGCAAATTGCTCTGATCAAACTCAGTAGGGTGCGCCATGCGCACCATTGAGCGTGAAATGGTGCGCATGGCTCACCCGCGATTTCGTTGCCTCCTCCCCGGGGTCTCATGGGACGATACCGAGGCCTGTTCAAGGCGTATCGAAGGCCTTATCAGCCAGGGGATGAGATGAGCCAGACCGAACGCTTCTACAAGATCGACCAGATGATTTCAGATGCCAGGCTGGTCACTTTCCAGCAGATGCTGGAGGCGCTGGAAATCTCCCGTGCCACGCTGCGGCGGGATCTGGAGTACATGCGCAGCCGGATGAACGCGCCGATTGTGTTTGATCGCCTTGCCGGCGGTTATTGCTTCGATTCAACCCAACCGCAGATCGGCGGTGTCACTGCCGGATGTAATTTGATACAGCATGCCGATTGAAAACTGATACACCGAACGAGGACGATCAGGGCTTTTTCGGAGCCTTGATGATCAGTGACGAGGTGTATGTGGAAATCAAAGTTTTGAGAAAGCAGGGACTGAGCCT
>CAMDHJ010000116.1 GCA_945897865.1 Tepidiphilus sp. J10
GATTGGAGATGCGCAAATGACTACCGACAAAGAGCAATATAAAGTCCACACCGAACCCTATTACCAGGCCCAGGGCAAGGAAGTTGAACTGTACGAAGCCGCCTACCGCAACCGCCTGCCGGTAATGGTCAAAGGGCCGACCGGCTGCGGCAAATCGCGCTTCGTCGAATACATGGCGTGGAAGCTGAACAAGCCACTGATCACCGTCGCCTGCAATGAAGACATGACCGCTAGCGACCTGGTCGGCCGTTACCTGCTGGAAGCCAATGGCACCCGCTGGCTGGACGGCCCGCTGACTGTCGCCGCCCGCATCGGCGCCATCTGCTACCTGGATGAAATCGTCGAAGCGCGCCAGGACACCACCGTGGTGATCCACCCGCTAACCGACCACCGCCGCACCCTGCCGCTGGATAAAAAGGGCGAGTTGATCCACGCCCACCCGGATTTCCAACTGGTCATTTCATACAACCCCGGCTACCAGTCGCTAATGAAGGATCTGAAGCAATCGACCAAGCAGCGCTTCACCGCGTTTGATTTCGACTACCCCGACGCCGTGCTGGAAACCACCATCCTGGCCAAGGAAACCGGTCTCGACGCCAAGATCGCCGCCAACCTGGTCAAGATCGGCCAGACCGCCCGCAACCTGAAAGGCCACGGCCTGGATGAAGGCATCTCCACCCGTCTGCTGGTCTACGCCGCCACCCTGATCAAGGACGGCGTCGACCCGCTCGATGCCTGCCGCATGGCGCTGGTGCGCCCGATCACCGACGACGCCGACATCCGCGAAACGCTGGATCACGCGATTGATGCGACGTTTGCGTAAGGAAGGTGCGTATGACGCACCCTACCGGAGCGCATCAAACGACTGCCCATGAAAGCCAAATCCGTTTCGCGTAGATCGTGCTCCAGCCCCGAGTTGGAAGCCTTGATAGCCGATATCACCGAGGGAAACCGCCACGAGGCGGTGGACTTCGGGCCGCCACAGGGGCGGGAAGAAGTATCGGTGCGCATGGCGCACCCTACGGTAGGGTGCGCCATGCGCACCAATACAGGATGAAGACCATGACCGATACCGAATACCAGCACCCCCTGATGAAGGCCTTCTGGGCCATTCTCGATACCCGTTTCAAACCGGTTGAAGACGTGTTCGAGGACGTCATGGCGGAAGCGCTCGCCATCCTGACGCGCGAAGGCACCCAGGAATACCTGGAAGCCGCGCGCGTGATCGGCAAACTTGGGCGCGGCGTCGAGCCGATGCTGGCCTTCATGGAAGAGTGGCCGTCAGCCGCCAAAGCGGTGGGCGAGGCGGCGTTGCCGGAGGTCATGGGCTTGATCCAGCGTATGCAGAAGTCGCCCAACGGCAAGGCCATCGCGCCCTTCCTGCAAACTCTGGCGCCGGTCGCACGCCGTTTGCAATCACAGGAGCGGATGCGCGATTACCTCGACATCACGCTCGATTTCATGCATCGCACCACCGGTTCCATTCATGGCCACCACACCACCTTCCCCAGCCCCGGCCTGCCCGATTTTTTCGCCCAGGCGCCCTTCCTGTTGAGCCAGCTTAGCCTGGCCGGCCTTCGCAACTGGGTCGATTACGGCATCCGCAACTACAACAACCACCCGGAACGGCAGAAGGACTATTTCACGGTGCAGTCGGCCGACAGCCACGCCGTGCTGCAACGCGAACGTCACGGCACGCTGTTCATGGATGTCGAACGCAAGCTCGACCTCTACCTGCGCGGCCTCTGGCAGGACGCGCAGCAGCTGGTGCCGTACTCCACCGCCTTCGACGAACTGCGCAAACCGGTGCCGTACTACGACAAACTGGGCATGCGGATTCCGGATGTCTACGACGATGTGACGGTAGTGCGCACCGAGGATGGTGCGCACGGCGCACCCTACGAAACGCAGCAAATTTCCGGCCTCGACCGTTACCGCGCCACCCTCGCCCACATGGTCGGCCACCGGCGTTGGACGCAGGCGCAGATTGCCGACAACTGGAGCCCGTTCCAGCGCATGGCGGTCGAATTCTTCGAAGACTGCCGCATCGAAATGCTGCTCTGCCGCGAATATCCCGGCCTCAAGCGCATCTTCCTGGCCTTGCATCCAAATCCGGCGGAAGATGCCTGCGACCCGGAAACC
Organism: Tepidiphilus sp. J10; assembly: GCA_945897865.1. Lineage (GTDB taxonomy): Bacteria > Pseudomonadota > Gammaproteobacteria > Burkholderiales > Thiobacillaceae > PFJX01. The sequence continues at coordinate 2,143 of CAMDHJ010000116.1, forward strand.
ACTTCCTGCCTGCGCCACCGCATGGTGATGATTTCCCGTGCCCTGCTCGATCCGAACCATGGCTATCAGGATGCCGACCTGCTCGCTTTCACGCAGCGCTTCCATGACCTGATGGCGCAAGGCGAGGGTGCCAACATCTCGAACACCAAAGACATCGCCGCGCTGGCGCTCAGCTATGTCGCCAAAACCCGCCTCCAGAGTGACCAGCTGGCCAAGGTGCATTTCGACAACACCGTCGTCGATTACCGCGACGACAACCGCCAGATGTGGAAATTCATCGAAGAGAGTGACGATGAAGAGATGTTCGAAAAGGAAAAAAAGCGCTCGCCCGACGAGGAAATGAAAGGCTTGCCGCCGCGCCACTATCCGGAATGGGACTACAAGAGCCTGACCTATCGCCCGGACTGGGCCAGTGTCTATGAAGCGCTGCACCCGAAAGGCAACCCGGCCGACATCGACCGTCTGCTGGAAAAACACAGCGCGCTGGCCAAACGGCTGAAACGCATCCTCGACCTTCTGAAACCGCAGGACAAAGTCCGCATTCGATACCAGGAAGAAGGCAGCGAACTCGACCTCGACATCGCCATCCGCTCGCTGATCGACTTCAAGGGCGGCGCCAACCCCGACCCGCGCATCAACATGAGCCACCGCACCGACGGCCGCAACATCGCCGTCATGCTGTTGCTCGACTTGTCCGAATCGCTCAACGAAAAGGCCACAGGTTCCGAGCAGACCATCCTCGAACTCAGCCAGGAAGCCGTCTCGCTGCTGGCCTGGTCAGTGGAACAACTAGGCGACCCGTTCGCCATCGCCGGCTTCCATTCCAACACCCGCCATGATGTGCGCTACCTGCACATCAAGGGCTATGGCGAAAGCTGGGGCGACGAAGCCAAGGGCCGCCTGGCCGCGATGCAGGCCGCCTACTCGACCCGCATGGGCGCCGCGATGCGCCATGCCGCGCACTATCTGGCAGCCCGCAAGGCCGACAAGAAACTGATGTTGATCCTCACCGATGGCCAGCCGTCCGACATCGACACCCACGACGAACAACTACTGATCGAAGATACCCGCCAAGCGGTCAAGGAACTCGACCGCGACGGCATCTTCACCTACTGCATCAGCCTGGACCCGAAAGCCGACGAATACGTCAGCGGCATCTTCGGCCGGCAATACACCGTCATCGACAACATCCAGCGGTTACCGGAAAAGCTGCCGGAGTTGTTTCTTGCCTTGACCAAGTGACGTAGGTGGCTCCACTTGCGGGCCGATACCAACTCGCTCGCGCCGCAAGCGGACGCTCCTACAACACGGACAACGATCCGTGAGACCGTAGGGTGCGCCATGCGCACCATTCAACTTAAAAAACACCGTTGACCAGATGTAGGTGCGAATTTATTCGCACAATCAATCGCTTGCGTGCGAATGAATTCGCACCTACATAAGTAACCCAACCGACTGATATTTCACAACAATCAATTTCAACTGAGGAATCCAGGTTCAACGTGGAACGGTGCGCACGGCGCACCCTACGCAGGAGGAAATTCATTCACACACAAGCGCCTGATTGTGCAAAAAATTAGCACCTACGCACCAATCCAGCGCACTTTCCACACTTGAAACCTGTCGCTTTTTTTTACACCTCGCCGCCCATACGCACCACGAGAACAGCTAATTCATTGATTAATATAGAAAGTATTTTATGGCACGAGTATTGCTTTGAATATTTCAATTCCTTGACGGCACACTTTGTGAGCCGATCCTTTTCAAGGATAAAGATTCGGTTTTCAGGTTCGATCGTCAACTTTTATGGAGTCATGGATCATGAACAAAAAAGCACTACTTGCGGCTGCCATTGCCGCCACCCTGGTCAGCGCGCCTTCCTTCGCCAGCTACATTTCTACCGCCAATCTGACATCCGGAAACATCAGCGTTACCGGCTATAACGATTCTGATTCCAACATCTACCAAGTTGTGATGAAGGACTTTGTGGGCAACATCACGGTGCAAGTACCGCCTCCCGGCAACTACACGACTACCGCTTCAGGTTCTGCAGTGCTGGACCCGTCTCCCAATCCCAACATTCCCGACATCGTTTTGGATAGTAGTGGGGTTGGCCTTTTTGCAGGCCTGATCAACTTTTTTGGCGTTACCGACCCGGATCGTTCAGTCACCTTCGTGAATGCAGGTGCTGGCCTCGGCACCATGGTAGGCTCGTTAGATGGCATTGACTTTGATGTTGACTATGATGGCAACACTTCTTCTACGGTCCTGAATTTCATCAATGCACTGTTAAGCCAGTTCCCTGGTACAACCCCTGTGGCAAATACGAATGGCTCTGGTCATTTGCATATCGATGGCACGCTCTATGAAGATGGAGCGGTTCTGGCCATTACAGAAACTGCCGCTAGTTGGCCCGGCATCTACGGCATGCTTCAGCAAATTGACGCAATTCAGGTTCCTGTCATTGTGAACAACCAGCCTGTCATAGTTAATGGCAAGCCTGTCTACGTCCCCGTCTTCGGCGATACCAATGAGGTAGATCTCAACATCGTCAGAGCCGACGTAACCATCAAGGCTGTTCCCGAACCCGCTTCCCTCGCCCTGCTGGGTCTGGGCTTGATGGGTCTGGCCGCAGCTCGCCGTCGTCGCGCAGCCTAAGCTTCTTGCAAGCACACCGGCAACTTGGACACACTTCGGCGTCGGCAGCGTAGATCGATAACGCTTCCTTCACGCCGAAGGCAAACAACGATCAGGTAGCGGACCAGGTACTTTCCTGGTTCAAGCTCCACAGAACCTTGAGTTGGCACTGAATCATCCAGGTCAACTTACGGTTTTGGATCGCCCAGTCCATTTTGTCGGTTTTTTTTACACTTCAAAAATCGCATTCGCTGAGTTGCGTCCTTTCAGCGCTGCCGGCCGTGTAAGCATTCATCGCATCACGTTCATTGCGGACTCCGCAACCACTGCATCCCTCAATTTGATGCAAGCTCAAACGAAGTAACGCCTGCAATCCGGGCAATAAATTGAAATCAACCTGTGCACTGTCTTGCAATGTCACAGAGAATGTTCGAATATTTTCGTCGTACAAACGCCATTCAGATAGGGCTGTCGGCGTATGCTGGACATCGAACTGAATACAATTCTTAAGGTGATCATCGTGCAAGCCACTTCGAAACTCCAAATCGCCCCTCGCCTCACATTCATGCTCCGCAAATTACGTCACCTCCTGCTCGCGCCCGTGCTGCTGAGCGGCATCGTCGGTTGCACAGTCATACCCGGCACACATACTTACGACATGCGCGAAGAGTCTTCGGTCACCCTGCCGGTCAAACAGGCTGAAGAAGTCGTTCCTGCCAACGTCAAGGTCAAACCGATCAATGCCCAGTTGATCATCGAGCAGGAAAAGGCGCTCAAAGCCAACAGCCTTAAGGTTGCACAGGCCAATCTGAGCCAGACCGACCCGAAAGCCAATATGGTCGATTACCAAATCGGACCCGGCGACATACTCAGCATCACCATCTGGGATCACCCCGAGTTGACCATCCCCGCCGGCTCCTTCCGTACGGCGGATCAATCCGGCAATCTGGTCGCAGAAGACGGCACCATCTATTACCCCTATGTCGGCTCGCTGAAGGTTTCTGGCCTTACGCCGCGTGAAGTGCGTGTCATCCTGGCGCAGAAGCTTTCCAAGAACATCGAAAAACCACAGGTTGATGTGCGGGTCATCGCCTTCCGCAGCAAGCGGGTCTACATCGTCGGCGAAGTCACCAAACCCGGGCAGGTAGACATCAACGATGTACCGATGACCCTCATCGACGCCGTCAATCGCGCCGGCGGTTTTACCAAAGATGCCGACCATAGCCAGCTCCTGTTGACCCGCGCCAACACCACCTGGCGCGTTGACCTGCAAGCACTCTATGAAGATGGTGCCATCGGCCAGAACGTGATGCTGCAGCCGAACGACATCGTCAACGTGCCAGATCGCTCGATGAACAAGGTTTTTGTGCTCGGCGAAGTCATGAAGCCCGGTTCCTATTTCATGAGCAAGCGACGCATCACCCTGGCTGAAGCGCTTGCGGATGCCGGATACATTGATCAACGCACCTCCAACCCGAACTGGATTTTCGTGATGCGTGGTCAAGGCGACAAACCCGAGCTGTTCCACCTGGATTCCAAATCGCCCGATGCACTGTTGTTGGCCGACCGTTTCCCCTTACAGCCACGCGACATTGTTTACGTCGATGCGGCCGAAGTGGCGCGTTGGAACCGCGTGATCAGCAACATCCTGCCGACCGCAACCTTGCTGGAATCCACCAGCAACATCCAGTACCCGCTGTTTGGCGGACGTCAGTAATCGCCAGCCAAACGCCCCGACACACCGCCGCGCTGGCCTGAAGCACTCCAGCGCGGCGAAGGAGCGGGCAGGAATTAACCCATGTTTGAACGCATTCTCGTTGTCTGCACCGGCAACATCTGTCGCAGCCCGATGGCTGAAGCCTTGCTTCGGCTGCAACTGCAAAAAGCGGGCCGGCAGACTGAAGTCCGCTCCGCCGGCGTTGGCGCGCTGGTCAATTACCCGGCGGACGAAGTTGCACGTGAGCGCATGCGCAACAGGGAAATCGATCTGGATGCACATCGCGCCCAGCAATTCACGCCCGAACTGGGGCGCTGGGCTGATCTGATTCTGGTGATGGAAAATTCGCATCGAGATGCGGTAGTCGATATCGATCCCACTGCGCGCGGCAAAACCTATCTGCTCGGGCATTGGAACGGCGGTAAAAACATCCCCGACCCCTACAAACGATCCGATACCGTCTGGGACGAAGCACTGGCCCTGATCGACGAATCCCTGCCTGCCTGGATCAAAAAGCTGTGAGCACCGGGCTATCTGAAAAAGCAACGATTGATTCGGCCCGATTGAACCGAATTGCCAACCGGGCTGTAGGGTGCGCCATGCGCACCGATAGTCTGGATGGTGCGCATGGCGCACCCTACGGTTTCATGGATAAATCTGGCCGGACCAATATGCCACGACTGAAAGCCTGTTTTCCGGCCGCGTTGATGCGCAACTTGAGCAGCCTTTACAATCCGCGCGCGCTACCTACACCGGGAAGGTCTGACCGGATTCCTGAAACAAAAATGCTGATTGAGGCGTCATCCCTCTTCATTTTTCAAATTGCCTGACGTTAAAGCAGCATCCAATTCATTCACACAGCCTAAACCCATGAACGCTGACCAGACCAACGCGGTACCCAATGCCACCCCCGCACACAGCGGCCTGGAAGACGGTGACGACGAAATCAATCTGGGCGAAATCCTCGCCACCCTGCTCGAATACAAATGGCTGATCGCCATCGTCACTTTCTTGACGATGTTGCTCGGTGCAGCCTGGCTGTTTGTCGCCACGCCCATCTATCAGGCAGACGCACTGCTGCAGGTTGAAGACAAGAAAAGTGGTGGTCTGACCGCATTGGCGGAATTGCAACCCCTGCTGGGCGAAAGCGTATCGATCACCGCGCAACTCGAAATCCTCAACTCGCGCATGATTCTGGAACGCGTAGTCGAACAGCTCAAACTCGACATTCGTGCCACCCCCACCTACATGCCGGTTTTTGGCCGCGCCATCGCTCGCCGGCATGCCGATCCCACCCTTGCCGCCCCCAGATTTGGGTCCAACAAATACGCCTGGGGTGGAGAGATCATTCAAGTCGGCAGTCTGGAAGTGCCCACTGAACTCCTGGGTGAACCGCTCACCCTGGTAGCCGGAAAAAACGGTGAGTATCAGCTACTGGACGAAGACGGCACCACGTTGGTAAAAGGAACTGTCGGCCAGCCCGCCGCCGGCAAGGACATCAAACTGTTCATTTCGCAATTGCTTGCACGCCCCGGCACAGAATTCACGCTGATCAAATTCTCCAGGCAAGAAACCATCGAGTCCCTGCGCGAAAGCTACAAGGTCAAGGAACGCGCCAAGCTTTCCGGCGTGCTGGAAGCCACTTTGCAAGGCGCCGACGCAGACTTGCTGCCCAAGGTGCTGGACGCCATCATCAATAACTATGTGCGGCAAAACGTCGAGTTCCGTTCTGCCGAAGCTGAAAGCACGCTGAAGTTTCTGGAAACGCAATTGCCAACGCTGAAAACCCAACTCGATACCGCAGAAGCCACCTTCAACAACTACCGTCAAAGTCGTGGCTCCGTCGATCTGACTCTCGAAACCAAAGGTGTGCTGGACTCCATCGTCGACATCGAAAAAGAAACCATCAAGCTGCAACAACAGCGTGAAGAACTGCGTCAGCGTTTCACACCGGAACACCCCAGCGTCCAGGCGGTTGATTCACAGATTGAACGCTTCAAGGCCAAACGTTCGCAATTCGATCGCAATGTCTCCGGCTTGCCGACCACCCAACAAACCATTCTGCGTTTGCAACGTGACGTAGAAGTCTCCAACAAGCTGTACACCGAACTGCTCAACAGCGCCCAGCAACTGCGCGTTTCCAAAGCCGGCACGGTGGGAGATGCGCGGGTCATCGACGCCGCCCAGGTTTCCATCAAACCGATTTCGCCCAAGGGTGCGCTGATCCTGGCGGTTTCCCTGCTGATGGGCCTGCTTTCCAGCATCGTGATGATCTGGGCAATCCGCTCCTTGCGCGTCATGGTGGAAGATCCCGACAAGCTGGAAAAACAGATCGGCCTGCCTGTATACGCCACCATCCCGCACAGCAGGAGCGAAGCCAAGCTGACGCGTGAAATCAAGCATGGCAAACGCAAGGGCGAACTGCTGGCCATCGACTTTCCGGAAGACGATGCAGTTGAAAGCCTGCGCGGCCTGCGCACCACCATCCACTTCGCCCTGCTCGATGCCGACAAAGGCTCTTTGCTGATCACCGGCCCCAGCCCCGACATCGGCAAGAGCTTCATCTCGAAGAATCTGGGCGTGGTGCTAGCACAATCGGGCAAACGTGTCGCCATCATCGACGCCGACCTGCGCAAAGGCCATATCCACCGCGAATTCGGCATGCCGCGTGAAATCGGCGTATCAGAATTTGTCAGCGGCACAGCAAAGCTGGCCGACATTCTCAAATCCACCGAAGTCCCCGGTCTTGCCGTCATCACCACCGGCCAGCGCCCGCCGAATCCTTCCGAATTGCTGATGCACCCCAATTTTGCCGAATTGCTGGCTCAGGTCGGTGACTTGTTCGACATCCTCATCGTTGACGCACCGCCCATTCTGGCCGTCTCCGATGCCGCCATCATCGGACGGCATACTGGCGCCACCTTGATGGTCGCCCGCGCCGGCAAGCACCCAATCCGCGAAATCGACCAAGCCGTCAAACGCCTCGCCCAGGCTGGCGTGCAAGTCAAAGGTTTCGTCTTCAATGACCTCGACACTACCCGCCAGCGCTATCGTTACGGCTATTCGGGCTATGTTTACAAATACTCTTACAAGTCTTGAAGCGTTTACCCGCGTGAATCCAGGCCGGCCTGACAGCCAGATCAACAACTGATCGAGTCAGGCCGCCATGACGCCTTGGTACGTCTGCCAGACCAAGCCTCGGCAGGAGGCGCTGGCGGTACGCAAACTGGAAGAACAGCGTTATGAGGTCTACCTGCCCATGCTGACCACATGGCAGAAAATGAAACAGGGTTGGCGCCGCAATGAACAGGTCATGTTCCCGCGCTACGGCTTCGTTCGTTGCGCGCATCCTGAACAAAGCATCGCCCCGATCCGCAGCACACCTGGTGTCACCAGTCTGGTCACATTTGGCAACATCCCGGCCACGATAGACAACACCCTGGTTGAGTCCATACGCCAACTGGCCAAACGCTACGACAGCCCCGAACACGACACCGCAGCACCGTTCAAAGTTGGCGAAAACGTCGAAATCACCGATGGCCCTCTCAAAGGCCTTTCCGGCATCGTATCGACCGTAGCGCAGGAACGCGTTGTCGTCCTGCTGACCTTGCTCGGCAGAGAAAAACCGGTCGCCATACCACTCAACCAGCTTTCTTCCAGCACCAAGACATGAGTAACGGTGATGGGCCCGATTAATCCGTGAAACCGTAGTGTGCGCCATGCGCACCGTTTGCCTGGTTGGTGCGTATGGCGCACCCTACGGACTGGATTCCGGCCTGCGCCGGAATGACAGAGTTGGATTTAAACAGCAGACCAACACCAAAAGGGAGAACCACAATGCCGCAACCACAATTCACCATCACCCACCATGGCGCGGTCGATGGTGTCACCGGATCCTGTCATCAGCTCACGCTGGCCAACGAGCAAGCCGTTCTGATCGACTGTGGTCTGTTCCAGGGCGCCGAAACCTCCAGCGAAGGCGCCGGCGCCAACCGGCTGCAAATCGAATTCCCCATCGACAAGATCCAGGCGCTCGTCGTCACACATGTCCACATCGACCATGTCGGCCGCATCCCCTACTTGATCGCCGCCGGATTTAGCGGACCCATCCTGTGCAGCCAAGCCTCCGCTGCATTGCTGCCCCTGGTTCTGGAAGACGCGCTGAAGATCGGATTCACGCGTGACGCCGCCCTGATCAGCAAATTCCTGACCCAAATACGACAGCAAATCATCGCCCTGCCCTACAAACAATGGCACGACATCATTCCCGGCAACCCAGGCCTGAGCGTCAAACTCGCCCCGGCTGGCCATATTTTGGGTTCCGCCTGGGTCGAATTCGAACTCAAACACGGGACAGACAAACTACGCATCGTCTTCTCCGGCGACCTGGGCGCCCCCTACACCCCCTTGCTGCCGGCGCCGCAATCACCCTACAGCGCGGATGTCGTCGTCATGGAAAGCACCTACGGCGACCGCACTCACGAAAGCCGCAAATATCGCCGCCAGCGCCTGCAAGCCCTGTGCGAGCGCGCCTTCAAAGACAAAGGCAGCCTGCTCATCCCCGCTTTCAGCATCGGCCGCACACAAGAACTGCTCTACGAACTGGAAGAAATCATTCATCGTAACCGTCAGCGCCCTGCCGCCCCCGGCGTCAACTGGAACGAGCTCGATATCATCATCGATTCACCCCTGGCGGCCGACTTCACCGCCGGCTACGCACAACTGCGCGAACACTGGGACAGCGAAGCCCGCCGCAAACTCAACGCCGGCAGGCACCCGCTGGCATTCGAACAGCTCACCACAATCGACGACCACGCCACCCACCTTAACGCAGTGAGCTACCTGGCGAACACCGCCCGCCCCGCCATCGTCATCGCCGCCAGCGGCATGTGCAGCGGCGGTCGCATCGTCAACTACCTCAAAGCCATGCTGAACGACCCACGCCACGACGTGCTGATCGTCGGCTACCAAGCCGTCGGCACACCAGGACGCGACATCCAGAAATACGGCCCAAAAGGCGGTTATGTCGAACTCGATGGCATACGCATCCAAATTCGCGCCGGCATCCACACCTTAGGCGGCTACTCCGCCCACGCCGACCAGAAAGACCTGCTCAACTTCATCGGCCGCATGCGCCATAAACCACGCCAAATCCGCCTGGTGCACGGCGACGAAAGCGCCAAACAAACCCTCGCCAACGCGCTCAGGCAACGTCACCCCGGGATCGAAGTGATTGTGCCGCGCAAGTGAAAACAGTGGTTAGCTGCACAGGGTTAATGTGACGGGGCACCCACACGGAGAAGCGCCTTCCAAGGTGCTCCTCCGACATCGGCACTGCAAACGCGTCATTGCGAGGCGGCGGCAACCCGGTAGGATGGGCCAAGCGCGGCGGGCCCATCACTCGGCGGGTTGATGGGCCCGCTGCGCTTGGCCCATCCTACGCATTGGTTTTTTGGGGCAATGGGCAATCCCGGATAAACTTGACCAGACACAATGGCACTACCTTAAGCATTCCGACAGCTACTCCCCCCTTTGAAAAAGGGGGGCTGCGGGGGATTTATGAGACATCCGCATAAGGCACCGCCGTCAAAATCCCCCTCAATCCCCCTTTACAAAGGGGGAAATCCTCTCGGAGGCTGCTGCGCATTGGTCATCCTTGCTTAACAAGAATTGAGCCTTTAAAAAGGGGGATGCAGATCCGTCCAGCCGCCTGGGGCAGCCCGCTGCGCATAAGGTAGTGCCATTGCTGGCCGGATCAATATTGCAGCGAACAAACTTCAGATCGCCACGCTCACATCCACGCTTCTGAATTGCCGCGCTAACGTTGTCAATGACCGCAAACATGTCAATCCATTGGCTAAAATACACATACCCAACCGCATGACTTCATCCTCGGAGAAAAAATGACCACAACAGCAAAAATAGCCCTGATCACCGGCGTCACTGGCCAAGATGGCGCCTATCTGGCGGAATTCCTGCTCGACAAAGGCTATGAAGTACACGGCATCAAACGCCGCACCTCGCTGTTCAACACCGACCGCATCGACCATCTCTACCAAGACCCAC
>CAMDHJ010000117.1 GCA_945897865.1 Tepidiphilus sp. J10
CTGCATCCTCACGAATACATACGCACGGCTCGGGGCCAATGTGGGTCGCTAATCCTTCATTGCAATGGACTTTCACCATCTACTCCTTGCCGGTCTTTACCGGCGCACACCTAAAAAACGCAGTTGACCGGACTGTAGGTGCGAATTTATTCGCAAAATCAACCGCTTGTGTGCGAATGAATTCGCACCTACATCAGTAACGCAACTGCTTGAAATTTCACAATATTCAATCCCAACTGAGGATTCCAGGATAAAGAGCACCCCAAAGGCTTTCCTCAACAAGATGGGCCTCGTTGTCGGCAAGCGCCACCAAAATCTTGTTCGCCAACCGCTTACTATCGGACGGTGCCAACCCAAGCGCGGAAAGAAATACTCAGGCCTTGTGCCGGCCTTCAGGATGATTCAGGTTGAGCGCGTAGCCTGCCAATTTCCGGATATCGACGGTCGCCGTTAAGTAATTTGGCAAACGCTTACCACTCCTATCAATTTCTTTCCTGTTTGGAGTATAGCGATGCGACGGGGTGGGGTGGCTGGCCAGCCATTCCTCAAACCGTTCCAAATCTATCCTAATCGTGACCAGCTTTGGTTCCGGTATCTTCCAACGTCAGCTTACTGGCACCACGTCGAATTCACACAAACGGCCAGAAGCGGAAATTCAGACTGCACTACAACCAGCCGGATGAACGACTGCAGCACCCCAGACAGCGGCCGTACAGGTCATCCTTGCGACAAAATCATTCCCTTGCCATAGCGACATTCTCACCATTGCCAGCGGTCTAATATTCCCAGTCCAGACGCTCGGCGCGTTCGTCATGGTGGCGCGCTTCGACTTCGTAGCTGTCCGCCAATGTGTCGAGAGCCTTTGCCGTATGCGGATGTTCGTAGGTAATCGCCTTGGCCCAGTTGCGGTACTTCGCTGCTTCCTGGCGTTCCAGGTTCCCGCCATCGCGTGGCATCCGCGTGGTAGTGCCGCGCCGATTACTTTTGCCGATCGAAAAACCTTCGAGCATCGACTTGCTGCGGAACAGGTCGAGTACTTCGCGCACAGATTCCGCCGGCCAGTTGCCGTCCGCCCCGAGCGGCGAAGCCGACAACATGTGCCCGATCCGACTGTCAGCGATGTCCTGCCGACCCGCCTCCTTGGCGAGCGAACGGGCTTTCTTGATCCAGTTTTCCAAAATCACGCCGTCTATCGTGCCGTCTTCACGGGCGCCGGGTAGACGGTCCCAAAGTTCGAGCAACCGATAAGCCTGATCGGCCACGGCGCGTGCTTGTTCTGGGTTCTCTGGTTCGACGTCGATGACACCGCTTTCTTCGCTTGGTTTGAACACCGCGCTCAGCATCTGGATGAATAGCGCAGGTTGCTCCGAGAGGGCTCTCGGCAGTTCTTTGGCAGGCCGACGCGAATACTCCAGTACCGGTAGGTAGGCCCACTCGAGCGCGACCAGGGTGTCCTTGTCCACATCACTGCGCTCATCCAGCACCTTGAGAATCTCTCCCACGTAATACTGGAACATGGTCGCTTCGTTGCCATTGCGATCGCTCTCGAAGGGTTGGTGCACCGCCTCCCGCAGCACTTCGATGAGCAGGTCTGAAGGGAGATGGACCTTGCTACCGCGCACCACTAGCGAAAGAGCGTGGCGTGCACGGTCGACGGCAATTAGTTTGCGGATTGCGTAGGCAATGTCCTCGCTGTCCTCGCTCATCCAGATCACCGGCGCACGGTGCCAGTAGATGTCTTCGAGTTGCGCCCCCGCTTTGGCGACCTGATCCCAAGTCCAGCGTTGAACCGGCAATGCGCGCAGGATCGTCAGCAGTGCGGTGTCGCCCCAAGCCTGTTCGCGTGCCTTATCGATCAAGACCTCCGCCCAGGGCTCTTTTCGATCGCGAAACATGGACATGATCAATCCATGTGCCACGTCCCGCTCATGCTTGTCGTCGCTTCCTAGTGCGGCCTCCAACAGCGCATCAAGGTCGGACTCTGAAGCACCGCCGTCATAGAGCGCCTTGCCGATGTAACCCGCCGTTTCGACCAATCGCGCAAGTGCCAGGACGGATGCCACGCCGCCTTCTGCGAGCACTGTCAGAGCCGCCTGCTGCCGGGCGGCGTCGACATCTCGCTCCATCGTCTCCCATCCCGTCGTCGATGGTTTGGGCAAGGCGACTTGTTGCTCGAAGAGCCAGGCCGTGCGATCAAGCGGATCGAGTGGCGCGAAGCGGTCGTAAATGACCTCAAGTCGATCAAGAACCACGCCTCGCATGGACCACTCGGCATCCGGGAACTGACGGTGGTGGTGAAGCACACGGCGCAGGCTCGTCCAGAGCACCGCGCGATCGGCTATGTCCGCGATCTTTGGTTCCGCCGCCTCCAGCGTGGCGAGCCCGGCTTCCTGGTCCGGTGCCAACGCGGCAAATTGATCGAGCAGTTCCGACCATCGTGCGGGGTTAGCGCCCACGTCGGCGAGCAGCCGCTCCGTAAGAGCCGCTGCGCCGCGCGCCATCAAACCGTAGGTCACAACTTCGACTTGATCGACCGTGAAGTCGCGCCATCGCGGCATGGGCGATGGCGTGGATGTATCGTGACCCTTGGGAAGTAGGCCAAGCATCAGCTTCCATGCCGCCTCGCTCGCGTGCTTGCGGATCAGGTCAAGGGCGCGAAGCCGCTGGTCGAGCGTGGCATAGGTCTGGGGAATCCACAGTAGGTGTACCTCACGGAGACTATTTGCCGGCCGGTTCCCATACCGCTCTGGCCGATTGTCGATGGTGTCTAGGCGTGCCAGGACATGGGTCACGCGCGGCATCCATTCAGGCGACCAGGCCAGGGACTCCAGCGCCCAAAGCAGATCTGAGAGGTGTTCGGTCCCGAATACGCCCCCCCCGTCGATACCGAACAAAGCGCGGATCGGTGGATCACTCTGATCAAGGCTGTCCTCAACGGCATTCAGGAAGGCCCTGGGCGAGGCCTCGGCCAGCAGCCGAAAATCTCTCGATAGTGACCACCAGCGTTGCGAATCGGCATTGCGCAACAGCTTTTCCACGATGGCGTCGGCTCGCCGCGCCGCGTCAGGAAGGGCATGGGCCTTGTCACCCCATAGGGCAAGCAGGATCAGCACCTGGCCGATGCCGTAACGCAGCAGCCCGGAGTAGTCTGGACGCACGCCATGCACCGCCGCCATCCAGCGCTCGTCGGGGTCCATTTCGAAGCGCGGGTCTGCTGAACCGAGCACGGCGTGGGCTGCGGCCTCGAAGCGGGTCATGTCGGCGCTCGTCAGGTACGGCGCGAGGCATAGCCATGCGTCCGCCGGCGAAGCAATACGCCAGGTCGATCCGATTTTTCGCAACGGGCTGTCGAACTGACCGACGTATGGGGCCAGGGCGGAAATGACACTTTCATAGGACTGGTCGGCGATTTCGGCAAGCCGGGCCTGATCGGTCTCCACGTTCTCGTCCCATCCGCCCGCCAGCATCGCCGCCAGCAGGGCATGGGGCGGAGTATCCCGTGCCCAGTTCGGAAGTCGCCCCGGCGCATTTGGGATCAGTCGGCGGATAACGGCTAGATTACGGGCGCAGTCGCGCGCGAGTGCCTGAGCCCGAGGCTCGGCGATGCCTGCGGAGGTCAGGGCGTTGGCAATCCCTTCACGCGACGGGCGCGCGAGGACGCGAATTTCGCCCTGAGTGATTTGCCGCTCGTCATACGCTTGCAGTACGAAGTGGCCGCGCTTGACAAGCGCCTGGGCCAGACCGGGTTCGGGTTCGGTCAGCAACAGGATCAGGGGCGCCGGTGCATTCGCCAGCGCTCGGGCGGCGTCAGCAGTGGTCGCCACCAGGCAGCGAGCCCGATAAGCTGCAGCAACATCGTCCGGGAACATACCGAGGGTTGAGTGGAAGAAGGCCACAACCTCTTCAGCCGTTGTCGCTTGCAGGGAGAGGACGGAGGGCTCGTCACGCAGCCAACGTCGAACTTCAGTCGCGTCCTCGTCCCGGTCACATAGGACCAACTCTTCCGTCAGGGGCCATTGGGTTGCAAGCGACCATTCTTCCCAGACTTCATCAAGCTCACGGGTTCCATCTGGTCGCTTCCCAAGACGAATGGCCAGCCAAAGTCCGACCGCCGGTGTTTGTTCGATCCAGTGGACGAGGTCATCGGCATCGTAGGCGCGTACCTCACGCCAGATGTCTTCGTCCTGCCGGGCTTTTTTCCATGCGTCCTTCTGTGGCCAATGGCGGGACGTGACGAACACAAAGGCGGCGCTGGCGGGGGTGAGCGGCGTGGGATCGGTGGTCCGCTTTCGGCAGTCTTCCGTCGCCTTTCCAGAAATGTCGTTTCGCTGGCTGCCAAGTTCCCAACCGGCGTCACCCTGTGGCACATAGTCACTGCCAGTCTCGACCAAGGTGCGTCCGTCCCAACCCGGATAACGCACACTCTCGTCGGCGGGAAAATCAATCTTGGCCGCGGCGCCATGTGTGGCGCGGATCAAGTGCGAAATAAGCGTCGGCAGGCTGAAGGCGCCATCGATTCGATCAGCCCAGTTCGAAAGGTCGGTCGCGGTGACCCATCGGATCGGCATGCCGGGACGCTCGCTCGGCGTGATGCTGGGAACGGTTGATCCAATCACCGCCCCGGTGGGCAGGAAGCGGATGCCGGCGCTCTCCAGTGCGCCACGAATGGCTTGGGCGTTGTTGGCGACCGGCGTTCGCGAACCTCTTTCAAAATCGGCCACAGTCGATGTGGCCACGCCGGCCGCCTTGGCCAGGCCCTGTTGGGACCACGCCAAGAGGGCGCGTGCGGCTCGCACATGTTTGGGCGTAAGTTCGGAAGGCGGATTGGATTGAGTCATGGTCATATGAAATATATGATGTCAGCACAAACAATTCAACCGTTCTATTTCGTTGACATGTTCTATATTTTGCCGACAATAGATAACATCATGTCCGAACATCATATGACTTACCGCGAACGCGCGCTCCGTCTTATCCGGGACAAGGGCATTGCGCGCGCACGCGATTTCAAAGCAGCGAGCATTCCCCTGGTCTATCTCAAGCGCCTGACCGACGCAGGCGATCTGGTCCGTCTCGGGCGCGGGCTCTACCAAGATCCGGAACGTGTCGGGGAGGATATAGCCCACGATCTGGCGGAGGCTGCCCGCCTCGTCCCAAACGGCGTTGTCAGTCTGGTCAGCGCACTTCGGCACCACGAACTCACCACCCAGTTGCCGCATGCAGTGTGGATGACCATTCCCCACAAGGCCAGGACGCCAAACGTACAGAGTCCACGCATCGAGATCGTCCGGGCAACAGGCGAAGTCCTGACAGCGGGCGTCGAACACGTCCGCGTGGAGGGGGTTGACGTACCCATCTACAGCGTTGCGAAGACGGTTGCGGATTGCTTCAAGCATCGCCGCCATGTCGGCGAGGATGTCGCCATAGAAGCGCTCCGGGACGCTTTGCGACAAAGAAAAACCACCGCGAGCGAGCTGATGAAATACGCGGCCATCAATCGGGTCACCGGACGGATTGAGCCCTACATCAAGGCGATGCAATGAACGACAAAACGATCAAGGATCCCGCCGCATCCGTCAGGGCACGGCTGCTTGATCATGCCAAGCGGCATGGCGACGACTATCAGCGCGTCCTGACGCGCTATGCCATTGAGCGTCTACTCTTTCGCCTCAGTCAAACGGAAGCCTCCGAACGCTATGTGCTCAAGGGTGCCATGTTGTTTGTGACCTGGCCCGAGCACGTTTACAGACCCACCGGCGACCTGGACCTGCTCGGCCATGGCGATCCTGACCCTGTCGCAATTACTGAACTTTTCACTCGAATCTGCCAAGTAGAGGCCCCCGACGACGGCATCGTCTTCGACCCAGCCACCTTGAGAGTCGAGCCGGTGCGCGAAGCCGACAAGTACCAGGGCGTTCAGCTAAGTCTGAAAGGGGAACTGGCCAGGGCGGTCATTTCCGTGCAGGTGGACATCGGCTTCGGCGACCATGTCTATCCACCACCGACGCGCCAGACCTTTCCGAGCCTTCTACCCGATCTGCCTGTGCCGCGCATCCTGATGTACCCACCAGAAACAGTGGTCGCGGAAAAATTCGAGGCAATGATCCGCTTCGGGGCGGCG
Organism: Tepidiphilus sp. J10; assembly: GCA_945897865.1. Lineage (GTDB taxonomy): Bacteria > Pseudomonadota > Gammaproteobacteria > Burkholderiales > Thiobacillaceae > PFJX01. The sequence continues at coordinate 6,122 of CAMDHJ010000117.1, forward strand.
AACGGCAGGATCAAGGATTTTCACGACATTTGGGTCACGACCCGCACGTTTCCGTTTGACATGCCCAGCCTGGTAGAAGCAGTCGGAGGAACGCTCCTGCGACGCGAGACCGCCATCCCAATTGAAATGCCGGAGGGCCTTACCAAGGCATTCGCGAAAATCGCCGAGGAGCGTGGCCTTTGGAGCGGCTTCCTGCGCCGGAATCCGCCGACCCTGCAACCCCCTCCATTCGCGGACCTGCAACAGGAACTGAGGCGGTTCTTCGGTCCCGTCATTGTCAGCCTCTCGCTGCCGGAAGCAGCCACTGGTCGATGGGATCCAGATGGCGGAGCTTGGCGCTAAAGGGCGACTCGGTTTTCTTCACAGGATTTCTGGCAGCTGTGACCAGAACTTCAGCAGCATGGACAGCCAGATGAGAACGTCGATGGCGGAGCGAGCACAAACATTCGCCACTATGAAAACTAACGCTCAAAACCCTTGATTTGCTTGGACGTCTGTCGCCAGCTCTGTCTGCCACCTAGATTGTTAACGGCGGCTCACCCTCTGGAACCAGCCATCCGTGAAGCCGAATACCCAATGGCAGAAACGGGTCGAGTACGGTAGTTCAGCAATCCAGGAAGCTGTCAGTCAGAGTGCTGGGGTGAATGCCATTAACGGGCAATCAGCTGGCTATCGAGCCATTTGTCCCCGTCCATTTTTTCAACGCCCATGTCCTTCCCATTGCGGCTTGCCAGGAATAGACGACCAGAAGGCGCGCAAGCGATTTCAGCGCAACATGTCGTTTACTGACATTCCGCGACCAGCCAACAGCCCATTCACTTCCCCAAGAAACCCCGTTCACCGTACCGTTGAATTTCGCGCCCAGAATCGGCATAACCACGCCATGAAACCTTACTCAGAATCCTGCGAGCAGAATCGCGCCCCCATTCAAGCCGTGCTGGATGCAGTCTTCGCCGACCGCACGCATGTGTTGGAAATTGCCAGCGGCACCGGCCAGCATGCGGTGTACTTTGGCGCGGCTTTGCCGCATCTGACCTGGCAGACCAGCGAACTGGCGATCAACCATGCCGGTATCCGGCTCTGGCTGGATGAGGCGAAATTGCCGAATTTGCTGCCGCCGCTGGAGATTGATGTCACCGCCTCGGACTGGCCGGTGTCGCATCAGGTCGATGCGATCTTCAATGCCAACACGGTGCACATCGTTGCCTGGCCGGCGGTGCAACAGTTGTTCGCCGGCATCGGCCGGGTGCTTGCGCCAGGCGGTGTGCTTTGCATGTACGGGCCGTTCAACTATGACGGCCGCTTCACCTCCGAGAGCAATGCGCGCTTCGATGTCTGGTTGAAGAATCGCGATCCGGCCAGCGGCGTGCGCGACTTTGAAGCCATCAATCAGCTTGCCGAGGCACAGGGACTGACGCTGATACGGGACATCGCGATGCCGGCCAACAACCGCACGCTGGTCTGGCAACGTTCGGCATGACGCTGCGCATCGTCGAAGACCTGGCCGAGATCGACACGGCGCAGTGGGATGCATTGCGCAAAACCACCGCCGGCGACAATCCGTTTCTTGCCTATGCCTTCCTGCGCGCCTTGCAGGACAGCGGCTGCGCCACGCCGACAACCGGCTGGCGGGCGCAGTTCCTGACCTTATGGCGGGACGCGCGTCTGATCGGCGCGCTGCCGCTGTACGTCAAAAGCCATTCCTGGGGCGAGTTCGTGTTCGACTGGGCCTGGGCCGAGGCTTATGCCAAACATGGCCTGGAGTATTACCCCAAGTTGGTGTCTTCGGTGCCGTTCACGCCGGTGACCGGTGCGCGGCTGCTGGCGGAATCCGATGCGGCGCGCACCCAACTGATCGCCGCCGCGCTGCAATTCGCCCGCGATAGCGGGGTGTCGTCGCTGCATTTGTTGTTTCCGCCCGAGTCGCAGGCGCTGGAAATGCAGGCGCAGGGCATGCTGTTGCGCAAAGGCGTGCAGTTTCATTGGCAGAATCCGGGCTATCCAGATTTCGCTGCCTACCTGGCCAGTCTGCGCCGCGACAAGCGCAAGAAAATCCAGCAGGAGCGCCGCCGCGTCAACGACGCCGGCATTGTTTTCCAGCATCTGCGCGGCGAGCAGATCACACCGGCGCACTGGCAGTTCTTCCAGCGTTGCTATGCCCGTACACACATGCAGTTCAATTCACCGCAGGCGCTGAATCTGGATTTCTTCTTGCGCGTCGGCGCGGCAATGCCGGAAAACATTCTGCTGATCATCGCGTTGAAGGACGATGAGCCGATCGCCAGCGCGCTCAACTTCTACGACGAACACGCGCTTTACGGCCGCTCCTGGGGCACGCTGGAATATCACGATGGCCTCCACTTCGAGACCTGCTATTACCAGGCCATCGAGTTCTGCATTGCCAACCACATCCGCATTTTTGAAGGCGGCGCGCAGGGGGAACACAAACTGGCGCGCGGTTTTCTGCCGGTCACCACCTGGTCGGCACACTGGCTGGCGCATCCCCGCTTCGCCAATGCTGTGGAAACCTTTCTGCAACGCGAAAGCGGCGGCATCGAACGCTATGTCGATGAACTGAACGAAAACAGTCCATTCAAACGCAGCGAGCCGACGCGATAAACTGCGCGGCATGAAAGCACTCACACCCCGTTTGATCTGGTCTCTGCTCGCCGCCGGCAGCATTGCGCTGGTGGCTGGCAGTTTTGTGTTGACCGACTGGTTCAACCTGAACCCTTGTCATCTGTGCATTTTCCAGCGCCTGTTGTTCATGAAACTGGCCGTTCTGTACCTGTTCGCGGCCGGGTTGTCGCCCCGTCCGGCGGCTTGGTGGATCGGCCTCGCCAGCCTGCCGATCGCGCTCGTCGGCATTGCCACGGCGGCTTACCAAAGCTGGCTCCAGATGCAGCCGCCGGGCAGCATTTCCTGCATGGCGAGCGAGCCAAGCCCGATCGAACGCCTGGTGGAATGGCTCGGCCAACTGCAGCCTGAACTGTTCCTCGCCACCGGTTTTTGCGAAGAAGCGGAACTCAGCATCCTTGGTTTGAGCCTGGCGAACTGGGCGTTGGTCTCGTTCATCGCCTTTTTGGTCGCCGCCGCTTGGGCACTTTTTCGCGCCCGCCAAGTCATTGAACGGTGACCTGCCGCCGCTTGGCGATGACTACCCTTCAATCTGAAACATCCCGGAGATTTTGCAATGCCCCTGACCCGCCGCGAATTTCACCGCGCCCTCCTCGCCACACTGACCGCTGCCGCTTTGCCTGCAACCGTACACGCGGCTGCAGCGCCTGCGATACAACTTGTCGAAGGGCGGGATTGGGGTCCGATTACACCGCCCCAGGCGGGTGACAGCCCCGGCAAGATCGAAGTGCTGGAGTTTTTCTCTTATGGCTGCAGCCATTGCCGCGACTTCAATCCACTCATCATGCGCTGGGAGAAACAACTACCGAAGGACATCAGTTTTCGTCGCGTGCCTGTGACCTTCGGTCGTGCCGCCTGGTCGAGTCTGGCCCGCCTGTTCTACACGCTGGAAGCAAGCGGCCAGTTGGCGCGTCTGGATCAAGCGGTATTCGATGCCATTCACCTTCGCAAAACCAATCTGTACACCGAACAAAATGTCTTGAGTTGGGTCGCAAGCCAGGGCGTGAACAGCCAAACCTTCCGCGACCAGATGAATTCCTTCGCAGTGGAAACCCGTATGGCGCGCGGCGAAACACTGGCACGCAACTACAAGGTCAGCGGCGTGCCGCTGGTGACTGTCGATGGCCGCTACGCCGTGCTCGGCAATGCTGCAAAAGGCCTGCCTGATCTGCTTGCAATTGCCGATGGGCTGATCGCACAAGCCCGCCAGAATCGCCGATTGGCACGCAAGTAAGCGACTCTTTCTGACCCAGCCCGAAATCTGAATCGCCTCGGGTTTGGTTTGACCCGCTTTCACGGCCAAGCCTCAGTTGGCCGGGTCTGTTTTGACCCACAGAGCCACTCATCGGCAGGCTGGGTTCGGCTTTTTTCCGCACTTTTCCGGCAGTTGCAGCGCGCCTGATTGACCACCTTGCGTGGCATATTCCTTGCGTCACCTCCCTCCATTTCAAGTCAACCGGAGGGAGTCATCATGAGCAAGAAAGCGCTTTGCATCGGCATCAACAACTATCCCGGCACCCATATGGACCTGTCCGGTTGCGTCAATGACGCCAACGACTGGGCTGCAGCGCTGAGTGAGCGGGGTTACAGCGTCACCAAACTGCTCGACACCCAGGCCACCAAGGCCGCCATGGTTGCGGCGATGAATGGCCTGCTGGCAAGCGCTGCTGCCGGCGACGATGTGGTGATTTCCTTTTCCGGCCACGGCACCTACCAGCCGGACAGCGATGGCGACGAGATCGATGGCCTTGATGAAGCGCTCTGCCCGCACGACATCCAGACCGGCGGCGGCGCGCTCACCGACGACGAAATACGGGTCATCTTCGCCAACCGCAAGCTGGGCGTAAAACTGCTGTTCATTGCCGATAGCTGCCACTCCGGCACGGTCAATCGCGCCGCGCCGAGCGAGCCGGAAGCCGACGCGCCGCGACCGCGCTTCATGCCGATGGGCAACTGGATGCCGGCAGACCAACTACCGCGCACCCGCGCCGGCAATCTGATGACGCAGATCGCGGTGCAGCCGAACCGGGTGTCGCCGTTCGTCAGCGTGATGCTCAAACAACAGGGCGACCTGCTGTTATCCGGCTGCAAGGAAGGCCCCAACAACTACAGCTACGACGCCAAGATTGGTGGCCGCTTCAACGGCGCCTTCACCTACTACGCGCTGAAGACACTGAAAACACTGCCGGCAAACGCAAGTTACGCTGATTGGCATGCCGCAATCTGCGGCTACCTGCCCTCCTCCAGCTATCCGCAAAGTCCGCAAATTGTCGGCAACAGCGCCGCCCGCAAACGGAAAGTGCTGGCCTAAGGAAAGGCGTAGGTTGGGCAAAGCGCAGCGTGCCCAACTTGCCCACGTAAGCTGTTGGGCACGCTGCGCTTTGCCCAACCTACCCAGCTACCCAGCTTGAATTTGCCAGATTAATAATCAACCCAACCCATCGCCGTAGCGGGAGCCCCGAATGACTTCAGCATCAACATCAGTCCAATCGCTCAAATTACCCAGCAAGGAAACCCGTAGCGGTCCAGACCTGCCTTTACCTGGACTTCTGCGCGCCACCACGCGCTCCGGCGTCAGCGAGGTCGATCCGCTGCTGGCCGAGGTGAAGGTGGAAAAGGTTTTCACTCTGGCCGCCACCTCGCGCGGCGAAGTCGCGCCGGAAGGCGCCATTCTGGCTGCGGCTGAACCCGAGTTGCTGGCGCTGGAAACCGAGGACGGCTCAACGCTGTTCATCCGTTCCGACGCGCTGGCCGAAGCGGTGGCGCGCTTGCGGCCGGAAGCGGTGATGGATGGCGAAGTCGATTTCAGCCAGTTCCGTGATCCCAACGCCAGCACACGCGGCCTCGGCGATGTGCTGTGGAAAATGGCTTCGGTGCTGCGTTTGCCGAGCGACGGCATCGTCGAAGAAGCGAAGGCACAGGCGCTGGCATGGGCGCAGCAGAAGCTGGGTGATCAGGCCACCGCCAAGGCCTATGACCTGAGCTCCTGCCTCGGCGCCAAAGCCCTGATGTGGAAGATTGAATCGCGCCTGGCCGGTCGGCCCGGGCTGTATCACTGGCACGACAAGACGCTGGCGGCCGGCGACCACTGCCTGCCCGGCGATCCGCGCCTGCAAGCGATGGCGGCGGGCAAGCCGGCACTGGTGCTGATCCACGGCACCGGTTCCTACACCCTGGGTTCCTATGCCGACCTGCGCCAACACAGCGCCACCTGGGACATGCTGCAACAGCAATTCCCCGGCGGCATCTTCGGTTTTGAACACCGCACATTCTCGGAAAGCCCGCAGGAAAACGCGCTGGTGCTGCTGCAGGCGCTACCCAAAGGCGCCCGGATTTCGCTGCTCACCCATTCACGCGGCGGCCTGGTCGGCGATCTGCTGTGCCTGGGTCAGGTGGAAGACAGCGTCATCGACAGTTACCAGATCGACACCCGCGACGCCGACGATGTGGCGGGCCTGGAGCGCGAGGCGCAGGAAGAACGCGCCCGGCTGCGCGCCATCCGCGACCTGCTGGCGGCGGGGCATGTCAGCGTGCAACGCTATGTCCGTGTCGCCAGCCCGGCGCGCGGCACCCGCTTTCTG
>CAMDHJ010000118.1 GCA_945897865.1 Tepidiphilus sp. J10
ACGACATTCTGGACTTCTCCAAGATCGAAGCCGGGCGCATGGACGTGCACCTTGAGGCGATCAACCTGCGCGACCTGAGCAGCGAACTGGCGCGTTTCCTGGAGCCGCGGTGTCGTGAAAAGCGGCTTACGCTGAAGACCGAGATCGACCCAACGCTGCCGGATTCATTGCTGCTGGACCCGGTGCGGGTACGGCAAGTGCTGGTCAACCTGATTGGCAACGCCATCAAATTCACCGCCAGCGGCGAGATCAGTCTGGCGTTGCAGAGTGTCAGGCAAGCGTCTGGCGATGCAGTGCGCATCAGCGTACGCGACAGCGGCATCGGCATTCCACCGGAACGTCAGGCACAGGTATTCGAAGCCTTCACCCAGGCCGATAACTCGATCACGCGTCGTTTTGGCGGCACGGGCCTGGGACTGACGATTTCGAATCGGCTGGTGAACTTGATGGGCGGCAGCATGGGCCTGGAAAGCGAATTCGGCCACGGCAGCGAATTCTTCTTTACCCTGCCGTTGCAGATTCCGGCAGCGGCAATCGATGTCGACCCGAAAACACATGCGCCCTCCCCGCTCGAAGGCCTACTGCCGCTCCACATCCTGCTGGCCGAGGACAACCCGATCAATCAGAAACTGGCGGTCACTTTGCTCACCCGCGAGGGCCACCGCGTCAGCGTCGCCGAAGATGGCACTGCCGCGCTACAGGCAACGCTTGAGCAAACCTTCGACCTGATCCTGATGGACATGCAGATGCCGGGTCTTTCCGGGCTCGAAGCCACGCGCCAGATACGCGCGAATGAGGGCGACGGGCCGCACACACCCATCGTGGCGCTCACCGCCAACGCCTACGCGGAAGACCGCGAGGCGTGTCTGGATGCGGGCATGAACGGTTACGTCAGCAAACCGATCCGGCGTGAAGACTTGTTCGCTGCAATCACAGCGGCATTGGCGCAGCAATAACGCGGGGCTTATTTCCGCCAGAACGCCGGCGTCAGCACCACCAGCAAGGTGAACAGTTCCAACCGACCAAGCAGCATGGCGAAGGTGCAGATCCAGGTCTGCGCGTCGGTCAGCACGGCATAAGTCGTGGATGGACCGACCTGGCCCAGACCCGGGCCGGTGTTGTTGATGCAGGCGACGATGGCGGAAAACGCGGTGAGCACGTCCAGCCCGGTGAACGAGAGCAGGAAACTCAGCGAGACGATGGATGCCACGTACATGAAGAAAAACACCAGTACGGCGTAGATGACCTTGTTCGGCACCACGTGATCGCCCAGGCGGATGTCGATTTGCGCGCGCGGATGGATCAGCCGCAGCAATTCACGATAGACCTGCTTGTACAACAGCACGGCGCGCAGCATTTTGATGCCGCCGCCGGTGGAGCCGGCGCTGGTGGTGAAACTGCACAGGAACAATAGCCACAGGCCCATGAACGTCGGCCATCCGCCGAAATCGGCGGTGGCCAGGCCCAGCGTGGTGGCCATCGAAATCACACTGAAGGTGGCATCGCGCAGAGCACTGGGGAAATCCAGGTAAACCCCCTGCGCCCAGAGCAGGAGGCCAAGACCAAAGCAACTGCCAACCAGATAGGCGAAATACCAGCGAATTTCCGGGTCAGTGCGGTAAGGCGCCAGCGTGCGGCCGCGCAGGGCAATGAAGTGCATGGCGAAATTCAACCCGGCGACGAGTGCAAAAACCTCGGTGATGATTTCCAGCGGCAGGGATTTGAAATAGCCAAAGCTCGCATCATGCGAGGAAAAACCGCCCAGCCCCATCACCGAGAAGGCATGCATGACCGCATCCGCCGGCGTCATGCCAAATGCCCAGTACAGCGAGATACAGACCAGGGTGAGCTGGATATAGACCTTCCACAAGCCCTTGGCGGTTTCCGCCATGCGCGGCGTCAGCTTGTCGTCTTTCATCGGCCCTGGCGTTTCCGCCTTGTACATCTGGCGTCCGCCGACCCCAAGCAAGGGCAGCACAGCGACCACCAGCACGATGACACCCAACCCGCCCAGCCAGTGCAATTGGCCGCGCCAGATATTGATCGACGCCGGCAGTTTGTCGAGCCCCGCAAGAACAGTCGCGCCCGTGGTGGTAAGACCGGACATGGTCTCGAAATAGGCATCGGTGAATGACAGGCTGGGCAAATAGAAAAGCAGGGGCAAGGCCGCGAATAGCGGTGTCAGCACCCAGGTCAGCACCACCAGCAGGATGCCGTCGCGCGCTTTCAGCTCGCGTCGCCAATAACGGCCGAGCAACCAGAACAGCACACCGCAGCCCAGGGTGATCAATACGGCTTCGTCATAAGCGCTTTGTGCCGCGTCGTCCGACCATTCGGAGACCGCCAACGGCAGCAGCATGGAAAGCCCGAATACGCCGATGATCAAGCCCAGCACATGCAGGATGGGAAAGATTTGGTCGAACAGGCGCGATTGAAGCGTCATGATTACTTACGCCAGAAGGCCGGCGTCAACACAACCAGCAAGGTAAACAGTTCGAGTCGGCCGAGCAGCATGGCGAAGGTGCAGACCGTGGTCTGGAAATTGTTGAACACGGCATAGGTGTAAGCCGGCCCAACCTGCCCCAGGCCCGGGCCGGTGTTGTTGATGCAGGCGACGATGGCGGAAAACGAGGTCAGCACATCCAGCCCGGTAAACGACAGTACGAATGAAAGCGACACGATCGACGCGACATAAATGAACAAAAAGGCCAGCACGGCATAGACCACCTTGTTCGGCACGATGTCCTGGCCCAGGCGCAATGGAATCTGGGCATTCGGATGGATCAGCTTCTTCAGTTCGCGGTATACCTGCTTGTAGAGCAGGATGGCGCGCATCATCTTGATGCCGCCGCCGGTGGAGCCGGCGCCGGTGGAAAAGCTGCACAGAAACAGCAGCCACAGGCCGGCAAAGAACGGCCACTGGCCGTAATCGGTGGTCGCGAAACCGAGCGTGGTAGCGACCGAAATGGTGTTGAACACGGCATAGCGCAGGGCACTCGGGAAATCGAGGAAGATATCGCGCTGCCACAGCAGGAGGGCAAGTACCACGCCGCTGATCAGCACGAAACCGAGGAACCAGCGTAGTTCCGGATCGTTGAGGTAATAGCTCAAGCGGCGTCCGCGCAGGAAGGCGAATTGGGTGGCGAAGTTGATCCCGGCAACCAGCGCGAAGATGCCGACAGCAATTTCCAGTTGCAGCGAATTGAAATGGCCAAGGCTGGCGTCATGAGAGGAAAAACCGCCCAGACCCATCACCGAGAAGGCATGCACGACGGCATCGAAGAACGACATGCCAAGCGCCCACAACACGCTGATGCAGACCGAGGTCAGGATGACGTAGACCACCCACAGCCCTTTGGCGGTTTCCGCCATGCGCGGAGTCAGTTTCTGGTCCTTCATCGGGGTTGGCGTTTCCGCCTTGAACATCTGCCGGCCGCCGACGCCTAGCAGAGGCAGCACGGCGGTGACCAGCACGATGACGCCGAGGCCGCCGACCCAGTGCAGTTGAGCGCGCCAGAGATTGATCGATTGCGGCAGGTCATCCAGGCCGGAGAGTACGGTGGCGCCGGTGGCGGTAAGTCCTGACATCGCCTCGAAATAGGCGTCGGCCAGCGCCAGATCGGGCATGTAGATCAGCAATGGCAAGGCGGCAAACGCCGGCAGCAGGGTCCAGGTCAATACCTCCAGCAGGATGCCGTCGCGCGTTTTCAGTTCACGTCGCCAATGCCGCCCAATCAACCACATCATCAATCCTGTACCGACCGTAATCAACGCGGCGACATCATAGGCACGCTGGGCGCCGTCCTTGGTCAATTCGGACAACAGCAGGGGCACCAGCATCGATAGGCCGAAGCCCAGGATGATCATGCCAAGCACATGCAGGATGGGAAAAACGCGGCGAAACATGGGTTCGTTCTGCTGAAATCAGAAGAAGCCGAGGCCGACCTGGAACAGCTTTTCCACTTTTGCAATCAGCCGTTTGTTCGGGACGAACAAAATCAAATGGTCATCGGTTGCGATCACGTTGTCGTGATGGGCGATGATCACCTCTTCGCCGCGCAGGATGGCGCCGATGGAAACGCCTTCCGGCAGATCGATTTCCTCGATTCGGCGCCCTACCAGCTTGGACGATTTGGCATCGCCATGCACCACGGCTTCCAGCGCTTCCGCCGCGCCGCGCCGCAAGCTGTGAACGACCGCCATGTGGCCGCGCCGGATGTGGGTCAGTAGCGGCCCGATGGTGGCTTGCGCCGGCGACAGCGCGATGTCGATCTCGCCGCCTTGCAGCAGATCGACATAGGTCGAGCGGTTGATCAGCGCGATCACCTTTTTGGCGCCGAGTCGTTTCGCCAGCAACGAAGACATGATGTTGTCCTCGTCGTCATTGGTCAGCGCGCAGAACACATCCATGTCTTCGATGTTTTCTTCCAGCAACAGGTCTTCATCGGTGGCGTCGCCGGTGAGCACCAGGGTGTTGTGCAATACGCTGGCCAGTCGCTCGGTGTTTTTCTTGTTGCGGTCGATGATCTTGACCTCGTAATCGGACTCCAGACTCTTCGCCAGGCGTTGGCCGATGTTGCCGCCGCCGGCAATCATCACCCGGCGCACGCTCTTGTCGCCACGGCGCATCTCCTTCATCACGGCGCGGATGTTTTCAGTGGCGGCGATGAAGAAGATTTCGTCACGATCCTGGATCACCGTACGGCCTTCCGGAATCAAGGTGCGGTCGCGCCGGAAGATGGCGGCGACGCGGGCGTCGAGGCCGGGCAGGTGTTTTTGCAGATCGCGCAGTTCATGCCCGACCAGCGGGCCGCCGGCGCGCGCCTTCATCGCCACCAGACGTGCGCGGCCGCCGCCGAAGTCAACCACTTGCAGCGCTTCCGGGTAGTCGATCAACTTGCGCAGGTAGTCGGTGATTTCCTGTTCCGGCGCGATGACGTGATCGACCCCAAACACCGCCGGCCCGAACAGTTGCGGGTACTTCATGTATTCGATGGCGCGGATGCGGGCGATCTTGGTCGGGATGTTGAACAGCGTGCCGCCCAGTTTGCAGGCCACCATATTGGTTTCGTCGTTCAGCGTCACCGCCACCAGCATGTCGGCATCGTCGGCGCCGGCCGCTTTCAGGATCGCCGGGTTGGAGGCCTGACCACAGACGGTGCGCAGATCGAAGCGATCCTGCAGCGCGGCAAGCTTATCCGCGTCGAGATCGACCACGGTCAGATCGTTGCCTTCGCGGACCAAGTGTTCGGCCAGATTGGAGCCGACCTGGCCGGCGCCGAGAATGATGATTTTCATGGTGATATTTCCAGTGTCTGGCTGGCGTGGGTGCGCGATTCTATGCCCGTGATGTCGTCAAGGAATAGCCGTGCTCCCTGTTGTTGCCCAGTTTCGTGCGCCAGGGCGAGAAATCGACTGGCTTCGCCGAGCTGGCCGGCGGCATCCAGGCTGCGTGACTTCAGGTGCAGCAGACGCGGCATCCAGGCGTGCAGGCCACAGCGGGCATTCAGCACCAGTGCGGCATCGAGTTGAGTCACGGCATGCGCCGGCGACTGCCAATACAGGGCTTGTGCATACAGGCTGAAGCCACGCGCTTCGTGCGCCGGGCCCAGGCGGCGCAGTTCAGTCAGCGCGGCTTGCGCGCGCGCTTCATCAGGCTTTTGCCCGCGGCGGGATAACGCCCAGTATTCGAGTAGCGTGGCCGACCGGTAGAGGGCGCTATCGATGCAGTCGGCTTGCACCCGCCGGCTCCAGGCAAGCGTTGCTTCGGGCGCATCGAGGAAGCAATGCAGCAGGCTTTGGGCATGATCGGAGAAGTAACGAAACATTCCAGCGGCTTGGCCAGGTGGCGAACTGTTCAAGGTCTGTTCGGCATGCCCGATAGCCAGGGCTTTTTCGCCCAGCACTGCCAGATTCCAGCTCATTTGCGCGGCGATCAACAGGCTGAGCGGGACATGATTGAATACCGCATCGGCTGCCGGGTTGATTGCATCGAGCCGAATCGAGGCCAGCAGCGCGGCCGATTTTTCCAGTCGGCCATGCCAGAACAGACTGTGCGCCAAAGCCCATTCGGCACGGATTGAAGCGGTGCGGCTAAACGGTCGCATGGCATCGGCCAGACGGCAGGCGAGTCGATACGAGCGCTGGGGTCCGTCAACCGCATCCGATGTCAGCCAGGCCTGAAATGCCGCAACCGCAGGTTGCTCGCAAGCAAGCTGGCTCAAACTGGGGTGCCATCTGCAGAGCGCATCGGGAGCCTATTCAGTGCCGGTGTCCTTTTCGCGCCCCGGCGTTTCGATACCAAGTTGTTTGACTTTGCGATACAGGTTGGTGCGGTCAAGTCCTGCGCGATCGGCAGTCTTGCTCATGGCCCAGCCGCATTGGCTGAGCAGCGCTTCCAGGTAGGCTTTTTCAAAGGCATCGCGGGCTTCTTTCAGCGGCAGATGCAGCATCAGATCGACGCCACCCGGGCTGGCTGCGGCGGTCTGGATGCCGAGCATGCCGGCCACGGTTTCCGCTTCGACCGGGCCTTCGCCGCTTTCCAGCGCCAAGCGTCCGGCCAGCGCTTCAAGTTCCGCCAGATTGCCCGGCCAATCGTAGTTTGAGAGGACGGCCAGCGCAGCAACGGAATATTGACGTGGCGGAATCAGCAAGCGGGCAAAGGCATTTTCCAGAATGCGCGTCGCCAGGCCGGGTATGTCTTCGCGGCGGGAGCGCAAAGTGGGCAATTCGACTACGGCATGTATCAGTTGGTCGTGCAGTTCCTGCGTCAGCCGGGACTGTGACAGCAGTTGTTGCAAGGGCTGTGGACAAGCGACGATGACGCGGGCGGCAAACTCTGCACGCCGGGCAATCAGCAAGGCCAGACCCTTCTGCTGCATGTTGCTCAATACCGATAAATCTGGAATGAACACGACTCCGCCCTTTGCCTGCGTCAGCAGATCAGCGGGTCGGTCGGCCAGGATGCCGGGGCTGTCGACTCGAATCAGGGCGGCGTCCGGTGGCGTCAGGTATTGCACGATGATTTCCTCTCCGGCGCCGGGATGCGTCTGCAACAGGAGGGGTAGACCGGCGCTGATCGCCAGATTCAAGCGTTGGGTCAGGCGCCGCGTTGCTTCGCCTTCGCCCAGTTGATCGAGATTGCCGCTGGTGGTGGGGCGGGCACGGCGGCTGTCCATCGCCTTTTTCACTGTTTCCAGCAGATGTTTGTAGGACACCGGCTTTTCCAGGTAGTCGAACGCGCCCAGCCGGGTGGCTTCGACCGCAGTGTGAACGGTGCCGTGGCCGGACATCATGACCACTGGCATGGTCAGCCGACCTTGGGTTTTCCATTCTTTCAGCAGCGTCACGCCATCGACATCGGGCATCCAGATGTCGAGCAGTACCAAGTCGGGGATCTTGGCATCGAGCGCGGCGCGCGCGGTGCCACCGTTTTCCGCCATGCGAACTTCATAGCCTTCCTCTTCGAGGATTTCACGCATCAGTTCGCGAATACCCGGCTCATCATCGACCACCAGAATTTCAGACATATCCAAGCTCTCCGATCAGAAAAATGCGGCAGTGGGGCGGCTGCTAGCCCGTTTTGCCGCCTGCGGCCAATACCGGCAGGTACACGCTGATCCGCGCGCCACCGGTTTCAATATTGCAGACTTCAATTTCACCATGATGTTCTTCAATGATCTTCTTGACGACGGGCAAACCAAGACCGGTACCTTTCGGTTTGGTCGTCGCGTAAGGCTCGAACATGCGACTTTTCAGCGCTTCTGGGAAACCGGGGCCATTGTCTTCCACACACAGCAATATTCGCTCGTTTGGTGGTTCATATATTTGTGTGTTTGCAAACCGGGTGCTGACCCGGATGCGCGGATCGGCTACGTTTTCCAAGGCTTCCTGGGCATTTTTTATCAAGTTGACCAGTACTTGTCGCAATAGTGCAGGATCGCCCGCCACCGTTGGCAGATGCGGGGTCAACTCAATTTCGAGGGGCGTGCCGGTGGTGTACAGATCCAGTACTTCCCGCACTAGCGCATTCAGTTCGACATGTTCGATACGTGGCGACGGCAGGCGGGCATATTGCGCAAAGGCGTCGACCAGCCCTTTCAGCGCCCCGACCTGACCGACGATGGTGGCAACGGCGCGGGTCAGCGTGTCGCGCGCGGCACCCTCCAGCCGATCGGCGAGTTTGGCTTCCAGCCGTTCGGCGGAGAGTTGGATCGGGGTCAGCGGATTCTTGATTTCGTGCGCCATGCGCCGCGCCGCTTCACCCCAGGCGGCATCGCGCTGGGCCTGGATCAATTGCGTCACGTCGTCGAGCACGAGTACATAGTCTGGGGTATCACTGTTTGATAACGGCGTGGCGCGCACCAGCAAAATGCGGCTGCTGCTGGTATTCACCAATTCAAGCTGTTCGCGCCAGGCGTGCTGTGGTGTGGCGGCGAAGCGACGGGCAATATCTACTGCGAACTGGCGCAAGCCGCTGTTTTCCGTACCCCATTCAGTCAGTTTGCGGTGTTCCAGTTCGTTGCGCGGCAGATCAAGGATTTCGCTGGCGGCGGGATTGCTCAGGCGAACGGCCAGGTTGTGTTCAAGCGTCACCACGCCGGCGGTGACGCCGGAAAGTACACCTTCCAGATAAGCGTTGGCTTCGAGCAACTGGTCATGGCTATCGATGGCGGCGGCGCGCGCGTCGGCCAGTTGTCGCGTCATCCGGTTGAAGGACTGGGTCAACATGCCGAGTTCGTCGCGGCTGGAGACGGTGTGCACTTCGGTGAAGTCGCCGCGCGCAACGGCACGGGTGCCGCGTGCCAGTGCACGCAACGGCGCGGCGAGGCGTTCGGAAATGACAAAAGCGAGACTGAGGGCAGAGAACAATGCCAGTGCCAGTGCCATGGTCAGTGAAATGCCATACAGACGCTTCAGTCCCAAGCGGGACAACAGTAATTCCTGATATCCCTGGCGTGCGGTTTCGACCTGCTGCGCATCCTGCGCCAGTTGTGACGGCACCGGCTGGATGACTTGCAACAGGCGGATGCGTTGGTTCATCGCCACGACATTGACCGGCACCACGACATTGACCGAGATGCCGCCGCCGGGTGTCGCTTCCAGACGCGACCAGGGTTGCATGGCGCGAACTTGCCAGAGGGCGCCCTGCTCCAGCTTGGGCGGAATAAAGCTGCCGCGATTGCTGGAAGCAAAGCCGAGCTGCTTGCCGTTTTCATCGAGCAGCGCGGTTTCCTGCAGGTTCAACATTTCACGCAATTCATCCAGGCGTTCGGTTTGCAGGCTTGGCGGCAATTCGGATAGTTGCCGCGACAGGGTTTCGCTCTTGCGCACGACTTCGCGCTGGACATGTTCCAGCGCCGAGCGGCCGAGTGCTAAGCCACCTTCGAGGGCGCTTTCCATGCGCACGTCGAACCATGATTCGATCGATCGGACCAGAAATTGCACTGAAACGCCATACACCACGATGCCCGGTACCAGTGCCATCAGGCTGATGATCAGGAACATACGGGCGGTGAGCTTGGCGCCGAAAACGCCAGCCCGTATCCGGCGCACCAGTACGAATCCCTGATAAGCGACCAACAGCACCAGACCGATCGCGGCGGCGACGGTGAGCACCAATAGCAACGACAGGTGGCCGGCGAGGAATTCGGTGTTGTCGGCCGCTGTCGCGAGCAGCCCGATCAACGCGGAACCGATCAGCAAGCTGGCGGTGACCAGATAGATCATGGAAGGTGAGGCTTAAGGTTCAAGGTTCAGGGTTCAGGGTTCAAGGGGCAGGGCTTCATGAACCATGCCCCTTGAGCCATGCCCCTTGAACCCTGAACCTGCTTCATCAGTGTTTGAAACTGCGTTCTTGCCAGCCCGAATCCAGCTGCCAACGCGCCGATGAGGCCAGCGCGTAGACCTGGAGCGGTTTCGGCAACTGCGCGATATCGAGATACATCCGGATATAGGCTTTGAAGTCGGATTTGCGCTTCATCTGCTTGACGTTGAGAACCGCCCAATTGCGTAAATCACCCACCGCGCGCAAAGCTGATTCGAGACTGTCATGTGTGCTGGAGGTGCCGGACAGGCTGACGTAATACTGGCGCAGCAGTGCGTTGTAGGACAAACGGATGCTGCGTTCGAGGTCGATCAGCGTTTCCGATAACCAGAAATCGCGCAATCGTTCGGCCTCGAAAGCCTGGATGAAGGTGAGTTGGACGCCACGCAGAAGTGCATTTTCCAGTGTGCTGGAAAGTTGGATCTCAAAGGCGCCCGAGAGATGGAACAGTTCCCCGTTGCGGCTGACCTCGGCTTCCTCAAGAGAGATGCCGCCACCAGATGGCTTGTCGCTTTTTGCATGCCCGCTACCGACCAGCGACAGCGCGGCCAAGGCAATGGCGGCGTGCAGGAAGCTACGTCTTGAGCAGGCGGGCATAAAAGAATCCATCCATGTCCTCGGTCGGGATGAGCGTGGTGGGCATCATTCTGGTTGAAATCAATTCTGCTTTGCTCTGGCTTGTGAAATTGACAGGCTCAATGCGCGCATCGGCATGTCGGGCGAGAAAGGCGGAAATCTGTTCACTGTTTTCGGCCTGGAACAGGCTGCAAGTGGCGTAAAGCATTTTGCCACCTGACTTCAACAGCGGCCATAAAGCTTCCAGCAAGCGGGATTGTTCGTCAGCCAGGTGTTGCATATCTTCCGCGCGTTTCAGCCATTTTCCATCTGGATGCCGGCGCACGACGCCGGAGGCGGTGCAGGGGGCGTCAAGCAGGATGCGATCGAATGGCATTTCATCCCACCATAGCGCGGGTTTGCCGGCGTCTGCGGCAAGCAGGCGGATGTTTGCCGCCGGCAACTCGGTCAAACCAAGGCGTTCCAGGTTTTCCCGTACCCGGCGGAGCCGGTTGGCATCGCTGTCCAGTGCCAGCACATCAAGCGCGGCGCATTCAAGCAAGTGCCCGGTTTTGCCACCCGGCGCCGCACAGGCGTCGAGCACGCGCATGCCGGCGTGGATATCGAGCATCGGCGCCGCCCATTGCGCCCCCAGGTCTTGTACGGAAACCAGTCCGGCGGCAAAGCCGGGTAATTCAGATACCGGAATCGGAGTGGTCAGGATGACTGCCGCTGCGCCGGGATCGTTTTCCGGTAAACGGTATTCGATGCGGGCGTTTGTGAGTTGGGCACAGAAATCTGCGCGTGAGGTCTGGCGTAAATTGACGCGCAGGATCATTGGCGGATGGGTGTTCAATTGGCCGACAATCTGCTGCCAGTCCGACGGATATTCGGCTTGCAGTCGCCGCAGCCACCAGTTCGGGAAGTTCCAGAGTGCTTCTGGATTTTGTTGCACGGCCTTCACCAGCGTTTCGCGTTGACGCTGAAAGTTGCGCAGCACCGCGTTGACGAAAGCTCGCGCGAAGGGATAGCGCCGTGCAGCGACGCTGACCGTTTCGTTGACTGCGGCATACGCCGGCGAGAGTTCGGCATCGAGTTCGTGCAGACCAACCAGCAAGTGCCCGGTCAGCTCGATGGGTTGCAGCGGACGCTGGGTCAGTCGGGCGAGGAAGAAGCGCAGGCGGCCAGCTTCACGCAAAACACCGTATGCGAGGTTCTGGGCGGCGGCGATGTCACGGCTATCATTCGCACTGTGAGTGGAATGGCTGGCGCGCAGATTGGCGAGGCTGGCGGTCAGGCTGACGCCTTCCAGCAGAACGGCGTTCACCAGATTGGCGGCTAGCAGACGTGGGGATGTCGGATGAGCGGGGGTATGCGAGGTCATTAACCTATTGTCGCCCAAGCTGCTATGGCCCGGATATAAAGGGACCGTCAAAGATGCTGTTGATGCCTGCTTGCAGCCGATGATTCCAAAGTCAGGCAGACTTAACTCGGGCCTGTTCAACAGAGGAGGCAAGGTTTCAACTTATTGTTGAATTTTTGCAACTTCTGGTACGAGAATTGCTTTACAAAGCTGTGTTTCTTGATGTTTGGCCTTGATTGGGTGCGTTCTCGGGGGAGAAGAAAATCCAGCGGTTGAACTGATGCCCCGATAAAAGTAGTATCGCCCGCCCGTTTTTTTTCATGAACGACGGACTTAAATTTCAATTGCCCGATCCGGTATTGGGCGAGCCGCTCTGAGACACCCTCGGTTTGGAGC
>CAMDHJ010000119.1 GCA_945897865.1 Tepidiphilus sp. J10
CTGCGTGCTGGATGGCGATGCCGGCAATCTGTATCTGGAACCGGATGCCGCCGATCTGGCGCTGGCGCAACAGGCGCATCAGGCCTGGCAAGCGGCGCGCGAGGCGGAACGGCTGGCCTGCTATCAGCCGGCGATCACCACCGACGGCCAGCGCATCGAAGTGGTAGCCAACATCGGTAATGCGCCGGAAGCGGAACAGGCGGTGAATGCCGGCGCCGAGGGCATCGGCCTATTGCGCAGCGAATTCCTGTTCCTGCAACGCGCCGAGCCGCCGAGCGAGGACGAGCAGTTTGCCGCCTACAGCGCGATGACCCGCGCACTGAACGGCCTGCCGCTGATCATTCGCACGCTGGACATCGGCGGCGACAAGGAAGTGCCGTACCTGTCCATGCCGGCGGAAGCCAACCCGTTCCTCGGCGTGCGCGGCATCCGTCTTTGCTTCGCGCGGCCCGATCTGTTCAACACGCAGTTGCGCGCGATCTACCGCGCCGCATCTACTGGCCCGGTGAAGATCATGTTCCCGATGATCGCCACCGTCGAAGAACTGCTGACCGCGCGCGACATGGCCGAAGCGGTGCGCGTCGAACTGAACGCGCCGAAAGTCGAGATCGGCATCATGATTGAAGTGCCGTCCGCCGTTCTGATGGCGGCAGAACTGGCGCAGCACGCCGATTTCTTCTCGGTCGTCACCAACGACCTGACCCAATACACGCGGGCAATGGACCGCCTGCATCCCAGCCTTGCCCGCCAGGCCGATGCGTTGCATCCGGCAGTGCTGCGCATGATCGACCTGACCGTGACGGCGGCGAAAGCCGCCGGGCGCTGGGTCGGCGTCTGCGGCGGCATGGCCGGCGATCCGAAGGGCGCGGCGATTCTGGCCGGGCTGGGCGTTGCCGAACTCAGCATGAGCATTCCCAGCGTCGCGGCGATGAAGGCGCGGTTGCGCAAGCAGTCTATGGCCGACATGCAGGCGCTGGCGCAACGCGCGCTGGCGTGCAAGAACGCCGCCGAAGTGCGGGCGCTGTGAGGGAGCCGAACATGAACGTCGTCACCCTCACCCTCAACCCCGCCATCGACCAGAGTGTGGCGGTTCCCGGGTTTGCCGCCGGCACGGTCAACCGCGTGCTGTGGGAGCAATCCGATCCCGGCGGCAAAGGGGTCAATGTCGCGTCATTCCTCGTCGATCTGGGGCATGCAGCCACCGTCACCGGTCTGCTCGGGCGCGACAACGCCGGCGAGTTCGAGCAGTTGTTCAAGAGCAAGGGCATTGCCGACGAATTCGTGCGCATTCCCGGCAAGACACGGGTCAACGTCAAGATCATCGACGAGACCACGCAGGCCATCACCGACCTCAACTTTCCCGGTTGCGCCGCCAGCGAGGCCGATCTGGCCCGACTGGAACGGCGCGTCGACAGCCTGCTGCCGGAGCATGACTGGTTTGTGCTGTCTGGCAGCACCCCGGCCGGGGTGGCGGACGACTACTACGCGCGGCTGATTCAACGCCTGAACGCCGCCGGCAAACGCGTGGTGCTGGACAGCAGTGGCGAACCGTTGCGGCAGGGCATTGCCGCCGCGCCCTGGGCGATCAAACCGAATATCGCGGAACTGGAAGAACTGGTCGGCACAGCGTTGCCGGACACCGCAGCCGTGATCGCCGCCGCGCGCGGTCTGCTGGCACAGGGACTGGGATGCGTGGTGGTGTCGATGGGCGGCGACGGCGCGCTGTTCGTCACCGCCGACGTATGCCTGCACGCACAACCGCCAAAAGTCGAAGTGAAAAGCACCGTCGGCGCCGGTGACGCGATGGTGGCCGGCTTCATCGCCGGCCAGTTGCGCGGCCTGTCGCTGGCCGACAGCGCAAAGCTGGCCACCGCCAGCGCCCTCGGCGCATTGACCCAGTTGGGGCCAAGGTTGCCGGCGGCGGAAGTGATCGCTGCTTTCATGCAAAACGTCACCGTTCGGGAAGTGGTGTTGGGTTACGCGATAGAGCCGCTAACCCAACCTACGGCCACAACGTAATTTGAATTTGTAGGTTGGGTCAGGCGCGGCTGTTTGCGCCGTAACCCGACATCAGTCGTAAAGCCATACAAGGAGACACACATGGCCAACATCATCGCAGTCACCGCCTGCCCCACCGGCATCGCGCATACCTATATGGCGGCGGAAGCCCTGAAGAAAACCGCCGCCGTCATGGGTCACGCCATCCGCGTCGAAACCCAGGGCGCTGCCGGCGCCAAGGACATGTTGAGCGACGCCGAACTGGCCGCCGCAGACGTGGTCATCCTGGCCGCCGACACGCATGTCGAACTGACCCGCTTCGCCGGTAAGCAGGTATATGAAACCAGCACCAGCGCGGCGATCCGCGACACCCAGGCGGTGATCGAAGAGGCGCTGGCGCTGATCGGCATCGCGCCGAAACCCGTAGCACCGCCAGCTGCTCAGCCGGCCGCGCCAGTCAGCCGGGTAAAAAAGATCGTCGCCATCACCGCCTGCCCGACCGGCATCGCGCATACCTTCATGGCCGCCGAGGCGCTGAAGAAGGTCGCGGCGCAGCACGGTTACGAGATCAAGGTGGAAACCCAGGGATCGGTCGGGGCCAAGAATGCGCTGACGGATGAGGAGATCGCTGCCGCCGACGTGGTGATCATCGGCGCCGACACGCATGTCGATACCGCTCGCTTCGCCGGCAAGGCGCTGTATGAAACCTCGGTCGGCCGCGCGCTGAAGGAAACCGAAAAGGTGTTGCAGGAGGCCTTCGCCGTACCGGTGCCAATCAGTACAACCGCCGCCAAGGTCGCGGCCAAGCCGGCGGAAAAAACCGCCGGGCCGTACAAACATCTGCTCACCGGCGTGTCCTACATGCTGCCCATCGTCGTCGCCGCCGGCCTGACGATTGCGTTGTCGTTCATCGTCGGCATCGAGGCGTTCACGGAAAAGGGCCCGTTCGCGGCGGCGCTGATGGACATCGGTGGCGGTGCGGCATTCGCGCTGATGATCCCGATCCTGGCCGGCTTCATCGCCTTCTCCATCGCCGACCGTCCCGGTTTGGCCCCCGGCCTGGTCGGCGGCATGCTGGCCAGCCAGCTTGGTGCGGGCTTTCTCGGCGGCATCATCGCCGGCTTTGCCGCCGGCTACATCGCGCTGTGGCTGCGCAACAACCTGAAGTTGCCGGTACATTTCGAGGGCCTGAAACCGGTGCTGATCATCCCGCTGCTGGCGACGCTGGCGGTCGGTCTGCTGATGATCTACGTGGTCGGCAGCCCGGCCAAGGCGATCATGGATGGCCTGACCGAATTCCTGAAGGGCTTGAGCGGCACCAACGCCGTGCTGCTCGGCCTGCTGCTTGGCGGCATGATGGCGGTGGACATGGGCGGCCCGATCAACAAGGCGGCGTACACCTTCGGCGTCGGCCTGCTCGCCAGCAACAGCTTCATGCCGATGGCGGCGGTGATGGCCGGTGGCATGGTGCCGCCGCTAGGCATTGCACTAGCCACCTTCCTGGCGAAGAACCGCTTCACCGCCGACGAGCAGATCGCCGGCAAGGCCGCCGCCGTGCTGGGCATCTCGTTCATCACCGAAGGCGCCATCCCGTTCGCGGCAAAAGACCCGCTGCGCGTGATCCCCGCCTGCGTCGCCGGCGCGGCCACCACCGGCGCACTGTCGATGTTGTTCGGTGCAACGCTGCACGCCCCGCACGGCGGCATCTTCGTGCTGGCAATTCCCAATGCGGTCGGCCAACTGCTGCCCTACATCGCCGCCATCCTGATCGGCGTCGCGATCACCGCGCTGCTGCTGATCGTGTTGAAGAAACCGATTGTCGAGGCGGCAGCGATACCCCGCTAATCCCGCCGCACTTCCCCAACGCACCACCCCCATGACGGTGCCGGGCACGGCAAGGGGGATTCTTTCGCCCGAAATTCTTGAATGTCTGTCCTACGGAGACCACGACCATGCCTACATCATCCATCCGCACACTCGGCTTGACCCTGCTCGCCTTGATCTGGTGCCAGCCGGCCACCGCCGTCGAAGTAAACGGCTACATCCGGGCGCTGGGCGGCGCCAATTCCGAATCCGGCGACGCCGCCT
The DNA here is from genome assembly GCA_945897865.1 of Tepidiphilus sp. J10. Classification (GTDB taxonomy): domain Bacteria; phylum Pseudomonadota; class Gammaproteobacteria; order Burkholderiales; family Thiobacillaceae; genus PFJX01. The sequence goes on from CAMDHJ010000119.1 coordinate 4,087, forward strand.
GCTTCAAGCTGGCAGGCGCCGGATCGAAATACCGCCTCGGCAACGAATGCGAAATCTATGGCGAACTGATGCTCGGCCAGCAACTGGCAACCTTATCCGATGGCGGCACTCTGAAGGGCAACGTCATGTTCAGCCTGTTCAAGCCGACTTCCGACAGCGCCATGCTGACCGACAAGGATGCCGATCTCGACGTGGCGCAGATCTACATCCAGGCGGAAAACCTGGCCGCCCTCAACGGCGGCGGCGTCTGGGCCGGGCGGCGTTATTACAAGCGCGAGGACGTGCACATCAACGACTTCTTCTACTGGAACCCGCAAGGCCTCGGCGCCGGCATCGAGGATGTGCCGGTCGGTGGCGTCAAACTTAGCTATGCGCTGTTTCGCGAGGACAACGAAGACCAGGCGCGCAAGGCCACCCGGCATGACTTACAGGTGCGCGGCGTCCACACCAACACCGATGGCGAACTCGAATTCGGCCTCAGCCTGATTCCCGATGCCGACATCGGCGGCGATTCCGGCTGGGCGCTGACCGTGCAGCATCGGCAAAACAAACTGTTCGGCGACGGCTGGAACAAACTCGCCGTGCAATTCGGCGAAGGCCCCGGCACCGGCCTAGGCGGCACCGGCGCGCTGACCAATACCTCGGATGTCAAACGCTGGCGTGTCGTCGATGGCATCTATGCGCAACTGACGCCGAAGCTCGGCGGCATGCTGACCGCCGTCTACCAGAAGGACGAATCGAACACCGGCGATCAAACCTGGACTTCCGTCGGCGGCCGCCTGACCTACGGCGTCAGCCAGCACTTCAAGATGCAGGCCGAACTCGGCCACGACCGCGTCAAACCTGACGGCGCGGCGGCACGTGACCTGACCAAGCTGACGATTGCGCCGACCTGGGCCATCGCCCCCGAATTCTGGTCGCGCCCGGAACTGCGCGTGTTTTATACCTATGCGCGCTGGAACAAGGCAGCTGCGCTGGCAGCGAATGGCGCCACCGACTCAGCTATTGCCTCAATCTCCAATACCGGCGTGTTCGCCAGCGCGGATCATGGTTCGACGGTCGGGCTGCAATTCGAGGGCTGGTGGTAAGACGGCGCACTGTTGCTTCCGAACGGTTGGTTTGCACCTGCGCGTAAACGACCTGAAGCGGATTGACTTGACAGCGTGTTTTAACATTTTCGCGATTTCGACACCCTTTTAAGCCCAGGTAAAAACAGTTGTAAGAGTTATGCGATACAAAAACAAAAAGCCGCCCAGAGGCGGCTTTTCTTCAGGTGAAATGACTGATCAGTTCTAGATTTTGCCGAGATTGATCAATTGGGTTTCACCACTGCCACCATCCACACCATCATTGTCATTCACGATGTAGACGTTGCCGTTAGGCAGCACAGCCAGGCCTTCAATTTTCTCGGGCACGTTACCACCCGGTGCTTTAAGGTCGGAAATCAAGTCACGGATCAGCACTTTGCTCAAGCTGTCTCCATCCACCTTGCCGGTCAGGTTGATGCGATAGATGCGCTTGACACGAGCATCCGGCCCACCTTGATTGTCACGCTCGACGACCAGGAACTGGTTGTTGCCCAGCGCGGTAATGTCGGACAAGCCGACCCACCCGCCATTTGGCGAAACCACCGGGTCCAACGGGTAGAACATGAACGACCAGGTTTTCGCGGTCAGATCATAGACACCGATATACGGATTGGCTTCATTGTTCCAAGCCCGCTGGAATGCAACGACCAGTTTGCCGTCAGATTCCGCGATGCCTTCGAAACCAAAGCGTAATTGAACGTTGTTGAGCGCATCGGGCAATCGGATCACTTCAACGATCACGCCATTGGCGTCAACCTTGATTACCAGATTGGCCTTGCTCACCGCGCTGGTCGTGGTGCCCTCGCCGGTTATCGTGCCAGCACCTTCGGAGGCAATCCAGAATCCACCACCGCTGGCCACCGCAATACCTTCCGGATCAAGATTGACTGTGCCGTCCGCGTTGATCATCGCTGCCAGATCGGTATCGTCGAAGGCAGTGGCGCTCTTTGTATCTGGCAAGGCTGAGGCGAGTGCGGCCAAGACCCCGTTGGTATCCTTGATGGCAATCTCTGACTTGACCTGCGCCGGAGACTGACTGACATCGATTTCAAAGATACGGTTGGCGCGATAGAAACTGTCGTTGACCGAATACAACGTCGTGTTGGAAGACCCCGCTGCCAGACCGGAAAGCGCGCTCCAGGGAATTGGTGTGCCATCGGCACGGTTGGCCGACTCGATGGTCGGATAGGCCGCCTTGGCTGTTTGATATTGATAAATATTGACCACTGAGCGAACCACGCCACCCCGCTCATCTTCTTCACTGGCCGCGATCAACAAATTGCGGCCCGGAATTGCCAACACACCTTCGGGTCCGACACCAGCCGGCAATGCTTGTTTGTAGGCAGGACTGTTTGGGCTGCTCATGTCATAGACGACAACCATGCTTGAGCGCTCGGAAGCAACAAACAGATAATCGGTACCCTCAAAGCGGCCGAATTCGGCATTTTCGGGTTCGTTGCCTTTGGCATCAGATCTCCGGTCGTTGTAGTGACCGACACGAGCCATCAGATGCTCCATGCTGTTGCCGGAATCATAAGCAACGCTGCCGTCCTTGTTGAACACGGTAAAACCCCGGCTACCGCCATTCAGATCACCTTCATTGGCGGTCACAAACTGGGTTTTCGAGATCCAGCTCACGCCGTCCGGCTCACGCAAGCGATTGTTCTGGGACTCGCTCAAGCTGACCAGGTTGGGTCGCTCGTCGGTCAGATCAACGTTGGTCAGGTTGACACTGCCGGCGCTGAAATGTGCGCTGACTGCACCGGTTTTCAGATCAACCAAAGCGATGTGGTTGTTTTCCTGAAGGGTCACGACAGCAATGTTGTCTTCGTTGATGTCGACATATTCGGGCTCGGGATCCGTCGGAAACAGTGCGGCGATACCGGTCATGTCGACATTGCGTGTCTTCCAGGTGGAAGGTGCGCCGGCGACATCGACGATGACCAAGCTCCCTGCCGGCGCTTGCGGCGGTGCTCCATTACCCAAGTCTTCGTCACGTTCGTTTTCGATCACTACGGCGATATATTTGCCATCCTTGCTGACTGCGATGGAATCAGGTTGGCCAGGCATAGCAATGGTGGCCAGTATCGTCTGAGTCGCGATATCGACCACGACGAGCGAACCAGAGGTGTTAACGAAATTCGCAGAAGTATTGACCGCAACCAAGGCATAGTTGCCCAACACAGTGACTGATGTCGGTTCGCCCGACATGTTTATGTGGCCTTTTGCGACTGGAGATGCCGGGTTGGTGATGTCAATAAAGCCGATTTCACCTTTGGGGCTGTTGCTGTAGATCAAGGTCATGCCATCGCTGCTCGCGGCAACAATTTCGGCAGCAGTGGTGTCGTCCGACTCGCAGGAGGCGCCGATCTGGCTACAGACCGCAAACGAAGCAACGCGATTGAAATGCATATCTGCATTGGCTTTAGATGCGACCAAAGCGGTTTCATCATCGTCGTCGCCAACGCATCCAACCAGCAAATTGGCGGCAAAAAGGGCTGCGATACTGGTCGCAAGCAGGGTCTTGTTCATTGTTACTCCTGAGTCAGCGAAGGAAGGAAAACCCTAAACGCAAGTTCGAAAAATCTTCTTGCTGTTGGACATTAGGGATTTCTCAATATGACGTCCCCGTGTTACAGAAACATGACACAAGTTCATCAACCACTCAGGCGTGTGGGGCTTGAGGCATCTGGAAGCGTAGCGGGGTCACCCAATGTGTGAGCATGGTCGGAGACGCCAAGGCCTGGCGTTCATGGGACCGCTCGAAAGTTAAGGCGCGGTCTGCCAGGCATCACCGTAATCCAGGCTGGCCTTGCCGGCGGGCAGCGCGGCCCAACCCACCGGCAAGGTCAGCAACGGCAATATCTGACGCTGCAACCAGATCACCTCCGGAATCTCGACGCTGACCAGATGTCGATTCTGCGACAAGCCGCCAGCGCCCAGGTGAACCAATGTTTCCATGGCGATACGGGCAACACGTTCTGCCTGCTTGCGCGGACAATGCAAGCCGCTCATGGGCGCCGCGTTGTTCGCCGAATATGAAGATGTGCTGGGGCGAACTGAACTGTTCGAAACATGTCGGTTAAGTCTGGCCGAAAGGGATGAATTGCTGGATATCTTTCTCGCCATCTGCGATTGAACGCGCTTCGCGTGGCGGCCCAATCTGCCGGACGAAGCTGATAACCATCTGGTGGAACTGGCGGTGGCGGGCAGTGCTCGCTTCATCGTGACCCGAAACTTGTGCGATGTCGCGCGCATGGAACTCAAGTTCCCCAAGCTGCGAATCATCAGCCCGGAGAACTTCCTCAAGGAGATCGCATCATGAGCGCATTGACCCTACGTCTCCCCGATGACAAACACGCGTGCCTACGTGCGTTGGCAAAAAGCCGAGGCAGTAGCGTAAATCGCCTGCTGGACGAAGTCACCACGCTATTACTGGCGGAATTTGATGCGGAAACACGTTTTCGTCTACGCGCTGAACGCGGTGCCGGCAAGGCCGAGCACGGTCTCAGCTTGCTGGACCAGGCTGCCGGGAAATAGAATTAAAGGCCGCTTATTACCGTACGACAGAGGGCAGTCTGGAACGGCATAGCAACTGAGTCAGCGGTCAAACACATCACAAACCGTGGTCCATCACCATTTATTTGGAATTCCGCCCATTGTGCTTCCGCACCCTCCCGAGTATCCCGCAATGCCATTGCCCACCTGGCTAGGACGCCTGTTCACCTCGCGGCAGCCGATCCGCTCAGAACTGGATCGGGCGAGAGACCTGCTGACCGCCATTGATGCCGGGGGCGTGCCGCTCAACGCGGTCAAAATCAATCAGATCGCGCGCGATTTCGGTCTGGAAGTATCGAAGCATGCGCCAGTCGAGGACACCATACAGCGCATCCGCGCGGCGGTGGCGCGCGCCGCGCTGTAAACACCCCGCTCGCTCGATCTCAAGAAATCGTGGTCTGTCCCCAATGTCCCCACGCCGTGCTTGGCTCCATTGGCCTGCGCCTTGGTTTGATCCCATTCGAACTTCAGCATGTTTATCTTTCGGGGTCTTTACGCAACGCGATATGTCTCAGACAGAGTGGCCAAAGCGGCTATGTAAATTGAAGACCCGCTGCGGTGTGCTGGGTGGGTTGCGGTGCAATAGATGACATGCGGCGATTCTCCCAACAAGCTGGCAAGTAAGGACGAGGCTCTTTGCCGCCAAGTTTTTCCCGATTTGCCGGTATCACCGGGTGTTTATTCAAACTCTGCGTGAGTCAGTAGCCTTTCGTCATACCGCCATTTCCTGAGTTTTGTCGCAGTCAGGCCGGATGCATCCGGGTGCTGCGGGTTGATCAGGATATTGCTTTCTTCAGGCACCACGATGGAGGGCACGACCAGCAGGGCGGAGGCCAGCGCGGTCAGCCAGGCATCGCCGTAATCGAGACTGACCTTGCCGGTGGGCAGCGCGTCCCAGCCTACCGGGGCGGTCTGCAATGGCAGGATCTGTCGACGCCGCCAGATTTCCTCCGGTATCTCGACGCTGACCAGATAACGATTCAACGGCAAGCCACCGGCGCCCAGGTGAACAAATGTTTCCATGGCGGCCAGAGAAATCGACTCGGCGCAGTAAACCACCGGCGTTCCGGCCCGATTCCAGCGCCCGCCGGTGGCCTTGGCGCCCAGCCCACGCAGGTCATCGGCGGTGTAGGTCGGCGTGTCGGTTGCGATGCGCCAAACACGCATCAGGCATAGGCTCCCGATTGCATCATGGCGAGCAGGTTGGCGACGATGCGCTGGCCTTCGATGGTGTCCATGTAGTCGGCCGGCTTGTCGCCACCCAAGGCCGGGGATGGGGTATCCAGCCAGTTTGCGACCCACCTGGCCGGGTCAAAGCCCTCTGGATTGCCCGACTCGGTGACCATCGACTCGACCTGGCCGATCAGTTTCTGCAAGCCGATGATGCGTTCTGACTGGTCTGGCGACAGCAATTCATCCTGCGCGATCTTGCGTTTGACCGTACCGGCCGGGAAATTCAGCGTGGCAAACAGGCGTTCCCGCGAGATGCCCATAAGCTTGCTAGTGTTCACCAGCGCGTCAGCCTTAACCCCTTTGCGGATCAACTTGACACGGTCTTCCGGTGTCGCCTGGAACAGCGAGACATAGGCCAAGATGTCGGGGGTGTAGGCGGAAGAATAGTCGTACACAGCCATAGGTGTGGCCGCCATCAAGGGTGCTTTGGATTTGGCCGCACCACGTTTGGCATCGCCCTGCCGAGTCGATTTTGCTTCCATGATAATTACCTCATTTGATTCTTAATTACGACTCAAATGATATAACACTTCACCGGGCTGCCAAATTTATTCTTGCCGTCCCCGCGCGTGCTTCAACTGCTGAACACCTGCGCAAGCGCCTGCGTCATGTAGTGATGGTCAAGCACACCGGCGCTTTCGCGCAGGCTGTGCATGGCCCACATCGGCGAACCAACGTCGATGCTGAGAATGCCGAGACGGGCGGCGACGAGCGGCCCGATGGTGCTGCCGCAACCGAGATCGGTGCGATGCGCGTATTGCTGCCAGGGCACTTGCGCGCGTTCGCAACAGGCGATGAATCGGGCGGCGCTGTCGATGCCGGTGGCGTAACGCTGATTGGCGTTGACCTTGATCACCGGCCCGGCATTCACCATCACCCGATGATTGGGCTCGTAGGCGGCGGGAAAATTTGGGTTCCAGGCATGCGCCATATCGGCGCTGACGAAGAAACTGCGCGCCAGGGTGCGCCGCTGATCCTCAACATCCTGACTCTGCGCGGCGCCCAGCCGTTGAATGACATCCTCGACAAAGCTGCCGTCAGCGCCCGCCGCGCTGGTACTGCCCACTTCCTCATGATCGAAGAAGGCGGCAAGACAGGTCGCTTCCGGCGCAGTTGTTGCCAACAAAGCACTCATGGCGGCATGGCAGGAGGCCAGGTTATCGAGCTGGCTGTCGGCGATGAACGCCGCATCCGCGCCCCAGAAACTGCCCGGCTGGGTGTCGTAGACATTGAATTCCCAGTTGACGATGTCCGCCGCCTCGCAGCCCAGCTGCAGCGCAATACGACTATGGAATTCAGCAACCGGATCGTCTTCAGCCAAGCCCAGCAGCAGCGGCAGTTCGGTCTGCTTGTTCAACTTGAGGCCCTGCTCGTTGACCTCGCGGTTCATGTGAATCGCCAGATTCGGCAGGCGCAGCAGCGGTTGTTCAAATCGCAACAAGCGCGTCACATGCGCATCGCCTTGCCGCAGGCTGACGCGTCCGGCCAGGCTGAGATCGCGATCGGTGAAAGTCGCCAGGATCGGCCCGCCGTAGACCTCGACGCCGAAGCGGCTGAAACCATCCGCGCTATGCGGCGCATTCGGTTTCAAGCGCAGCCCGGGCGAATCGGTATGCGCGCCAATCAAACGCAATCCGGTCTGCGCCAGCGCAGCCTGGCCCAGCCTGAACGCGATCAGCGACGCGCCGCCGCGCACCACGTAATAACTGCCGCCCGGCGCCAGCGACCAGCGCTCGGCTTCGTCCAGACAGCTAAACCCAGCCGCCTCCAGGCGTTGGCTTAGCGTCTGCACGGCATGCCAGGGGCTCGGGCTGGCATCAATAAAATCAAGCAGATCCTGGGCGTGGGAGCGGAAATAGGAAGCGATAGGCATCGGCTGAAAATATGAAAAATGAACGTCGCGAGAATACAGGAAAGGCGGCAAACGAAAGATGGACGCTCAGCCCAGCGCCCGCTCGATGAAGTGGCGCGGCACGCGGGTTCTTGGCACGCGGGTGTTTTGGTGACCACCGAACCACTGCCGCACATCATCATCCAGACCGATGCCGTGCATGTAGTTGTACAGCGCCTTGTTCAGCGCGATGCCCAGCGTGTCGTGATCGACGCCGGTGGGATCGATAAAGCCGACATCGTTCTTGGCGAACGACACGGCCGG
>CAMDHJ010000120.1 GCA_945897865.1 Tepidiphilus sp. J10
TAAAGGTTCTTCATGCAGTTGCCGCGACACCAGGCATAGGCCTCGCAGGCGGCGCAGTGCATGTCGGGATGCGGTTGCAGCGGGCTTTTCTGTAGCCAGTTGCCCTGAATCTCGCCCATCTGCATGGCGGGCGCGTACATCATGTCCGGGCAGGGAAAGATCTTGCCGTCCGGCATGACGTTGATCAGGTGGGTGGAGACGCGGCACTGGGTGCGGCCGTCATAGCGCTCCACGGCGCGGTTGGGCAACACCTTGTTGCGCACCATGCCCATGATCGGAATCAGCGGGTAGAGCTTGTCGGTGCGGCGGAAGAACTTGTCGATGAGTTGGACCAGAACGGCTTTGCGCTTGTCCAGCGAATCCGCGAAATACTGCTCGTCGGCGACGAACTGCCACTACAGGTAATCGAACGATTCGGCGAGGTCGTCGAGTTCCTCGAAACCGGTGTCGGGGTGGCCCCAGGTCACCCGCGCGGTGAAACTGCCGCCGAGGCGGTCGCCCACGTGCGCCACGTTCTTCAGCACCTGGCGCCAGACACCACGCCCACGATAGCCATCGGTGGTCTGCTCGCCGCCGTCGATGGAAACCAGGATATTGGACAGCCGGTGCAGCATCCAGTCGGGCAGGCTGTCCAACAGCGTGCCGTTGGTCTGCAACTGGAAACGGAATTCCGGAAAACGGCGCATGACGTTTTCCATCATGGCCCGGTTCAGCGTCGGCTCGCCGCCATAGAATGTGACATAGACCTCCTTGTCGCGCAGGTGCTTGTCGACGAAGGCGGTGAGTTGGTCGATGTCGTATTTCAGCTCGGTCTGGGTGCCGAGCACCTCGCCTACGCCCAGCGAGCAATAGCTGCATTTCAGGTTGCACTTGAGGGTAGTGAGGAGTTGCAGTTCGACACGGCCGCCGACGATGGGATCGACGTCGGAAACGGGAGGCCACGTGGTCGCGGAAGCAAATTGAATGGTGTGAGTGTTCATGGCCCTTCTTCGCCTGAAAATGGATGGAACCCACGCCGGGGCGCGGTCACTGCTACGTCAGCGAAAAAGGATTGGGGGGCCGTGCTTGTTGGGCTGTGCGACCACGCCGAAGCGCAACAGGCCGTCGGCCATCGTGGCCGATGAGGCGAGGTGGCGAAGGGATGAACAACAGTCGCTATGAAGGAACATGGTGGATTCAAAAAATGGTCGTTGGACGCCCGTCGCCGCCGGTACCTTCCGGTTGCCACATCCCCCGCACTGATCGAAGTCAAGGCATCCGTACCGCGCTTCCGCTTTCATGACGGGCGAATGCCGCTAGGCGCAACTTATCTTTTTTTTCAAGCAGGGAGAATGGCAATGGTCAATCCAATGACACCCCGCCGTGTGGCAGTCATCCGCCATATGGCCTTCGAAGATACTGGCATTTTTGGCGAAGTGCTGACGCAACGGGGGTGGACGGTATCCACCCTGGACGCCGGTATCGACGATCTTGCGGATTCCATGCGGGAGGCCGACCTTGCTGTAATCCTGGGTGGCCCCATCGGGGTTTACGAAACAGAGCGTTATCCGTTCCTCAAGGAAGAACTCCTGGCGCTGAAAAATCGCCTGGTAGCGGGGTGCCCCACCTTGGGCATCTGTCTCGGTGCGCAGCTTATCGCGTCGGCGCTTGGCGCTCGCGTCTATCCCGGTGGCAAGAAGGAAATTGGCTGGAGCGGCATCCGCCTCACCGACGCTGGAGCGCGCTCCAGCGTCGCCGCGCTTGCTTCGCAGCCGGTGCTGCACTGGCACGGCGACACCTTCGACCTGCCGCAAGGCGCGCAACTTCTGGCCAGCAGCAAAATTTACGAGAACCAGGCCTTCTCCCTGGGCAGCAACGTCCTGGCGCTCCAGTTCCACGCCGAGGCGGATAGCCGCCGCATCGAGCAATGGTTGATCGGCCACACCTGCGAGCTGTCCGCCGCCGGCATCGACATCCCGGCCCTGCGTGCGCAGAGCCAAGAAGTCGGCTCCGGCCTGCGTGCGGCCGGAACCCGGATGCTGGCGGACTGGCTGGAGCAACTGTCCTGGTGAATGGGCTTCAGCCCACATGAACTGCTCGTCCGGTTCCTCTTTTGAAGATGTCCTCGGCTCGCGATGGCCGAGATTTTGGAAAGCCCACCCACCGGAACATCTGCAGCAATATCCCCTACCCATAAGTGAGTAGTTGATTCATTGGATTGCTCACACGCATGAAGGTAGCGCTAAATTCCCCTGCCGCAACTAAGGAGGAATCCATGAAAAAACCAATCAGGTTTGCGTTATCCAGTGCAGGCAAGGCTGTTCTATTGATGCCGCTATATTTGTTTGCGCTATCGGCAAACAGTGCTGACCAGGCACTCATCAAAAAAGGCCGGCAGATTTATGAGGAAAACTGCTCTGCCTGCCATCAGGCCGACGCGATAGGAAAGGCGGGATTCGCGCCTTCGCTCACCAACCCGGAATTCCTGAGCCTCAGTTCAGACAATTTCCTGCGCGCCAATATCGTCGGCGGGCGTGAAGGCACGGGCATGCCCCCCTTCGCACATCTGGTTGAGCACGATGTCAACGCGATCATTGCCTACCTGCGCTCGTTCGCCACCCTGCCGGATCGCAGCGCGGAGGTGGATGCGCAACCAGAGGCGCGGGGCGACCCGCGTCTGGGCAGCCAGTGGTACGAATACATCTGCTCCACCTGCCACGGCGGCGTGGGGGAGGGTTATGAGACGGGCGGGCCAGGCACGGCAATTGGCCGTTCGGGTTTCATGGACCGGGTCTCGGATGGCTACATCCGCACCACCATCAAGGAAGGCCGTTCCAACACCCGCATGCTCGGCTTCAAGGGGCCGGCTTCAATGGCCAACCTGTCCGACCAGGAAATCGACGACATCATCGTTTACATGCGCTCCATGAGTGCGAAGCAGTGAGAGGGAACATCGCCATGACCATGCACACCCCTGGAGGGCTGGACCAATGAAACGAATCAAAATGCACCGCCGCGACTTCCTCAAGGGAAGCGCCTTCATCACTGGTTCCGCCGTTGGCGCAAGCCTGATGGTCGGCGGCAATCCGGAACTCGAAGCCGCCCCGCTGCCGCCGGGGGCAGCCGCCACCAAGCGCACCACGGCCATTGCCCAGTGCCCGTACTGCGGCGTGGGCTGCGGCACGGTCATCATCTCGGAGAACGGCAAGATCGTCTCCATGCAACCGGACAAGGACCACCCCACCAACTTCGGCTTGCAGTGCATCAAGGGCCTGACCGCCGCCGAGCCGATCTACGTCGACCGCATGCAGGGCGACCCCTATGTGCGCAAGGACGTGTGGGAGGAATGGAACAAGCCGGGCCATGGTGACATGGACTTCATCAGCAAGACCAAGGGTTCCTTCGACGAGCAGCACTTCGTGCGCGTGCCCTACGAGAAGGCGTCCGACATGACGGCGCACAAGGTCGCCCACTTCGCCAAAAAGTACGGCGGCAACAGCATTGCGCTGTACGGTTCCGGCCAGCTCACCATGGAGGGCCAGTACCTGGAGAACGTGTTCATGAAGGGCGTGCTGGGCTCCAACACCATCGAGGCCAATGCCCGCATGTGCATGACCTCGGCGGTGACCGGCTATTACGCGACCCTGGGTTCGGACACGCCGCCGATGGCCTACGAGGACATCGAGTTGTCGGACATGATCATGCACTTCGGGCACAACGCCCGCGAGGCGCATCCCATCATTTTCTGGCGCTGCGCCGACCACAAGAAAAAAACCAACATCTCCACCGTGGTGGCCGACCCACGCTACACCGGCACCAGCAAGGGCTACGCGGACATCAACCCGAAAAACCATGTGGATGTGCCCGTGCTCAACGGTGACATCAGCTTTCTCAACGCCATTGCCCACGTGTTGCTCAAGGAGCACGAGGACGTGATCGACTGGAAGTTCCTGAAAGCCCATACCACCGGCTGGAAGGAATATGTGGATGGCGTACTGGCGCACTACAGTCCCGAGCAGGTGCAAGACCGAATGGGCACCGACGAAGTGCCGCCCGAGAAGATTCGTCTTGTGGCGAAGATGTTCGCCGACGCCACGCGCAAGCGTCTGGCCCGGGGCAAGGACGGCCACGGCGGCGTGCTGATGATGTGGGGTATTGGCTACAACCAGCACATCCACGGGCAGAACAACGTCATCTCGATCATCAACCTGTGCACGTTGACCGGCAACCTGGCCAAACCCGGCTGCGGCCCGTTCTCCATGACCGGCCAGCCCAACGCCATGGGTGAGCGCTTTACCGGCGGCCTCACCGGCCGGCTGCCGTTCAACGAGCCGCTGGATAACCCACTGCACCGGCTCAAGATGGCCAAGGCCTGGCGCGTGCCGGAGAAAAATCTGGAGCGGGCGCTGAACTCGCAGAACCCCGGTTTTGCCGTCGGCATGCTGGAACGCGCGCTCAAGGGTGACCTCAAGGCCATGTTCTGGGTCTATGCCACCCACATCGACCTGCCGGACCAGAACAACCTGGTGCGTCCGGCGCTCCTGAAGACCTTCAACGTGGTGCAGGAAATCTACCGGCACGCGCCCAACAACCTGTATGCCGACGTGATCTTCCCCGCCGCCACCTGGGGCGAGGTGGAAGGCACCTACATCAGCTCGGAGCGACGCATCAACATCAACCAGAAAGCAGCCGAGCCGCCGCCCGGCTGCCGCCCCGACATGGACATGGTGATCGACAAGGGCAAGGAAATCGCCCACCTGCTGGGCCTGGATGCGGACGCCATCTTCCCCTACAAGAAACTCAAGGACGGCACCTACGATTCGCAAGAAGTCTTCCGCGACGTGTGCCGGGCCAGCGCTGGCACCGATGTGGACCTCACCGGCATCCTGGAAGTGGAAAAGGCGGACAAGCTCAGCCCGTACGAACAGCTTGCCGAACTACGGGGCATCATGTGGCCCGCCCCGACCTACCAGATTGCCCGGGAGGGCGGCACCAAGCGCCGCTACATGAACCAGGAAAACCAGTGGACCAACCGGCCATACGGCTACTTTCGCACCAAGGACGGCAAGGTGCACATGCAACTCTGCCAGCAGGACTACACCGACCGCGAGGCGATCACGGCCAAGCTGATGGAGTTCGGCGTCAAGAAAGGCATGTACACCATCGACAACCTGGCCTTGCTCAAGGAGGCGCGCGACAAGGGCTTGACTCCCGACCTGCCCGACATGAAGTTCCGGGGCAAGTCCTGGGATGCCGTGCCCAAGGACAAATACCCCTACTGGCTGGGCCTGGGTGTGGTGTACGAGCACTTCCACACCGCCAAGTCGAACCGCAGCCCCACCACGCGGCGCCTGGTGCCGGAGATGTATGTGGAGATGCACGAGCAGGATGCGAAGGAACTCGGTATCAAGGACGGCGACAAGGTTCGCCTGGTGACGCGCCGGGGTTTCTTCGAGGCGCGCGCTCAGGTCGGCACCCACAGCCTGGTCAAGCCGGCGCGCAACAGTGTGCCGCGCGGCTATCTGTTCAGCCCCTGGAACCTGTCGGTGGCCGACAGTGCCGATCCCAAGAAGAACAAGTGGCTGGTCAACAAGACCTCCAGCCGTGTTTGGGATCTGGTGTCGGGACAGGTGGACTTCAAGAAACTCGCGGCGCGCGTGGAGAAGATATGAGGCGGGTTAGGTCGAGAAATTTCCGCGTCAATATCCATGCAGCGCAGAACCTTTCTTGACGCCCTGCTCGGCGCCGCCGCCGCGACGGCGCTGAGCCCGCTGCTGGCCGAAGCACGCCCGGGGGTGCCCACACGCCAACCCACGCGCTCGATCCGCTATCTCAGGCCGCCGGGCGCGCGTCCGGAAGAAGAATTCCTGGCGCATTGCATCCACTGCGGGCAATGCGGCGAGATCTGCCCCAATCGCTGCATCCAGTATTTCGGCCACGAGAACGGGCTGCGCTCGCTGGATACGCCCTACATCGTGCCGCGCGAGCAAGCCTGCATCCTGTGCATGAAGTGCGGTGAGGTCTGCCCTACCGATGCCATCCAGCCGGTGGCGCGTGAACTGGCGCCCATCCTCGGCAAGGTGCGCATGGGCCGGGCGCGGATCGATGAACGGCTGTGCCTGTCGTATCAGGGCAAGACCTGCGGCGTCTGCTACCGCGCCTGCCCCTTGCAGGACGTGGCGATCCGTGTGGGCCGCCTGGAACAGCCGCGGGTGCTGAAAGATTGCGTCGGCTGCGGCCTGTGCGAGCGCTCCTGCATCCAGATTCCCCAGGCCATCCGCATCATTCCGGACTACGGTTAGCCGACTTCAGTTAGCCAATTTCAATGAGCCACCCGATGGGTACACCGAAACCGTTTTTTCTCTGGCGACACCTCAACAAGTTGCGCTGGCTGAGTCTTTCCATCGTGTTCGCGATGCTGGTGGCACTGCCTTTCATGCATGTCTACCAGACCTTCACCGCCGCGCATGCCTATGACCTGCTCGCCCCCTCGGAAAAGCAGCTCTACGACGTGATGGAAACCCTCACCGCCGTCTTCACGGAAGACCCGGCGGAAGACCTGGATGCGATCAAGGGTAACACCTGGTCGGGCAGTTTCTTCGGCTTGCAGTTGAGCGACCCGCTCGCCGTGGCCGGGCAGATGGCGGCTGGGCTCAAGGTGTATGCGCCGTTCTTGCTGACGGCCCTCATTCCCGTGTTGTTCACGCTGCTGCTGGGGCGGTTTTTCTGCGGCTGGATCTGTCCCGCCACATTGTTGTATGAGCTCAACACCAATGTCTCCACCTGGCTTTCCCGCCTTGGCTTCAAGGTGGGCAACCGCCATTTCGACCGCCGCCTGAAATACGCGGTGCTGGGCGTGGGGCTGCTGCTCTCCGCCGCCACCGGCTCGGTGTTGATGGCGGCGATCTATCCGCCCGCCATCGTCGGGCGCGAGCTGTATTACGCGTTTGCCCTGGGCGGATTCGGGGCCGGCACGCTGTTCTTCGTCGGCACCCTGCTGTTCGACACCCTGGTCGCGCGCCGGGGATTCTGCCGCTATGTCTGCCCCGGCGGCGCGCTCTATTCGCTGCTGGGCCGTTATCGCCTGGTGCGCATCCGCCGCATCGCGGAAAGCTGCAACGATTGCGCCAAGTGCAATGCGGTCTGCGAATTCGGCCTCGACCCGCTGCGCGACCATTTCGGCCAGGAATGCAACAACTGCACAGCCTGCATCGCGGTCTGCCCCACCCAGGCCATGACCTTCGTGCTGCGCCCCACGGACATCCCGGAACAAGGCCCCGGCCACCTGGGCAAACAATACCTCCGCGCCCATTCTGAAAAGGGGTCCATTGATGCAGCGCCGTAGCGCACTGCAACGCCTGATCCGCGGCGCGGCCCTGCTGGCCGCCGCCAGCCTGCCCTATGGCATGGCCCGCCTGACGACGCCGGAAGCCCGCGCGCAAATACGCAGCCCCGGACGCAACAACGAACGCAACCACATCCGCCCGCCGGGGGCCCTGAAGGACGATGCCGCCTTTGTCGCCGCGTGTATCGGCTGCGGCCTGTGCGGTGAAGTCTGCCCGCCGCGCTGCATCCGCTTTCATGACCGCGATGGCGGCGGCAAGGCCAACACGCCGTACATCAACCCCGAGGAGAAGGGCTGCACCCTGTGCAACAAGTGCATGGTGGCCTGTCCCACCGAGGCCCTGGTCGAAACGCCCCTGAACGAGATCGACATGGGCATCGCCCAGATCGACCGCGCCGCCTGCTACCCCTGGGTGGATCGCGGCATCTGCGGTGCCTGCGTGAGCGTCTGCCCCCTGGGCGAGCGGGCCATCGGCTTCGAGATGTGGAACCAGTACCGGCCCGTCATCAAGGACGGATGCGTGGGCTGCGGCCTGTGCGTGGAAGTCTGCCCCGAACCCAGCCTGCCGATCTGGATCGTCGATCGCGCGCAGGGCACGGTGGTCAAGCACAAGGTATGAAGCACCTGATTTTCTTATGGCTGCTCGTGCTCCTGCCCTGCCAGTTTGCCGGGGCACACCATGTGCTGGGCCGCCCCACCTACAGCCTGAACGAAGATTCCAACACGCCGCCCAGCATGCAGGTGGAAACGCAGATTGGCGCGTATTTCGTCAGCTACATGGCCTTCCCCGCGTTCCCCAAGCCCAACGAAGCGGGCCGCGTCAGCGTCTATGCCACCCGGCTCGACGACGGAACACCCTTTGAAGGGGAAATCACCTTCAGCGTGCGCGACGACGGCTGGCTGGACAATTGGCACCCCAGCCGCAAGGAAGTGCTGGGCGTGCAGCGCCCCAATGACAACACCCACCGCCAGGGCTTCATCTTCAAGGAAGAAGGCGACTACATCATCACAGCGGAATTCGAGGCGGGTGGCGAGCCCTACCTCATCGATTTCCCCTTGCGCATCGGCGAACCCCTGTCGGTCGGCCCCCTCGGCATCGCCGTGGGCGTGATCGCCGCCATCCTGATCGGTGTCAATCTGGTGCAGAAGAAGCGCCTGCCGCGCGCGGAGAAACGTAGCGGGCGGGCTGGCGCATGATCTATTGCAGCGCGGACGGATCATTCATCATGACCCATCCGGGGCTGCCGGAATCCTGGGGACTGGCCATCCTCGCCCTGATGCTGCTGACCCTGGTCTGGGCCGTGCGCGCGCCTCTTGCCGCGTCAGGCATGGGCAGGCCGGTCTTGCGGCTGCCGCTGATCGGCAACCGCGTATGGGCAGCCGGTCCCGGCATCCGCCTTGCCTTGAAACTCGTGACGGTTTCGCTGTTTCTGCTGGTGATTGCCGCCGGCCTCTTCGGCACGCCGATCCCGGAACGGAACCTCGCTAGCGTGCTGACCTGGAACCTGTGGTGGAGCGGGCTGGTGTTCTCGATCTTCTTTCTCGGCTCGGCCTGGTGCGCGGTCTGTCCCTGGGACGCGCTGGCGCAGTGGCTGGTCAGACGAAAGATAGGGGGCCGCGCGGAACCCAACAACTCTCTCAATCTGCGCGTACCGCGCGGGCTGCGCGGCGTCTGGCCAGCCATGGGGTTGCTCGTCGGCCTGACCTGGCTCGAACTCGGCCTGGGCATCACCCTCGACCCCTATGCCACGGCGTTATTGGCGCTCCTCATCGTGGTGCTGGCCACGGCCTCGCTCGCGGTGTTCCGGCGCAAGGCGTTTTGCCGTTACTTCTGTCCGGTGGGCCGCACCGTGGGAGCCTATTCGCAACTGGCGGCGGTGGAACTGCGCCCCATCGACGCCGACCTTTGCGCCCGCTGCGAAACCCTGGATTGCCATCACGGCAACGCGATCGTGGAACCTTGCCCCACCGGTCTGGTGATGGGGCGGCTTCAACAGAACACCTACTGCACGTCCTGCGGCAACTGCGCCCAAAGCTGCCCGCACGGCAACATTGCCTGGCGCCTGCGCCCCCCCGGCATCGAGGCCGAACAGGGCGCGCGCCCGCAGTGGGACGAAGCCGTCTTCATGCTCGCATTGCTGGCGCTCACCGCCCTGCACGGGCTGTCCATGATGCCCTTCTGGGAAGACTGGATGCGCGACCTGGCCCGCGTTATCGGCGACAGCGGCCGCCTGCCGTGGAGCTTCAGCCTCGGGCTTCTGGCCTGCCTCGCCGCCGTGGCCGGGGTCTATGCCCTCATGGCGGCGGCGACCCGCCGCCTGACGCCAAGCCGCCTGCCGTTCAAGCGATACCTGGCCACCTTCGCCTTCGCCGCGCTCCCGCTCGCGTTTGCCTATCACATGGCGCACAACCTCAATCATCTGGTGCGCGAAAGCGCGGGTGTGAGCCGAGTAGTGCAAAACCCGCTGGGAACGAGCGCGCTGCCTTTCAGCATGGCGGAAAAGCAGATACGCCATATGAACATGCTCACCTGGCAGGACACGATCTTCGCCTTGCAAGCCGGCCTGCTGGTACTGGGTTTTCTCGTCGCCGTGCGCATCGTGCGCCAGCGCGGTGCCGCGTTGCTGGAAGCGGAGCGGGCCGGTCAGGGCTGGCGGCTCTTCCCCATGCTGCTGTTCGCCGCCGGCATGTCCGGTTTCAACCTCTGGTTGCTGATGCAGCCGATGTTGATGCGCCTTTAACCGAAGGAACACCGATGGATCGCCGCGCATTCTTCCAGCAGGCCTTTCGCAACACGGGCGAAAAAATCGTCAAGCTTTGCGATGCCAAGGTCACCCGGCAGGCCACGCACTGGATTCGGCCGCCTTACGCGCAGGACGAACTGGCCTTCCTGCTCGCTTGCACCCGGTGCGGGGCCTGTATTGCCGCCTGCCCCCACGAAGTGATCTTTCCCCTCGCGGCCCGGCTGGGCATCACCGTGGCTGGCACCCCCGCCATGGACCTCCTACACAAGGGCTGTCATTTGTGTGAGGCATGGCCGTGTGTCGCTGCCTGCGAACCAGGCGCGCTAAAGCAACACGCGCGGGGGGCAGACACGAAGGATGCCCCTTCGGCTCTGCCCCGACCCTTCGCCCGGGTGACCATCGACACACATGCCTGTCTGCCCCACCAAGGCCCGGAATGCGGTGCATGCGAAGGCAGTTGCCCTATCCCCGGTGCGCTAGTCTGGGACATGTATCGCCCGCGCATCGACCCCGAACATTGTGTGGGCTGCGCCCTGTGCCGCGCAGCCTGCATCGCGCAGCCATCGGCCATCAAAATCGAAGCCATGGTGGGGGCCATGGAAGTGTCGTGAATTCGATGAGACCAGGGAAATGCCCCCCTGGAGGCGTAAATGGCGCAGCGTGTCAGTTTTGAATCGGCATTGACACCCAGCCAGGAAACGGTGGCGCCAGCGATGAGCCATCGCGACATGGATGCCAAGGTCCTTTGCAACCGCGAGGAGTGGGCTGCCATCCCGCAGCGCTTCGGCCTGCCCCAGCCATTTCTCCCGCTTGTGCAGCCCGGAGAGCGACGTGCCGCTCAAAGCGTTGAACGTCCGCCGGCATCAACATCCCGGCTCTGCGCGCGCAGAGCCAAGAAATCGGCCCCGGCCTGCGCACGGCCGGAACCCGCATGCTGGCGGACTGGCTGCAGCAACTGTCCTGGTGAATGGGGGTTACCTCCCCTTGCGAGGAAGGAGATAACGTTCAAGGCGTAACGGTCGTTGTCGCGGCCTCAGGGACGGCCTGCTGTCGCTGCTCCTGGCGCATCTCGCGGCGCTGTTCCATGGTCCCGTCCTCCACCTCGGCCTGCCGCTGCTCCTGGCGCATCTGCCGGTCCTGTTGCATGGCGCCATCCTGAGAGGCATCGCGGGTGCGGGTACGGCTCATGTCGCCTTGTTGCTGGCCTCGGCTCTGGCCGCCCATCTGGCCGTAGCCGCCCTGACTCATGCCGCCCATGCCACCGCCCCCACCGCCACGGGCCTGGGCCTCTAGCGTCGGGGTCAGGGTGGCCAGCGCCACCAGGGCAATCCGGGTGTGAAGAACTGTCTTTTTCATGATGCTTTCCTTTCGATCAATTTAGAGGAGTGTCGAACTTCAGCGTCCCCGTCCGCCGCCCCGCCCATGGCCACCGCCACCACTTTGCCTGGCTTCGTAACCGGCGCCATAAGGCAGGTCGCCCTGGCGCAGGTCACCCCGGTGTCCGCCGTGCCGCGCGGGGTTGGAATTGCCCATGCGCGGGCCGCCCAGGTCGGGCAGTGGCGTGGTACTTCCAATTCCGGCGGACGGCGGACTCCAGGTTTCGGGCAGAGCATCGCGTGGCAGTGAGAGGTCCAGCGATCGGCGCGTCGCCCCCTCCCCCGCTCCGTCCGCCGCGACGGCGATGGCCGGCGCGAGCAGGAGACAGAGCAGGATGGGGAGGATTGCGTTTTTCATGGCCATTCGAGATTCAGGGGCAAGTTCACTTCGGTTTCGACGCTGCCCATTCTGGGCGGGTCGTGTAGCCGCGCGTTTGCCCCCATGTAGCGGCGTGTATCGCTTTGTATCAGCGCGTAGCCAGCCAAGTCCGCCAGCCGGCGTCGCGATTACACTGCCGCCATGAACCCACCCTCGCGCATCCTGGTGGTGGATGACGATCCCGCGTTGCGTGATCTGCTCTCCGCCTATCTGACCGATACCGGCTTCGTCGTTGATCT